>NZ_JAUOER010000034.1:0-52006 GCF_031932025.1 Shewanella sp. SP2S2-4
AGATCATGCAGATACGAAGAAGTTCCCTACTGTTAACAAAGTATGATCCCGCCCTGCTCACACAGGGAGCTGAGTTTGGGTTAATAGTGGCAGAATATACTTGGCCTCAAACGCCGCGGTATCTAAGGGACGTGAAAATAAATACCCTTGTAAAACCGTGCAATGGCGCGCAGTACAAAACTCTGCTTGCTCAACGGTTTCTACTCCCTCCGCCACAGAAATAACATTAAACCCATAGGCAAAGTTGAGTAAAGCAGCGAGCAATCGGGTGTCTTTTTCATCTTTATCGTAGGAAGCGACAAAGCTTTTATCGATTTTCAGCACGCTGATCGGAAACAGTTTGATGTGTTCTAATGACGAAAAACCCGTCCCGAAATCATCGAGGGCAAAACGCACCCCTAATCCGGCGATTCTATCGAGCACTTTGGCATGTTCATGGGGATCTTCAATGAGGCAATTCTCTGTAATTTCAAGCTCTAATGCTCCAGCAGGCAAGCCTGTCTTAGTCAATATATGCACTATTTTATCGAATAGGTTCTCATTGCCTATTTGAGAGGCGGAGAGGTTAACTGCAATAGTAAATTCTTGGCCTAAAGGCTGTAACTGGGATAACCAAATCTGAGCTTGGGTGCAGGCTTGTTCAAGCACCCAATCATCAATGTCATCCATTAAGCCAATTTCGTCAGCAATAGGTAAAAATTGATCGGGGGCGATAATGCCATCCACTGGATGCTGCCATCGGATAAGGGCTTCCATCCCCACCAACTGATGGGTTTTCGCATTAACCTGTGCCTGATAATGGACCTTAAACTCATGTCTTTTTAAGGCCATACGCAAACTTGACTCGATATGATTACGGTAGCGCACCTCTTTATCTAAGGCTTCGGAATAAAACTGTATCTGATTTCGGCCCATCTTTTTAGCGCGATACATGGCAATATCGGCGCATTTCATCAATTCAGAACTATTCGAAGCCGCTTCATTATAAAAAGCCACACCGATACTGGCGCCAATAAGCACGTCGTTATCACCGAGACAAAACACGTCCTCAAAGACTTTTAGCAGTCGATTGGCCACTATCATGGGGAAATATTTATAATCGTTATCCGTCACCAGTACGACAAATTCGTCCCCGCCTAAGCGGGCAATAATATCGCCATCGCGCAGCACTTCACTTAATCTGGCCGCCACTTGAACTAACAGCACATCACCAGTTTGGTGGCCTAAAGTGTCATTGATCGCTTTAAAATCATCGAGATCGAGTAAGATAACGGCTAAATAATCGTGGCAACGTTTCGCCCTTGCGATCGCTCGATTCAGACACAGTTCAAAGCCATAACGATTAACCAACTTAGTGAGCGAGTCGTGCTCGGCCAGCTCTTTGAGTTTTTGATGGCTATTACGTAACGCCAATGCCATTGAAGATCTTTGTTTTGCGTAGCGAATCGCACGGGTTAGTATCCGCGAATTAACCTCATCCTTGAGCAGAAAATCCTGCGCACCTAATTCAATACAGCGCTGGGCCAGTTTCTCATCTTCATAGCGACTCAGCATCACGACCACAGTCTGGTCTTGCGTCATGGCATTGAGCTTAATCAACACTTCTAACCCATTGGCATCGGGCAATAAATAATCCAATAGAATGCCATCGAAATGGCGTTCTAAAGCAAGATTTAACCCATCAAATGCACAATTTGCTTCGATCACATTAAACGTCAATTTCGACTGTCTAAGTGCTCGGATAATTGCCGTTCTATCGACTTCATCATCATCGATCAGTAGTAAATCCATATACTCACCTTATGCGGATGGGAGCTCGACTATTCGCCAGTAACCTTCAAGCATGTTAAAAATATTGTTAAAACCGTCTTTTATGTCAGTTTTAACCATGTAGCCAGCCACATGATGGCTATAGGCTTTCATTCTATCTTCATCGGTACTCGACGTCGTGAGCATAAAAACGACAGATGATGAAAGTGAAGGATCTGAACGTATCCGCTCAAGAAACTCAAAGCCATTCATTCTTGGCATATTAAGGTCGAGTAAAATTAGATACGGGCCTTTAATTGTGTCTAAGCTGGTGAGAATTGCGAGTGCCTCAATGCCATCCCGTGCGCGCACTAAAGGATTGAGTAACCTAAGCTGTCTCATCGCCCGCTGCACGGCCATGTAATCCACATCATCGTCATCAACTAATAAAATAGTGACCTGTTGATATTGATCTGCTGCTCTCATAAAAGCTCCTTTTTCACTATGTGCTTAGGCCAAGTAAAGTAAAAACAACAGCCTCTACCCTGCGATTTGAGTTGAATATTACCGCCTAAACTTTCAACTGTTTTCTTCACAAGTGATAAACCTAAACCACTGCCTTCGACTTCATCTCTAGGTTTAAGTGTTTGAAACATTTCGAAGACTTTATTCTGATAGGCACTCGAAATACCTGGCCCATCATCCAACACACTGAATAGATAATGTTTACTTGTACTCTCACATAAAACGGTAATGACACCTGTAACTAAGTCATGGTGCTTAATGGCATTACTGATTAAATTGCGTATCACCAATTCCAACAAGGCGCGAACGGTATGGAAGTTCGGAAACTCCCCTTTGAGGACTAATTCGAACCCCTGAGGTGGCGCAACGAGCGCAAACATATCTTCAACCAGTTGCCGACTGTTGACCTCAGTGGTTTCAGTATCGACACGGCCAATACGGGAGAACATCAATAGCCCATCGAGCAATAACACCATGCGGTGAATACGGCTTTGGATCAGCCCGAGATATTTCTGCACATTTTCATTGGTGTTATCGGATAAATCCTCTGTTAGCCAAGAGGTTAACTGCTCGATACCCCGTAGCGGGGATTTCAAATCATGGGAAGCGATATAGGCAAAACGGTCGAGTTCTTGATTGATGCGCTCAAGCTCTTGCATGTGTTCTGCACGCTGAACTTCAATGCGCTTACGTTCAGACACATTGTTAATTGTCGCAAGAATGAAAATGCCATTACTGAAATGAATAGGCGTCAGCCCCACTTCTATCGCGAGTCGACTGCCATCTTTACAACAGCCAAATAAGTCATCCCGCATCGACATATTTTTCGCAATCGGCTGCACTAAATAATGATTCATGTGCTGCTGGTGCACATCCCTCAGCGCGTCTGGCAATAACATATTGATAGAGCGGCCGAGTAACTCATCTCTGGCATAACCAAATAAACGTTCGGCATGGGTGTTTACCAATGTAATAATTCCAGCCTTATCCACCATAAACAGTGCGCTTGGAGAGGCTTCAATGACGAGTCTAAAGCGTTTTTCATTCGCGATTAGCTCAGAGGTAAGTAATGACTCTTTATATCGATTACGCGCCATGATTAGCACCGAGTAAAACAATGCCAAAATGAATGCACAACCGATAAATTGCAGCCAGATACCTTGGGTCTCTTCCGATCTTGAGATAAAACGCGATTGTGATGAAATGTCCAAGCGCCACTGCCTACCGCCAATCAAGTCGGTCTGTGACTGATAAAACACATCTTTTTGATTTGGCAGTACTTTACTGCTAGTGAACATTAAACTGTCTGCATTTGCCTGCGGGTTTTCATAAATAGCAAGTTTCAAACCTGAGAATCGATCTCCCATAATCCCTTGCATGAGGTCGTCCATCCTAAACGCCGCATATACGAGTCCAATCGCCTGTTGTTTCCGTTCAACCTCCGTTGCCACCGTTCCTTGATAAATGGGTAAATACATCAAGAAACCCGCTTGAGCATCTTCGGGCGTATCTTGAACTAAGGCCACCTTGCCTGAGATAGTTGGCTGGCCAGTGCTAATGGCGTAATCTATGGCTTTGCGCCGATTAGCCTCGGAACACATGTCATAACCAAAGGCTCTTTGATTGCGCCAATCAAAAGGCTCTAAATACAAGATCACGCAATACTGATCACGTACGCCTTCTGGGTATACTTTATAATCTTTAAAGCCTTCGGCCTGAACGTGTTGGACATGGTTATCTAATGTGTCAGGCTTAAGTAACTGAGCATAGCCAAAGCCTTGAAAACCTGGGTAATACTCAGATAAATGCGCATTGACAACATAGGTTTGCCACTCCTTTCGGGTCACATCATTTGAAGATAATAACAAGCCAACACCACCGCGTAAGACTTGCTCATAGGCAAGCATTCTGCGATTCACCGCTTCGGTTAACTCTTGCACACTGTTTTCGAAACGCTCTTCACCCCTATCTCTAAGATATTGCTCCAGCACATACCAGGAAATGCCCATGAAAAGTAAAGCAGCGATAATCATCAGCCAGCTAGAGCTCAGCACGCTAAAATAGATATTATTTGATGGGCTATGCAGTTTAGAAAACTCATCCTTGTCCATTTGAGCCAATTCCCTAGCAAACTATCAGCAATAAACCTAGTTACAAGTGTTGTTGTAAATATGTCTAAATTCAAGTTTATCCTACTATTTAACTCGGAATTAACCCGAATATATCGATGACACTGTTGTGCTCTCAATCACAAAATAAGCAAGAACTGAATTAATCAAATATCCAATTGTAGCCTCAGGCTTAAGCCAAACAGCGGCAAGCTGAATCATCCGGCACACGGGAAGAATTTTTCACCCTGACTCACAAAATTATTTGCTTTTCTACCCTACTCTTTTTAGTTAGAAAGTCGTTAGGAACAACAAGAGGAATTCGTTATGGCTCATATTACTGAAGTCGTGCCCAACGATACTGAACTTGAGGCAATGACCACACCGAAAAACAGCAAAGCTGCCGAGGCAATGCAACATAGACGTGAAGTCAAAAAGCGTTTAGAAGACTACCTCGAACGGGCGGAGTTAAAGCGTGCATTAGGAGATGACGATTTTTTCTAGCCTATTTGATCTCAGTATCTAGTGGGCAAAATTAGGGTGATGCTGCGTTAAATAGCAGATTATTCATCTAGGACTCTCACAGTTCTTGTCCACTCAGACCTAATATCTCACCCAGCTCTCAGTGCTGGGTGTGACCTTGTTTAGCCCTCTTAATCACCACCTTCAAAGCTACATCATCCTTGTCACTTTTTACCGCTTTTATAGGCTTGCGTTTTAATCAGCAACCATTCGGCCTTAGCACCTAAATAAACGTAAGCACCTAATCCTACGAGTAAACCAACTACGGCTAACATCATCCAAATCGCGGGTTCAATATATTGTTTCTCGCCGAGTGACGCCTTGAACATAGTCAATAACGCCTCAATGGAAATGGCAATAAGGATGGTAGACACAAACCGTGTAATGGTTCGCCGCGTTGAGCTGTGGCGAAAGATATCCTTATGCATTAGCACTTCTTCTTCGAGAATAGTTTTTCCGAGATCAAAAATCGCTAAAGCTAACGTCATAAAAATAATGATCCCAAAAGGTTGCAGCGGATCTTGGCCAATTCGCTCGACCGTAAAGAGTCCGTAAATATCCCGCAATGCGGTCCAGAGCAATACAGTAACCAGCACAAACAACCCTGCCACTATCACGCCATAAACCGCTTTAAATGCTGGCGTTACGCGCCGCCGTGCACTGTCGCCCATCATAAATTCAATCAAACGGGTCAAGTCCACATCCACCACTAAATAACCCAGTTTTTGCTCCTGTTGATAAATCGCTAAAGAGGCGGAGAGGCATAAATTACCACTGGCATTGGATAAATAGGGACGTGTAATGTTGACGCCATCGGACTCATCACGATTAATGAAATAGGGTCGTTGGCTGCGATCACGATTGCCACCTAACGGAATTAACTCAATTTGGTGGTCTACTACAGCGATATTCTGACTTATCTGCAAGCCTTGGCTATCGAGTAAATACATCAGCTCGACAAAGGGATAGCTCTTCGCGATTCCTTTCATCGCTTTGACATCGACCTTAGGTTGTTTAAATAACTCGGCATCGGCAATCCCAGTTAAAATGGACTCCATCAGTTCATGCACTGTGGCTTCGTATTCGTGATACCGCTCGATCACACTCAAATAACTCATCGCTGCCATGTTTTGCTCCAATCAACCGATTTCTAAGTCCAAAACAAAGCAGCTTTAATGCCATATCAATAAAACAATATGAAACAGATAGTTATTAATTTATATCCAATGCACACAGCGCTAAAATAGTCACAGGTGCACCAAAATGATTCACAAAACCGATAACAGTTAATTTATGTAATCGGTATATTTCCTCAGCTAGTCTGCGAATCAATATGAATAAATGAGGTTTAAGGCTATGATTAGCCACATCTCTCTCGCTGAAATTACCTGCAGGATATACGGGAATGTCTGAGTCGTTAGCCCAATATCAACAAGATCTACGCCGTTTTTCCGATGAATTAATTCGCATCCAAACGCCAATAAAAATCTTAGATGCCATCAAATGGCCGCGGGAAATGGAGGAGCGTTTTCTCTCAAATAAGGGCACTGTACTACCGGCTATCAAGCAAGAGTTCTATCAAAACATTGCCTTACCTTTTGACCCAGTCAAAACCCAAGCAGAACTCGCCTCCCTCAAACAGGATATCCATAGACGTTTAGGTAAACGGGATAAACTCGGCAAGATATTAGTAGCCAACGTCGATCAATATCGCCTTGTAGTTGATATGTTAGGAAATAGAGGTACGCCAACCTTTGGTAAATTAAGCCAAGAATTATACGGTAGTGCTAGCCATAAACTGCATGGCGATCGCCATACGCTGCGCCAGTTAGGCGATAAGCTCAGCTACATTTTCTCGCTGCCTGCGGCGAGACACATGAATAAACATCATCCTAAAATTATTAGCGCACCCGAAGCGGTCCACGTGCTTAGTCAACGTTTAGAAAAGTACTTCCATAGCGATGATATGCGCGTGCGCCTCAGTGACGGTATCGTTTCTGACGCTGCTGTGGGTGGCGATACCGTTAAGCTCAATAGCAGAGCCATGTTTAGCGAATCCGATCTCAATGTATACGAAGTTCACGAAGGTTGGGTACATGTCGGCACTACGCTTAATGGCCGAGCCCAACCCCACGCCACTTGGCTCAGTGTCGGTTCGCCGCGGGTAGCCGCGACTCAAGAGGGTTTAGCTGTTTTACTGGAAATGCTAACCCTCAGTTCAAATCCAGGGCGAGCTCGACGCATCAGCGACCGTGTCGCCGCGGTCGACATGGCGGAAAATGGCGCCGACTTTATTGAAGTATTCAATTATTTCAGAGGATTAAACCTGAGCGCGACCGACAGTTACCGCGTCACCCAAAGGGTTTTCCGTGGAGGTATGGTGGAAGGCGGCAGCTTCTTCACTAAGGATATTTCCTATGTGCGCGGTTATGTGGAAAACATTAACTTTATCCGCAGCGCTATCACCTCGGGCCTTCCCGAACTTATCCCTATGTTGTTCCTCGGTAAATTGGCGATCGAAGATATCCCAGTGTTATACCAAGCTTGCCAAGAGGGCATACTGACGACACCGAAATATTTACCGCCCATGTTCGATAACTTTAGCGGTCTTTATGCTTGGTTTGGCTTCGCCTCAGGCTTAGCAGGAATCGATTTGAAAGGCGTACAACGTCACTTCACACGCCTGTTTAAAGATGTACCTAACGTCGCTCCAGCCTTTGAGTTACTCGATGATACTGAGTTCGACAACAACTCAGATTAATACGGCAATATTATTGATTTAAATAAAAAAGCTCACAATCATGTGAGCTTCTTTTATTCTAACGTGACTCAACTTTATTCATCAGATTAAGATTGGGCTTTTGCTGCTTCATCGGCACGCTTTTTAATGAAGTATTCCCGTGTTAACCCAAAGACCACAGGGCTTAACAGTGCCAAGGCGATTAAGTTAGGAATGGCCATCATGGCGTTTAAGGTATCAGCCAATAACCAAATAAAATCTAACGAGCTAACGGCGCCTAGTGGCACGGCTATGGTCCATAGCAACCTAAAAGGTTTTACCGCTTTAATACCAAAGAGATACTGCACACATTTTTCGCTGTAGAAACTCCAGCCAATAATGGTGGTGAAGGCAAAGATAGACAAGGCGATAGCCACGATATAATTACCCAGAGGCAAGGCATGGGAGAAAGCGTATGACGTCAGCGCGGCGCCATTTTCACCCGAGGTCCAAGAACCAGAAACCACAATCGCCAAACCTGTAATCGAACAAACCACGATAGTATCGATAAAAGTGCCGAGCATAGCCACCAGCCCCTGCGCCACGGGATTATTGGTTTGTGCCGCAGCATGGGCTATCGGCGCACTACCTAAACCCGCTTCGTTGGAGAATACGCCGCGCGCCACACCAAAACGAATCGCCGCCCACACAGCTGCGCCCGCAAAACCACCTTGGGCTGCCACTGGATTAAAAGCGCTGTGAATAATTAGGGCGAATGCAGCTGGTACGTCTTGAATATGCACCACCAACACACCTAGGCCAGCAGTGATATAAAAAATCGTCATAAATGGCACTAACTTACCGGCAACTTCAGCGATACGCTTAATACCCCCCATCAATACCGCGCCGACCAGCAGCATCATCACCACGCCAGACACCCAAGCCGGAACGCCGAAGTTACTGCTTAATGCTGCGGCGACTGAGTTGGCTTGTACCGTGTTGCCAATACCAAAGCCAGCGAGTGATCCAAAAATCGCAAATAGAGTGCCCAACCAAGCCCACTTTTTGCCAAGACCATTTTTAATGTAATACATAGGGCCACCGACATGGTTACCCTGATCGTCTACTTCGCGAAATTTAACCGCCAGCACAGCCTCAGAATACTTAGTCGCCATGCCAACTAATGCGGTGCACCACATCCAGAATAACGCGCCTGGGCCACCGACAAAAATTGCCGTCGCCACACCTGCAATATTACCCGTACCAATGGTGGCTGAAAGGGAAGTCATCAACGCATTAAACGGACTCACATCCCCTTTCACATTTTTATCTTTATCGGGAATACGGCCAGACCAGAGTAACTTAAAGCCTGTGCCTAACTTCAGAATGGGCATTAATCTCAGCCCGAGGGAAAGAAACAAACCAACGCCTAAGATCATCACCAACATAGGTGTGCCCCAGACAAAGCCATTAATCAGGCCAACAAACTCCGTAATCGCTTCCATTCAAACCTCGTGATTGCTTGTTATTGTTATAGTTTGACTGACGCCGTCGGATTAGGACTTGGCCTAACGAACACGACATATCAAGGAGCCAATCTAACAGTTGCACCTCAGATTACAACGAATAGTTAACAATTGGAAATCTAAATCATCTGCGAATTTATCTGAAATGGATTGGCACGCAGAGTCGTTGCCGAGCGGTGAGATATTGATTTGTAACATAAATAAAAAATCCCCGCATTGAGTATGCAGGGAGTATCTCGAGCAATACGCCGCTATGTAGGATAATTAACTTAAGCTGGTTTCCACACTAACTGTGGCAGCGCGGTTAAATCTAACCTGTCGCCATGGGTCGCAATCGCGGTGGCCTGAGGTTTAGTCTTAGGATCTTGATTAACCACATCGACCAATCCATGCTGCGCATCGGGTTCTCCGTGGACTAAAATCAGCGGCGGTTGGCCTTCAAAATGGCGATACCAACGCAATAATTCAGCTTGATCTGCATGGGCAGAAAGCCCGCCCACTGTGTGTAACTTAGCCGCAACTTTAATACTATTGCCATGGATAGTCAGCTCCTCAGCACCGTCAACCAAGGCACGCCCTTGTGTGCCAAGGGCTTGATAACCACAGATAATCACATCGCATTCAGGTCGCCATAGATTATGCTCTAAGTGGCTACGAATACGCCCACCGTTACACATGCCGCTCCCCGCAATAATGATCAATCCCTTATGCACTTCATTCAGCGCCATCGACTCTTCGGTCGTCTGGATAAATTCGACATTCGACAACAGCGGATGCTGCCCAGGATGTTGGCGGGTAAAGCGTTTAAAATCCTCATCCATCAGCGGATAATTATTGACGTAGACGCGAGTCGCCTCAATCGCCATGGGGCTATCTAGGCAGATTTTCCAGCGACCGAGATCCCATTCTTTAGCATATAAATGAAAGAGATATAATAACTCCTGCGCCCGTCCAACCGAGAAAGCTGGCAGCAAGATATTGCCTTGGCTCTCGTTGACTGTCTTAGCAAAAATGTCTTTCAACTCGGCTAAGGTTTCCGTCCAACTACGGTGAAAACGGTTGCCGTAGGTGCTTTCCATTAACACTAAATCCGCCGTATCCACTAAGGTCGGATTGCGTAAAATCGGCATCCCCGCACGGCCAAGATCGCCACTGAAAACGACTTTTTTCTGGGACTTACCCTCGCCTAACCACAGCTCGACTAAGGCAGAACCTAAAATATGTCCCGCATCTGAGAGGCAAATATCCACATGGGGAATGACCCGAGTTACTTGGCCGTATTCCAGCGGCACAAATTGGGTGATGGCCTGTTCGGCATCTTCAACGGTGAATAGCGGTTCTAAGGGTTCAAGATCATGTTTAGCGCGCTTTTTATTAACCCTTTCGGTGTCGCGAGTCTGCAGCATGGCCGCATCTTTGAGCATGATGGCGCACAGTTCTGCCGTGGCTTTATGGGTGTAGATAGGCCCATCAAAACCCGCTTTAACTAAGAGTGGTAAACGCCCTGAATGGTCGATATGGGCATGGCTGAGCACAACAGCGGAAATAGACTCAGGGTCGAAGGCGAAGGGATCATGATTACGCAGTTCATCCGCTTTACCACCTTGGATCAAACCACAATCGAGTAATAAGTGTTCATGATCGACCGAGAGTAAATGGCATGAGCCGGTAACTTCCTCTGTCGCTCCTAAAAACTGCAGTGTCATTCGCATGGTGTCCCTCCAACGTTTTTACCTTGTATAAAGCTAGACTATGCCCTTATTCCTCAAAGAAAAAGAATTAATTGGTCGCATGCGAGCAATGTCAACTTTCGCCGTAACACTCAAGCATCAATAACCTAGTAGCGGGTATAACTCACCTTGGCGCACGGTTTTATCGGCATGAGTTAGGGTCCCATCACGCTGCCATTGAGCGAGCTGAGCTTGAATGATAGGTAGTGCTTCTTTTGCCGTCATACCCGCACTAATCTGGTTACTGTAGAGCAATTTCAGCAAAATATAATCGAGCCCAGTGAGTAAGTCCTGCGGGGTTTTATCATTAAAGATGGAGGGGAATACTTTTTCAGAATCATTGGGCAACCCCAGCACTTGGGTGACTTCCTCGACCACACAAGCCACTAACTTACCGTGCATTTTTGCCTGATCAACGGGAATAATCACCCATGCGCGGTCAATTTCACTGTTAGCGTTCAGAGCAAACTTGGCCATACACACTGAGCCATGGACATTCTTCGCCGAACTTGGCCCCATTAAGCGGGTAACTTCACTCTCCCATTGGGATTGACGAGTAAACACTAAGTGCAGATTCGCCTCAGAAAGCGTATCCACCAGCTGAATATCATGATCCGTAATCTCGGCTAAGTGCGCTAAGTGCATCTGTACTAATTGGGTGTGCAGCGCCCTATCGCCCACTTGATGCTCAATAAACACTCGCACCGGAATGCGCCACTTACGCACACGATGCTTATCTTTATCGTATTCATTTTTAAGGGCGACTTCGCTAAAAGCTTGGGTGATATAGGCTGAGTTTTTCCAATCTACTGCGGGACCTAACGCCGGAGCTAATGCCGGAGTTAACGCAGATTGCATTGGAGCAGCGTAAAGCGGACAAGCAGTAGCAAAGAATAAACCTAAGATAAAACACCCACTGCATCCTAAACGCCGCAGACGCGCAAGTAACATAAACCCGTTGCAGTAATCTGTTGATACCTTACACCACGTTTGCATTGGCACTTATTCCGCGACTTGCCGAGGTAACTTAATCGAAATCATAGCAGTGATGCCGATAAAAGCGGTCGAAATCCACAAACAGGCAGCTAAACCATAGGCTTGATACACTAAACCAGACAGCACAGTGCCGACCAAACGCCCCATAGCATTGGCCATATAGTAGAAACCCACATCCAGCGATACCGCCTCTTCACTGGCGTAACTCACAATCAAGTAACTGTGCAGCGACGAGTTCACCGCAAACAGGGCACCAAATAACATTAAGCCCAACAACAAACTGGCTTCAGGGTAAAAACTAAACTGTATCGCGCTGGCAATGAGCGCTGGTACAAAGGCTAGCAAACTGGCCCAAATTAACGCGCTGCGACCATCGGGTACAGCACCGACTGCTAAGCTTTGGTGTTCATGATTCCCTGTGATCTTAGGTGCCAAGGTTTGCACTATGCCATAGCCAATAACCCACACAGCTAAAAAGCCGCCCACCGCCCAATGATCCCAGCCAAATTTACTCGCCAGATACACAGGCAGCGCCACCACAAACCACACATCTCTGGCGGCAAACAGGAATAGTCGTGCCGCCGAGAGAATGTTCACACTGCGACTCTTAGAGAAAATCTCCGTAAATTTAGGCTTATTCTTGGCTTTACCTAGATCCTTTTTCAGCATCACTAAACTGAGTAACCATACGAGTCCAAGCATGCTCGCCATAGTGGCGATCGCCAGCTCAAACCCTAGTAACGCAAGCAAGGCGCCGCCGAGGAAAAATCCCGCACCCTTGAGGGCATTTTTAGAACCCGTTAATAAGGCAACCCACTTATAAAGCTTGCCCTGCTCGCCTTTTGGCACTAGCAGTTTGATCGCGCTTTTGGCGCTCATCTTATTGAGATCTTTAGCAACTCCAGATAACGCCTGCGCCGCCATCACCCAAGGCACGCCGGCGAGCCACAAAGGTAAACTCGCCGCCGGCACTAATAACATGGCTAAGGCAAACACTTGCATCCCAAGACCCACGTTCATGGTGCGATTTAACCCTAAACGCGCACCAAGATAGCCGCCCAGTAGATTGGTCACTACGCCAAAAATCTCGTAGAACAAAAACAGCATAGCGATCGCTAGCGGACTGTAGCCAAGGTCGTGAAAATGCAGCACCACTAACATCCGCAGTGCGCCGTCGGTTAAGGTAAAACTCCAATAATTGAAAGTGATCAGCAAATATTGCCGCACGGCAACAGGCAATTGCATTAATTGTTCAAAAAGCTTGGCGGCAGACATTGAGCTCTCCTAGCGGGGCAAATCAAGCTGGCCGACTAAACGGGCGAGCTCAGCCGTACGGTTAGCGTAGCCCCATTCATTGTCGTACCACACATAGAGCTTAAGTTGAGTGCCATTCACCACCATGGTCGAGAGCGCATCAACAATGCTCGATCGCGGATCGGTTTTGTAATCCACCGACACCAGCGGCCGCTCTTCATAGCCTAAAATCCCCTTAAGCTCACCCTCGGCGGCGGTTTTAAGTAGCGCATTCACTTCCGCTTCAGTAACGGCGCGCTCAAGCTCGAATACACAATCCGTCAGCGAGGCATTAGCCAGTGGTACCCGCACGGCATGACCATTAAGTTTACCCTTAAGCTCTGGGAATATATGAGTAATTGCTGTCGCGCTGCCAGTGGTGGTTGGGATTAAACTCAAACCACAGGCGCGGGCGCGGCGTAAATCTTTATGCGGCGCATCGAGAATGGTTTGGGTGTTAGTAATATCGTGGATAGTGGTCATAGAACCGTGTTTGATGCCTATCTGCTCATGGATCACTTTCACCACAGGCGCAAGGCAATTAGTGGTACAAGATGCGGCGGTCACTATGGGATGAATGGCAGGATCGTATAGTTGATGGTTCACGCCCATCACCACATTTAACACGCCCTCTTCTTTCACGGGAGCAGTGACAACCACCCGCTTAACACCTTGATCTAAATAAGCTTGCAGTAAGGCTTTGGTTTTCATCACCCCAGAGGCTTCAATCACTACATCGCATCCCGACCAATCGGTCTCGGCAATGGCTTTATTGCGCGTGGTGCGAATGGCTTTATCTTGGATCTGGATCGCATCGGCATTCGCCGTCACTGGATAACGCCAACGGCCATGGACAGAATCAAACTCGAGTAAATGTGCCAATGTATGGGCGTCGCCTGCGGGATCGTTGATCTGCACAAACTCCACCTCATCCCAGTCCCATGCCGCGCGCAGTGCTAAACGCCCCATACGGCCGAAGCCATTAATGCCGATTTTGATTGCCATGATGATATCCCAATATGTTGATTTTAAATTTATATTGTTAATTTTTAATATGTTATGAATAAGACGGACTTTTTACTTAAGTGATAACATCGCCATTGCCAACCCTAGTGGATGACAATGGCGCATCTTGTTAACGACGATTATTGCTAGGCCAAAAGCAAGTCTTGCTCAACGATAATGGCGGCTAATTTACTCCCTTAGCCATCCTTCAATTTCATCTCGGGTCGGTACTGAGCCGCTGTGGATTAACTCACCATCGATCACGACTGCGGGGGTTTTCATTACGTTAAATTTCAACAGGGTTTGCGGATCTGTGTCCTTTTTCACAATCGCATCCACGCCCATTTCTTCTGATATGTCCGCAATCATCTCGGCGGTTTTACTACATTTAGCGCAACCACTACCTAATACTTTGACTTGTTTCATGTTATTTCCTTAAAGATACGGTGCTGCAAAATTAAAAATCCAACCTACTAACGTAAATGCCGTCAATAGCACAACCAACAGCAGCGCCAACAGGCGCCACTGCATCACTTGTTTGAGTAAAATAAATTCGGGGAAACTGGCAGCCACTGTGCTCATGCAAAACGCTAGCGTAGTACCAATTGGTAGACCGTTCGCCAGCAAACTTTCCATCACAGGAATGATGCCCGTCGCGTTCGAATACAGAGGAATACCGACTAACACTGCCGCAGGCACAGACCACCATTGACCTTGGCCTAAATGGGTTTCAACCCAACCCTCAGGCACAAAACCGTGCAAGGCAGCGCCAAGACCCACGCCGATAATGACCCACTTCCAGACTCGGCCAAAAATCTCAACCGCCTCAGCTTTGGCAAATTGATGCCGTTCAGAAAAAGATAAGACCCGCGCAGCGGTAGAAACGGTATCAGATACCGCCATTTGGCGCCCACGGACGAGGGCTTCGGCGGCGAAGGATTGCAACCAACGTTCGGCCTTCATCGCATCTAACAATAATCCGCCGAGCACACCCACTGTCATGCCCACAACCACATATAGCAAGGTAAATTTCCAGCCGAGTAAACTGATGAGCAGCAGCACGGCGACCTCGTTGATCAAAGGAGAAGTGATCAAAAAGGCCATAGTGATCCCAAGGGGGATCCCGGCCGAGGTAAAACCTAAAAAGACAGGGATACTCGAGCAAGAACAAAAAGGCGTGATGGCACCAAAAATCGATCCCAGCAGATAACCCACGCTCTTATTCTTACCCGCTAAATAATCGCGGACTCGCTGAACATCTAAGGACGCACGCAGCAAGGCGATGAGATAAATCATCACCACCAGCAATACAAAAATTTTACTGACATCTTCAACAAAAAAATGCACAGCGCCGCCCAAGGCCGAACCCGCCTCTAAGCCAAACACGCCGTACACTAGCCAAGTTGCCAAATCAGTAAATATTTGGAACATATTGATCCCTAAAGCGTTATTAACTTACATCATGCGATGACTTAGATTAAAACCAGTGCCGCGTGCGATTCGCAAAATACACCAGCGACAACATCACAGGCACCTCAACTAATACTCCAACCACAGTCGCGAGAGCTGCTCCCGAGTGCAGACCAAATAATGAAATGGCCACTGCCACCGCCAACTCAAAAAAGTTTGAAGAACCTATCATGCTCGCAGGTGCGGCAATCGCATGGGTCAGTTTTAGTTTTAAGGCTAACCAATAGGTTAAAATAAAGATGCCATAACTCTGAATAATCAAAGGAATCGCGATGAAAAGTATGTTCTGTGGCTGGGAGATAATGGTTTCAGCCTGAAAACTAAACAACAACACGACAGTGGCTAATAAACCGATCACAGACCAAGGTTTAAGCTTTGTCAGCAACTGCGGCACAGCACTCACATCATGGCGAGCTTCAAGGCGTTTTCGAGTCGCGACACCGGCAATCAAAGGCAGTAACACATAGAGAACCACGGAAAGTAACAGGGTTTCCCATGGCACTTGAATATCGCTCACACCGAGTAATAATGCTGATAGTGGCGCAAATAAAAACACCATAATGATATCGTTTACAGAGACTTGCACTAAGGTGTAGTTAGGATCGCCCTTCGTCAGTTGACTCCACACAAACACCATGGCGGTACAAGGCGCCACACCGAGCAATATCATTCCCGCGATATATTCACTGGCAGTTTGTGGATCAACCCAGTCGGCAAATAGCAACTTGAAAAATAACCAGCCTAACAATGCCATAGTAAAAGGTTTGACTAACCAGTTAATGAAAAGCGTTAATATCAATCCTTTCGGCGCTTTACCGACATCTTTCACCGCAGAAAAATCAATCTGCACCATCATGGGATAAATCATTACCCAGATAAACAAGGCGATGACTAAGTTAACATGGGCAAATTCGATGGCGGCCACAGCGGCAAACACACCCGGAGCTAAGTTTCCAAGCACTACCCCAACAAGAATACTTAAGCCAACCCAGACACTTAAATAGCGTTCAAAGAACCCCATAACGACCTCGACTCACAAAATGCATTCTTTTCAATTTAACAACAGGCTTTAGCGCGTTCGGGACGAGCACCCATGTTGCACAGGTTGTTCATATTCGCGGCTAAAAACGGACTGTTGGCCTCACAACTTTGCGCTAGTACTTGCTGACACCAAGGACTCAACTCAGGATTGATTTGATAAAAAACCCATTGCCCCTGACGCCTATCGACTAAGAGCCCTGCTTTTTTTAACTGCGCTAAATGCCGAGAGATCTTAGGTTGGATCTCCGACAGCGCAGCCATTAATTCACACACGCACAACTCCCCTTCTCGCTGGATGAGCAGTACACATTTCAGCCGAGTCTCATCGGCAAGGGCCTTAAAAAAGGCGACGGGTTGCATGAAATAGCCCCTATACAAATCAAATAAACATATGAATAAAAGTATATATGAAAAAACACATATATCTAGTCGCTATCATCAAAATAAACTCTGTATATAACCCATTTAAATTTAAGAAGATGTTTTTTGAACCAGATCACATCAGCACAATCGATATGAAAACCATTAATTGCAAATGATAATGGTTGCCATTAAAATCCGTACTAAGCTAAAAGTTATGGTGCAATATGTTGTTTTCTCTCCTCTACCACATCATCAAACCAAAGCTCTGTAATCATAAAAACATTAGATAATTGCCAAACTCCGGAGCCAATCCATATGTCTACTAAAGGCATTTTTCGTGTATCCCTTATTCAAATCGCCATCTTAAGTGTGCTTACTCAAACAGTTTATGCCGAAGAATCCACGCCTAATATCGAACACCTCGAAGTCAAAGGTATTCGCCAACCATTTCGGGGGGATGTGCCACTGAAAGCTCAGCCGCAGGCGGTAGAAAGCCTGTCGATGGAGCAAATTAGCGATGCGGGTATATCAACGCTGATGGATGCGTTGGATTTATCAAGCTCAGTCAATCGCCAAAATAATTTTGGTGGTATGTGGGACAGTTTCGCCGTGCGCGGCTTTGTGGGCGATGAAAACGTCCCCTCAGGTTATCTAGTTAATGGTTATGATGCGGGACGTGGTTTTGGTGGTACTCGTGATACTGCGAACGTAGAAAGTATCGAGATCATGAAAGGCCCAGGTTCTGCTCTTTATGGCCGCGCAGAACCCGGTGGCACCATTAACATCATCACCAAAAAACCTAAATTTTCCCAAGAAGGCTATCTGCAAGCCAGTGCCGGTCGCTGGGATAATTACCGTCTTGAGGGGGATTATACTAACGCCATTACCGACGATTTAGCCTTTAGGGTTAACGGTGCGATTGAAGACAAGGGTAGTTTCCGCAATCCCGTTAATTCGGAAAAACGTGTTTTAACCCCTTCTTTGCTTTGGGTAGCCAGCGATACCACGCGTCTAAGCTATGAACTGGAATATGCAAACCAAAAAGTCCCCTTCGACCGCGGAATTGTGGCTATCGACGGCGACATTAAAGCCTTACCCATTAATAGATATCTAGGTGAGGCCAGCGATGGTGCGACCCAAATAGATTTGTTAGCCCACCAATTTACCTTAGAACATGACTTTGGTGATTGGAGTTTGTTATCGGGTATTAGCTACCGCGACACAGGACTTGAAGGCTACTCAAGCGATCCAGAGTTGGTAAAAAGTCGTCAAATGCTCAACATCGACGGTGAAACCCTAAGCCGTCAACATAACTACCGTAACTTCACCTCAACTGACTTATCGGGCCGCGTTGAGCTAAGCTGCAAAGTCGAGACCGGCGATATTAGTCACCACCTTCTCATTGGTGCAGACGGTTATCACTTCCATTTCGACAAATATTGGGAGCGCTTCCGCCCAGCCGCTGGCGATACCACTTACAGCATCAATGTTTACAATCCAGTCTATGGACAAATTGCGCCCGAAGGCGCCCTGCTCTACAACCAAGTAGAGACTCAGGATAACTACGGGATCTATTTGCAAGACCAACTCGATCTCAGCGAAAAATGGAAGCTCACCTTAGGTGGCCGCTTTGACAGTTTCGAGCAAAGCATTGAAAACCATAAAAACCAGACAGAATCCAATCAAACCCAAAATGTCTTTAGTCCAAGAGCCGGTATCGTTTACGAATGGCAACCTTGGTTAAGCCTCTATGGCAGTTACTCTGAAGGTTTTCGCCCTAACACAGGTTCTGATTATCGCGGTGTCGCATTCGAACCCGAAGAGAGTAAATCCTATGAGCTAGGTACTAAGTTTGAGTTAGAAAATCTGACAGGCTCTATCGCCCTCTTCCGCGCCGAAAAGAGTAATGTGCTAACTGCAGACCCTGTGAATTCAGGTTTTTCAGCGGCACTAGGTAAAGCCGATAGCCAAGGGATTGAGCTGGATTTGGCTGCCTACCTAACAGCCAATACTCAGCTGTTGCTATCCTACGCTTATACCGATGCCAAGACGGCTAACGATATTCTCAACGCAGATTGGGGCGTGAGCATTCCCGAAGGCAGTCGTTTAATCAACATTCCAAAACACAATGGTCATCTCACGCTAAAACATGATACTTCATTGTTTGGTTCCGATGCCTCCGCGGGAGCGACATTGCTTTATGTGGGCGATCGCTTAGGTGAAACCATTGATCCAAACTACATACTGCCAGCATATACCTTAGTGAATCTATTTAGCACCTACGCGTTAAATCAGGATCTTAGCCTGCAATTTAATATCACTAACCTGTTCGACGAAGTTTACTATCAAAGCTCTTATTCATCGATGTGGACTATGCCAGGCGAGCCACGCAGCTACAAAGTCAGCGTGCGTTATAATTTCTAAGCACTGCTGATCTGTTTCCAATCAAAAAGCCCCGGAATCTTTCTGGGGCTTTTTACTCGGTGATCAATTACAAACCGCGCTGCCATTCCTGCCTTAAGGGAATGCTGCGCGGCGCGTTAATTGCCTGCTCGACCTGTGCCAGCAATTTGGCCTTGTCCTTACCTAATACTCCTTTTAGCACAAGGTAATTAGAGGCATGATCGGATCTAAATATCGTTTGCTCTAATTCCAAATGATCCAATAAGGTGTGCATTTCTTGGAACAAGCCCATTTGATCCGGCAACTGAAATTGCCCGCCAAATACCGCGTCCATTCGCTCCGTGCCTAGCGGTAAAGTGACTACCAATGTGGATAAATAATCGGGCTGGGCGGCATTCATTAACTTGGCCGAATTAACCGCATGTTGATGGGATAGCGCGACACCGCCTAAACCATTAAGGATCATCACAGATGACTTCATCCCCGCCGCGCGGATTTTAAGCAGTGCCGCTAAGGATGATTCGAAGGTTTCGCCCTTTTGGATTTTGGCGAGCACTTCGTCATCGCCACTTTCGCAACCCACATAGAGTAAAGACAGCCCGAGTTCGCGCAGACGTGCGAGTTGCTCTGGGGTTTTATTATTCAGATTGCGCGGCAAACAATAACTGCTGATGCGAGTCACCTGCGGCAAGTGGCGGTTGATCAGCTCACAAATCGCTTCGAGGCGCGCAAAGGGCAAACTCATGGCATCGCCATCGGCCAAAAATACCCGAGAAACGGGGACGCCAGACTGAGCAACGGCCAAAATATCCTGCTCAACCTTGTCGAGCTTTTGTGCCCTAAAGGCTTTTTGCGGTTGGGTATACATGTCGCAAAAGCTGCACTGGTTCCAACTGCAACCATTAGTCACTTGCAGTATCAATGACTTCCATTCAGATGGCGGTCTAAATACTGGCTCGATATAGTTAATCAACACTGCAAGCTCCTAATAATTGGTCTCACGGTTAAACAATGATTTGGTGATAAGTTTCCACATGAAATGACTCAACCAATTCGGGCATCACTTGGTGGAAATAATGTTGAATCGCATCTTTAGCGCAATGCTCATCGAAGGCGGCAATATCGACAAACTTCTCTACAAACGTCACGCGACGTGGTTCATCACGGCTCACATTGAGTTCGTAACGAATACAACCCGCTTCACGGCGCGTATCAGGAATAAGGCTCGCGAGCGCAGCGATTAGCGCTTCGGTTTTGCCCTCTTTAGCCAGAAAACTCGCCACGCAGGCAATTTGTTGTTGATTGATTTTATAGTCCGTTGCAGTCGTCATTTCGGTTCCTTAATTGGCTTAATTTGGATGCTTACACGCATTGCTTATATTGATAGCCGCTTACGCTGGCTGATAGCGCATATCTAAATGGGGAATTCCATCTTCTAAATACATCTCAGAGCAGGCGACAAAACCGAGCTTTTGATAGAAAGCTTTAAGGTAATCTTGAGCGCCAATTTGGATCCCCGCATCGGGCCAAGTCGTCAATGCCGATTCGATGGCGTGCTGCATTAAAGGCATGGCTAGCCCTTTGCCTCGTCCCGCTGGCGATACCACCACGCGGCCAATACTCGCCTCTGGATAACTTAAGCCCGGCGGCAAAATACGCGCGTAGGCAAGCAGTTCCCCATCTGGCGATAAGCCCATTAAATGCAGGGTTTCTGGGTGTCTATCCTTCTCATCAAGCTCAGGATAAGCGCAGGCCTGCTCGACCACAAACACATCGACTCTTAACTTCAATATGTCATATAGGGTATTGGCATTTAATTGATTAAATGTAAGATTTTGCCACTGCAAACGATTATCCCTCTGTAAATCATCGAAAAAGAGCTTTGAGTCTACCACAGCATAAAGACCATAAAAAAGCGCCTTAATCCGTGAGGACTAAGGCGCAAAGCTGTTGCGTAAACCAATAGATCTGGGGAAATCTATGGCGACAACAGGATAACGAAAAACGTTATTACTCAACCATGGCATCGTGGGCCACAGGCCCAGCCGGTTTACGGATCAGCAGCACGGCGAACACTGCGATAAGTAGCAGAGCGCCCATGATGTAAAACACATCGTTATAGGCCTGAATATAGGCTTGCTGACTCATGGTTTTGCCCAGCAAAGCTTTCGCCTGCGCGGCCGCGGTATAGGGATCTGAACCACCCGCCTGCAACACACTTGCGCTTTGGGCTAAATAATCCTGTGCCTGCGTGCTCACTGCGGGTAAGGATTCCTTAATATGGGCCAAATGCCCGCGCGACAAAGTGTCAGTCAGGGTCGCAACCAGTGCAATACCAAAGGCGCCGCCTAAGTTACGCATCACGTTTAATACCGTCGATGCCGAAGCATTTTCATGGGGTTTTAAATGCATGGTCGCAAGCATACCAATAGGCACCAAAATAAACGGCTGACCTAAGGCACGCACCACTTGCGAGGCGATCATCTGCGGTCCGGCATAATCTGCGGTCATCTGGCTATTCATGTAATAGCTAATGGCGAACATTAAAAAACCAAAGGCAGCGAGATAACGACTATCGAAGCGCTCCATTAATTTTGGTACTAAAGGCAAGACTAATAGCTGCGGAAATCCCATCCACATAATCACACCACCAATTTCTAACGGTGTGTAATCATGGACTTGTGATAGATAAAGCGGGATCAAATAAATAGCGCCGAATAGTGCCATCCCCAGTAAAAAATACGCCACGGTAGAGAGCACAAAATCACGCTTACCAAGCAGGCGTAAATTCACTAACGGTTCTTTACGCCTTAACTGGAGCCAAACAAACAACACCAGATTGACTACGGCAATAATGGCCAGATTGCGAATGAGTTCCGAGCCAAACCAGTCCTTGCGGTTACCTTCTTCGAGCACCACTTCAAGGCAACCCATCCCCAGCGCCATAGTGACTATGCCCGCCAAATCGACATTCTTTAGTTTATCCCAAACGACCGACTGCTTCTCTAAACCGTAGGCCAACATGGCCATGACCAACAAGCCTGGTGGCACATTGATATAAAACAGATAATGCCAGCTAAATTGCTCGGTCAACCAACCGCCTAAGGTCGGGCCGATTGAAGGCGCAAAAGTCGCCGTCACGCCAAATAACGCCATGCCGACGGCACGTTTGTTATCAGGTAAAAACTCAAGAATAAGCCTAAAGGCCAGCGGGATCAGCGCGCCGCCAAAGAAGCCCTGTAGCGCCCGAAAGGCGATCATGGCCTCTAAATTCCACGCGATTGAGCAAAGCACAGAAGCAAAGATAAAGGCTGCTGTAGTCCATAACAGATAACGCCTGACCGACAATCCCGTGCTGAGCCAACCAGAGAGTGGAATAGCGATCATCTCAGCCACCAGATACGCGGTCGAAATCCAACTGCCTTCTTCGAGCGTAGCCCCAAGACTGCCTTGAATCTCCTTCATCGATGCATTGGTGATTTGGATATCGAGGATCGCCATAAAGGCGCCGATCAACCCACCAAATACCGCGATCCATGAGCGGCGACTGCCACGCTCATAATCAGTAGGCTTGTTAGGGACACTGATGCCCTGCGCCTCCATATCGGCAGACGCAGTGATAGAGCCAGTTGCGCTCATACTAACGACCTGTATTTGCAGCGATTGCCGATGTTACAGGACCCGACGCCGTATCCACTTTCACGACCGCACTTAAGCCCGGTAGCATGTGTGCTTCTTCCTCAGACAAATCTAAGCGAATACGCACGGGAATACGTTGCACGATTTTTGTAAAGTTACCTGTAGCGTTTTCCGCAGGAAGTAAACTGAATTTGGCTCCGGACGCCGGTGACAGACTATCGATAACACCTATAAAGGTTTTGTCGGGAAACGCATCGAGACTGACCTGCACCGACTGTCCTGGTTGCATATGTTGGATCTGGGTCTCTTTAAAGTTCGCCGTGATCCACACTGCCCCATCCGGAACCAAACTGTAGAGTGCTTGGCCGGGTTGCACATACTGCCCCACCATAGCGCCACGTTTACCAATCACCCCAGAAAAAGGTGCGGTCACACGGGTATCATTTAACTGAATTTTCGCCAATTCTAAGGTCGCATTGGCCTGCTCTACTACTGAACCCGCCTGATCTAATTGGGCATTAAACACAGCTAACTCACGTTGCTTTGCCACTAACACGGCTTTGGCTTCATCGAGGCGGGCGGCGGCAGAATCGAATCCCGCTTGCAGTTGATCGACATCATCTTGGGAGCTGTAATTACTGACTTTAAGCTTTTTCGAGCGACTCAATTGTTGCTGTGCACGTATTTTATCTGACTCAGCCGCCACGACACCGGCACTGGCTTGGGTGATTAACGCCCGTTGTAACTCAACCTTAGCGGCTAAGGTTTGCAAATCCGCCTTCGAACTTGCCAGTGAGGCTTCGGCTTGGCTCACTTTGGCGCTAAATTGGTTATCTTCGAGCTGAGCTAATAGCTCACCCTTTTGCACATGCTGGTTATCGGTCACATCGCTTAACACGACGTAGCCGGGTACTTTAACGCTGATATGGGAAATATCGGCCTCAACATAAGCGTTATCAGTGGTTTCGATAAAACGTACCTGTGTCCACCAGTAATAACCGCCTCCCGCAACCGCAGCGAGTAACAGTGGAACGGCGATAATGAGTTTACTTTTGGACATGAATGACTCCTTGATTAGTGATATCTAGTGTACTACTGTCTCACTAAGTTTATTAGTCAGTAAAAAATCAACCCACTGTTTCACAGGTGTAACAATGATGGATCTCAATCGCGTGCAAATTTTCGCTCAAGTGGTCGAGCAAGGCAGCTTTACGGGCGCCGCCAAAGCCCTTGGGATCACTAAGGCAACCGTCAGTCGTAAGATAGCCGAACTCGAAGCTGATACCGGCACACAACTGTTATTTCGCACCACCAGAGCCCTAAAACTCACCGAGGCGGGATCGAGTTATTACAACAGGATCAATAAGATCCTCACTGATCTACAGAGCGCCGAAAATCAGCTCAGCGCCCAACAGCAATTGATCAAAGGCAATCTAAAAATTGTCTGCCACTTAAAAACAAAAAAGAGGCTAATTAGCCTCTTTTCGATGTTTTTACCACTTTTAGCCTAGTCGGCGTATTGAGGTAAAGTAGGAATCGCAGCAACACCAGAGTCGATAGCCGCCTGAGCAACCGCACGGGCAACATTAGACAATAAACGTGGGTCCATCGGTTTTGGCAGCACGTATTCAGGGCCAAAACTCAGTGAACTCACATTAGGATAAGCCTTCAACACACTCGCAGGCACAGGCTCTTTTGCCAGTGCAGCAATGGCATGAACCGCGGCGATTTTCATCTCATCGTTAATGCATGACGCACGTACATCCAAGGCGCCACGGAAAATAAACGGGAAACACAATACGTTATTCACTTGGTTTGGATAATCGCTGCGACCGGTACCCATGATCAAATCGCTGCGCGTTGCGTGAGCCAGTGCCGGTTTGATTTCAGGATCTGGGTTAGAACAGGCAAAAATTACTGGCTTATCGGCCATCAACGCAACTTCTTCTGCACCTATCACGTCAGGACCAGATAGACCTAAAAACACGTCTGCGCCTTTAATAACATCAAGAAGCGTGCGTTTGTCTGTATCATTCGCAAATAGCGCTTTATATTCATTAAGATCCGTACGGCCAGAATGAATCACACCTTTAGTGTCTAACATATAAATGTTAGCGCGATTCGCACCACACTTGACCAGCATAGTCATACAAGCAATGGCTGCCGCACCTGCGCCCATACACACAAACGTTGCGTCGCTGATCAACTTGCCTTGAATTTCCAGCGCGTTAATCATACCCGCCGCGGTCACAATTGCGGTGCCGTGTTGATCGTCATGGAATACTGGCACTTTACAACGGGCAATCAATTCACGTTCGATAACAAAGCATTCTGGCGCTTTAATATCTTCAAGATTGATACCACCAAAAGTGTCAGCAATCGCAGCAACTGTATTGATAAATTCTTCAGGCGTATTGTGGGTGATCTCAATATCTGTCGAATCGATATTTGCAAAATGCTTGAATAATAATGCTTTGCCTTCCATCACAGGTTTAGAAGCCAAGGGGCCTAAATTGCCTAAACCTAAGATCGCCGTACCATTGGTAATCACGGCAACCGTATTACCTTTATTGGTATAACGATACGCATTGTCAGGATTAGCCGCGATTTCACGCACAGGCTCAGCCACTCCAGGGCTATAAGCTAGAGCGAGATCGTGACTCGTTTCGGCAGGTTTGGTAAGGCAAACTGCGGTTTTGCCTGGTATTGGAAATTCATGATAATCGAGTGCTTGTTGACGAATATCTGACATTTTAAAATCCTGAAATGCGACATTTATAATTTATGAGAGTAAGGCCTACCAACACACATCTAGTCTCACCAAAGGGTGATGTTAATAGTCTGGCTGGTCGGGGTAAGATACGCCAATAAGGGGGATTTTTAAATAAGAGATTCAGAAATTTCACTTTAGCCTGCAAATATCACCTCTAAGCTTAGTTTTATAAACTTATCTCCTATAATAAAGCTGCATTTCTTAATATATTTTGTAGGAAACAAACATATATTTTGTAGTTATAGCGCTAGTTGTAGCGAGTTAATCTCAAAAATGTTGGTTAAATTACAATATATAACGGCTAGCATATTTATCTTATAGATAATTGCTATAAATAAGTCGAATTACATACTTGAACTCGCAATACTCAGTAAGTTGACGATTAATTGAGTGAAGTCGTACCAGATGGGGGATTTAACATAAGTATTAAGATAGGCGTAAATAAAGCAGTTCAGCAAATGACAGAAAGCAAAAAGGCGCCATAGGCGCCTTTTCTAGAAACATTGCAATCGCAATTATTTCTTTGCAAGCACTGCGAAGCGCTTGTTGAATTTGTCGATACGACCGCCAGTATCAACAACTTTTTGTGTACCAGTGTAGAATGGGTGACAAGCACCACATACGTCTAAATGCAGATCTTTACCAGCAGTAGAGTTTACTTTGATAACGTTACCACAAGTACAGTTTGCAGTGATGATAGCGTATGTTGGGTGGATACCTGGTTTCATTGGGGTTACCTCAAAAGTGTAAGGCCATGTCGCTCTTCCAACCCGTAGTCGGACACCACATGCATGTTAATAACAATATGTTTAGGGCGCAGAATGGTACAGCATACCCACAAGGGATACAAGTAGATTATCTGAGCGTTTGGCGGTTAATCTGCGTCTATTTTGACTTTAGTTCGCCGCTTCATTCTCCCGCCTCTTTAGCTTCAAACATCGCCTGAGCCTCTTTGGCGTTAGCATGCTGTGCCAAAATCATTTTCGAAGGACAGGACAGAGCCGCATTACTCTTGAGTGCGTTGATTTTATTTTTTGAGAACGCCGCAGGATTCGCCTCATAGATCGCCAGCATAGCGCCATAGACACTCACGTCCCAATCGTTGGCATAGCGATTGGCGATTCGCCACAAGGTCTCACCTGCAAGATAAGTTAACTGACAATGTTCAGGTGTCTGCGAAGCGGTTGGGGACGTTTCAGCGGCATTCACTTTGAGTTCGCTATTTGTTGTCTTAACTGCTTCAGTGACTACGACTTCAGACATAACAGGCTCAGGCATCATAGTTTCAGCAGACGTTGCTTTAACGGCAACAGGTTCAGAGTTTTTGGCGGCAGCCTTTACCTCGGCAACCTGGGTATTTTGCTCATCCGCTGCTTCAGGAAATTTAAAGCCAGTCACAACTTCAGCCGCTGGCACTGTGGGCTTAGTATTTACATGAGTATTTACATGAGTATCTATATGAATATTTGCAGCCGTAATAACCGTCGCGGTCTTAGCACCCACCGCTGATGTGGATTCTGCGGCCACTTTTACAGGCTGAACATTCACTTTATCCGCACGCTTTTGCACCAGCGCTGTCGTCGTATTTTTACTGCCCGATGCCGCGCTCATAGATAGCGCAGCCGATGTTGGCTTAGCCTCGCCAAATAGATTGATACTTTTGACCTCGTACCATCGGTCGAGTCGATACTCCCTCACTAAGAGTTTAGCTTTGTCATCCTTTACATCTTCAACACCTGTGAGCAAAACTAAAAAGCGATTAAGCTCCTCAACCATTAACTTTTCTTCGCCGCCAGCTTGCTGCACCACAAACTCTAAGCGCGACATGTCTTGATTGTCCGCAATCACATTCACCCTGAGTTTTGGATAACCACCTAACTCAAACATGCGGCTGTTAACGCTCACATGGGAGACTTGTGCCATGCTCGGTGCGCTACACACTAACGCGAGTAGACCTAATGATTTCACTATATTAGCCATTTATTTACTCTCAACTATCCTTGGTAAACCATCATTAGGGCTAGCCCTAGCCAGCCGCGCTGAGTACACTAAACCACATTCTTGCCTAAGACTTGCCTGCATATGTCATTGTTTGTCGAAGTTGCGTTACCTGTGCCTATGCGGCAAACCTTTAGCTACCGCGTACCCGAAACTTATCCTAGTACACCGCAGATAGGCGTGCGCGTTAAAGTCCCCTTCGGTCGTCAACAATTAATCGGATTAGTCACAGGTATCACAGATACGTGCAGCTTAGCGCCTAAGCAGATTAAGTCTGTGCTTGAGTTTATCGACGATAAACCTTTGTTGCCTGAATCACTTTATAAATTAACCCTTTGGGCCGCGAGATACTATTTTTGCAGCCAAGGGCAGATGCTAACCCAAGCCTTACCAGTGGCCCTTCGCAAAGGGCTCGATGCCGCGCCGCAAAAGATCCAATTCTGGCAATTAACTGAGATAGGCCAAAATATTGCGCCAGAAGCGGTTAAGCGAGCACCCGCACAGAAAAAATTACTCGAGTTACTCAAACCCGCCAGTTTAACCCAAGAAGAAGTGATCAGCTTAGATATCAGTAAAGCGGCACTGAAAGCCCTAGAAGATAAAGGCTGGGTGGCACGCCACGAAAAAATCGCCGAGC
The DNA here is from genome assembly GCF_031932025.1 of Shewanella sp. SP2S2-4. Taxonomy (NCBI): domain Bacteria; kingdom Pseudomonadati; phylum Pseudomonadota; class Gammaproteobacteria; order Alteromonadales; family Shewanellaceae; genus Shewanella; species Shewanella sp. SP2S2-4. The sequence goes on from NZ_JAUOER010000034.1 coordinate 28,498, forward strand.
TTAACCTCGACTGGCGCACCACACTCGAAATGGACGAAACGCCACATAAACTCAATAAAGAACAAGCCGTCGCCGTTGCCACTTTAAATCTGCAACAAGGGTATCACTGTACTTTATTAGAAGGCATTACCGGTTCGGGTAAAACAGAAGTCTATTTGGCGGTGCTGGAAGAAATTCTTAAGCAAGGCAAGCAAGCGTTAATTTTAGTGCCTGAAATCGGCTTGACGCCCCAGACTATCAATCGCTTTAAGCGCCGTTTTAAAGTCAATGTCGCCATATTGCACTCAGGGTTAACCGACAATCAAAGACTCGAAGCTTGGCGCCAAGCCCGCTGTGGTCAGGCCGCCATCATTATCGGCACCCGCTCGGCCTTGTTCACGCCTATGGCCTATCCCGGCATAATCATACTTGATGAAGAACACGACAGTAGCTTCAAACAACAGGAAGGCGTCGGTTATCACGCCCGCGACTTGGCAGTCATGCGTGGCCATTTAGAATCAATTCCGGTGATATTAGGCACGGCAACCCCCTCACTCGAAAGTCTACAAAATGCCTTAAGTGGCCGTTACCATCATTTGCAATTGGGTGAGCGCGCTGGCTCGGCTAAAAAAGTGCGCCAAGGGATTATCGACATTAAAAATATGCCGTTAAAAGCAGGCATGTCGGTACCGCTGCTGAACGAAATACGCCTGCATTTAGACGCAGGCAACCAAGTATTACTGTTTCTCAATCGCCGCGGCTTCGCACCCGCCCTGCTTTGCCACGAGTGTGGGCACTTACACGAGTGCGACCGCTGCGACGCGTTTTTCACAGTGCATCAATCCCTTGGTGAAATTTGCTGCCACCATTGTGGCAATCAATATGCCATCCCTAAGCAATGCCACAAATGCGGTAGCACTATGTTGATGGGCCAAGGCATAGGCACAGAACAGCTCGCCGAAGCGCTGCAACAGGAGTTTCCGAAACATCCAGTGGTGCGTATAGACCGCGATACCACTCGCCTAAAAGGCTCATTAGAAACCCACTTAAACGCAATTCATAAGGGCGAATATAAAATCCTTGTCGGCACGCAAATGCTGGCCAAAGGTCATCACTTTCCTGATGTGACGCTTGTTGGGCTACTCGATGTCGATGGCGCCTTATTCAGCGCCGACTTCCGCGCGCCCGAGCGTTTTGGGCAACTCTATACCCAAGTCGCCGGTCGTGCTGGGCGCGCCAGCAAACCCGGCACGGTATTATTGCAAACTCACCAGAGCGACAATCCTATTTTGCGGGATTTGCTGCACCGCGGTTATGGCGAGTTTGCCCGCAGCCAGTTAAAAGAGCGTCAACAAGCACTGCTACCGCCAGCATGGCACATGGTGTTGGTGCGCGCCGAAGCCCATTTAGCCAGTGATGCCGATAACTTTCTCAACGCCTTCGCCGCGCTCTTGCCGCAAGATAAAGAATTTGAGGTGATTGGTCCTATGCCTGCGCCCTTAGATAAAAAAGCCGGCAAGTTCCGTCGCCAACTGCTATTCCAAGCTAAAAACCGCAACCGTCTGCAGCAAGAGTTTGAACGTATTCATCCGCTTGTAGAGCAGCTTATCGAAGCCAAGCGGTGCCGATGGAGCTTAGACAGAGATCCGCAGGATCTCCTCTGAGTCGTGTATTTGATAAGTATTTAAGTGCCATTTGATAAAAAATCATCGGGAAGATAGCAATTGTTAACCACAAACGGCTAAAATATGCGGTTATTCCCTGTATTCACTCTTAAAGTTAGTGCCGATTAGAACCCATGAAATCACATATCCAATCATTACTTGAACAAACTCTAGAATCCTTTAAACAACAAGGTATTGTGCCTGCTGACTTTGAAGCGCGCATTCAGGTAGATCGAACCAAGGATAAGAGTCATGGCGACTTGGCAACCAACTTAGCCATGATGCTGACTAAGGTCGCGGGCAAGAATCCACGCGAATTAGCCCAACTGATCATCGACACCTTACCAGCTTCGGCTTATGTGGCTAAGGTTGAGATCGCAGGTCCTGGCTTTATCAACTTTTTTATCAACGACAGCGCCTTAGCTGATCAACTGCAAAATGCCGTCAACGATGAGCATTTAGGTATCAAGTTACCGACACCGCAAACCGTTGTTGTTGATTACTCTTCACCAAACCTCGCCAAAGAAATGCACGTAGGTCACCTACGTTCAACCATCATTGGTGACAGTGTGGTGCGTGCGCTGGAATTTTTAGGCCACAAAGTCATTCGTCAAAACCATGTGGGCGACTGGGGTACACAATTTGGTATGTTGCTGGCCTATATGGAAGAGCTACGCGCCAAAAACGGTGAGAAAGCGCAACTTGAACTGTCTGATTTAGAAAACTTTTATCGCGCAGCCAAACTGCGCTTCGATGAATCGGCCGAGTTTGCGACCCGCGCTCGTCAATTAGTGGTTGAGTTACAATCTGGCGACGAATACTGCAACAAACTGTGGCGCGAATTTAACGACATTTCGTTGAGCCACTGCCATGAAGTCTACGCCCGTTTAGGTGTGAGCCTGACCCGCGCCGACGTGCACGGTGAAAGTGCCTATAACGCAGATCTAGAACAAGTAGTTAAAGATTTAGATGCCCAAGGTCTATTAACCGAAAGCAACGGCGCCAAAGTTGTGTTCCAAGAAGCCTTCCGCAATAAAGAAGGTGAGCCACTGCCAGTGATCATCCAAAAAGCTGATGGCGGCTACTTGTATGCCACCTCAGATCTTGCGGCAATGCGCTACCGTTCGAACGTATTAAAAGCCGATCGCGTACTGTATTTTGTTGACCTACGTCAGGCGCTGCATTTCCAACAAGTCTTCAGCCTAGCCAAGCTGGCTAAATTTGTTCGTGAAGATATGTCATTGGAGCACTTAGGTTTTGGCACGATGAACGGCGAAGATGGCCGTCCATTCAAAACCCGTAGCGGCGGTGTCGTTAAGTTAGTCGACCTGTTAGAAGAAGCCAACGTGCGCGCACTTGAACTCGTTCGCAGCAAAAATCCAGATATGGATGAGAACACGCTGGCTGAAATCGCTCGCGTCGTTGGGATCAGTGCCGTTAAATATGCTGACTTGTCGAAAAACCGTACCAGCGATTACATATTCAGCTTCGAACAAATGCTCAGCTTCGAAGGCAATACCGCACCTTACCTGCTGTACGCATACACCCGTGTTGCAGGCATCTTCAAGCGTGTAACCGATCTGGATCTCAGCCAAGCGAAAATCGTGCTTGAGCATGAAAAAGAGAAAGACCTCGGTAACAAGTTAGCGCAGTTCGGTGAGATCCTCAGTCGCGTTGTCGATAAAGGCCAACCGCACGTACTGTGTGCTTACCTGTATGAATTAGCGGGTGCTTTCTCAAGTTTCTACGAAGCGTGCCCCGTGCTTGCTGCCGATAACGACGCACAAAAGAACAGCCGTTTATTACTCGCACAACTGACGGCTCGTACGTTACAAAAAGGCCTAAATCTACTCGGTATCGAAACCTTAGAGCGGATGTAAGCCATGAGTAATCGCGATTATGCCAATAGAAGGCCGCAGTCGGGCGCTAAACCGCGCCCAGTCCGCGCGACTCGCCCAACCCGAGCAAAGCCTTCACAATCTAAATCAGCGCCGCGTAAGAAGCTGCCGCTGACGCTGATAGGCTTTGTCATACTCGCTGTGGGTTGTTTCGTCTATTTTCTATGGAGCATTAAAGATAATGCGCCACAAGAAGAAAAGCCGCAGCCAACTCCGGCCAAGAAAACTGAAACTCGAGTGAAGCCGCAAGAAAATGTGGTGCTCACTCCTAAAGTGAAAGAACCCGAGCGTAAAGCCGTCGTTATTCCTGTGGAGAAAGAGGAAGCAGCAGAGCCTGTTGCGCCGCCGAAGAAGGACCCTAACGCTCTGCCGCCTCAACCAAAGGAAGAATGGACCTATCTCAATGAGCTTGAAAACAAGCATGTTGAGGTCGATATTCCCGATGTGGTTGCAACACGAGCGCCAATGCAATATCAATTGCAATGTGCTTCTTTCCGCCAAGAATCACAGGCGAATGAGATGAAAGCTGTCATCGCTTTCCAAGGTTTAGAAGCGCAAGTAAGACAAGTCGAAGGTACGACTGGCGTGTGGTACAAAGTCGCTTTAGGTCCTTATGAACGTAAGCGTGATGCCGAACGTAAGCGTCACACGCTGCAAAATGCAGGGATTAATGGTTGTCAGATTCTGGCTATCCCTAAATAAGGTTTCACCCTTTCTAGGCGTTTTTTAAATACCTAATCACAAAAATAGCGGCCAGCGTTTATCGCTCGTCGCTATTTTTTTATCCGCTACGCTTTAGCTTGCCGCATAACCCAGCATTCGCTCCAAGTTCATCTAGACACGCCCAGTTTTAAACAACCCTATTTTTTAAAGTACTGTTTTGCTAAATCTATAACTGATTATTTATAAACAACAAAATCCTTTATTAATAAAGATTAATATGCAGTTTAATTGACCTAGATCAAACTTAGGCGTATCTCTTAAGTAACAGCAAGACTGTTGTATCTGTGTCAAATCCAACCTTAGGGTGAAGTATTATGAATGCATTAATCGAGATAGAAGCCACCGAATTCAGCCAACTTTTCAAAAGTGGTGACATGCTAGGAATTAGAATGTTTATGGAGCATGTTCGCATGCCGCTGGATGTTCAAGACAAGATTTATGACGAAATTTCTGCGCTTCAGCAATTAGAGCAAAACCAAATTGCCAAGCTCATTGAAACCCACGCCCATTCCCAAATTCATGAACGCCTAGCTTATTAGCCTTCCATTCAATGAAAAATTTATCTATGCCCAACTGCAGCTTCTCGCGGTTCACTCAACAGAAGCTGCATGATCTCCCCGTAACTCACAACACAAACCGTTATATAAACCGCCACGACACACATCATCCAATTACAGCCCAAAAATAAGGCCAAATACCTGAGTATTTGGCCTTAATAAACTAGCGAGTTTCAGATGTTAACCAGGGCCTTAGCTCGGTTTTTCTTCCGTTAAACCTATGCTATTCATCCAGTAATCGAAATCCACCATATTACCCGGCAATACCACTCGACTATTCTTCTGGCTTAAGCCATCGAGCTGTTTAAAGTACTGTTCACCGAGCTGCATCCGCAGAGCATTGTGCCCACCCGGCGCGGCAATCACAGAGGCTAAACGCTCAATCGATTCCGCCGTCGCGCGGGAAATCGTTAAAATTTCCTCAGCCTTACCTTCAGCTTCGTTAATCCGGCGCTGCATCTCACCTTCAGAGCGGTTTACCGTCTCAGCTTTAACGCCTTCTGAACGATTAATCTTGCTCTGCTTGTCGCCTTCACTCTTAGCCAATAATGCGCGGCGCTCACGCTCAGCATTCACTTGCATTTCCATGGCATTTTTAACCGTTTCAGGCGGCGTGATATTTTTAATCTCATAACGATGCACACGTATTCCCCACATAGCACCCGCTTGATCTAATACCTGCACTACCTTGGCAGAAATCACATCACGCTCTTCAAAAGTACGGTCTAGGTCCAACGTTCCTATGACAGAGCGCGTGGTGGTTTGCGCCAACTGGATAGCGGCGTAGCGATAATCAGTAATACCGTAACTGGCTTTGACTGGGTCGGTCACAGAGATATAAATCACCCCGTCCACTTCAACGTTAACTTCGTCGCTCGAAAAACATTCCTGCGGCGGTACGTCGATGGTCTCTTCTTTCAAATCATGAATGAAAGCGACTTTATCCACGAAGGGGATCAAGGTATGGAAACCCGCATCTAAGGTGCTGTGGTACTTACCTAAACGCTCCACAATATAAGCCGACTTAGTGGGAACGAGTCGAATCGATTGGAAAAGCTTAATCACGAAAATGGCAAAGATAAGTCCCCAAATTGCCATCACAATCAAATCTGTATCTAATGGAAGATTCATTATCGCGCTCCTTTGCCACTATTATTTTGGCCACTCACAGTCTGAGTGACTTGCTCCATGCCTTCGAAGAAACCTTCAAGTTTCGCCATTTCAGCGGGGACAACAGAGACCTGTGCATCATTGAGGATCTTGCCAACCTGAGCAATAAACTGTTCTTTCAATAACATATTCATTGCATCTGTGCCGCCATTAACCGCTAACGCCTGCGAGATCATTGCCATGCCTTCGGATTTCGCTTTAGCGATAATAGCAATCTCTTGCCCGGTACCTTTGGCTTCATTAATCCGTTTCTGCTTTTGACCTTCTGACAGGTTAATCGCCTCTTGGCGCTCCCCTTCAGACATATTGATCATCGCCGCTTTTTCCGCATTGGCTAAGGTGATTTCGGCGCGTTTGCGACGTTCGGCTTCCATCTGCTTCTCAAGGGTGTGGATCACATGGCGCGAAGGGGTGATATTGCGAATTTCATAGCGCAATACTTTGATCCCCCAAGGCTCAGACGCCTTATCTATTTCCCGCACTATGGATTCATTTAAGCTATCACGCTCGGAGAATGTCTCACTCAAACTCAGCTTACCGATTTCAGAACGCATTGTGGTTTGGGCTAAATTCACCGCCGCTTTACGGTAGTTTTCAATACCATAACTCGCCAGTTTGCCGTCCATCACTTTTAGGTAGACTAAGCCGTCCACTTCCAGTTGAGTGTTATCTTTAGAGATACAACTCTGTGGCGGCACATCTAATACTTGCTCACGGGTATCGTGACGGTAGGAGACGCGGTCGAAGAAAGGGATCAAAAAATGAAATCCAGGGCTTAATACTGCACGGAATTTGCCAAGACGCTCAATGACATGCACTTCACGCATCGGCACGATAAGCATCAACTTATAGAGAATAAAAAAGATAAATAAAATGACTAAGGTAAATACAAACATAGATTCCATCCTTTAGTTTTTGGAAGCTTCTATTGAGATAGGCTCAACGACTAGAGCGATATTTTCACGACAAATAATTCTGACTTCGGTCCCCGCAGCAATAGTGGTGCCATCGCCCAGCGCTGGCCATTCACTCCCCTGAAATTCCACCCGCCCGGGTGTTTGTCCAGGACCTATGGTCTGCTTTACGCGAACAATTTGATTGTATAGATCGATTGCTTCATCCGTGTTATCCACATGGGAATCACCACCAACGAGCCTTTGAGTCACTTGTCTGAAGGTCAATAACAGCACAATGGCCGAGATAAACCATAGTGTCATGCTCTGCACCACGCCTTCGACTAGTCCTATGCCTAACGCGCCAGCCACGACTAAACAAGCCGCGCCCAGCAACACTATGATGCCACCGGGAACCACTATTTCGGCGAGCATAAATACTAGCCCCACCACTGCCCACACTAAAATCGGATTTGAAAACTCCATATTTCCCCCTGAAATGAGAGTGTCCTTGCAGCAACTATAACAGCAGCTTTTCGGATAAGCGACATAATATGTCAAAATTTACGAAGCAAAATGCCCAATCAATCACTTCTGTGTAAGGCCTCATTCTCCCATATCCACACGGCAAAGCCCTTAGGTTGTTTTAAAATTAAGCATAATCAATTCAAAAAGATAGCCAACACCAAAGGAATAACTCATTCTGACATAGCAAAATCCATTTAAAATCAATTAGCTAAAAACAGATTGCCACAATAATGATTATGTGATTTTGACAACAACATTCGATAAAAAACTTTGAATAAATGTAAATTTTTGCATATATTGCCCCCACTTTTGTGCCAGTCCTTTGACGTACACTCACGCTAGGTTTGAACTTACCCATCAAACCATGCCATAGGTCAGAGAGCGGATTGAGTAAGACGCGAATTAACTTCCACCTATACAACAGGAAATAACAATGAAAAAAACATGCCTATGCCTAGCACTTATGCTTTCTCCTCAAGCATTTGCGGGTGACTTAGTACAATGGTGGGATTTCAGTGCAACAGCCCTCTATGGCGAAGACTACGATTTAGCGCCATCAGACAAACAAGCCACTATTACCTTAGAAACGGCGGGCGGCTGGAAATACGGTGATTGGTTTGCCTTCCAAGACTTTATCTATTTCAAAGGTAACGACACGGGCATGGAAAGCACCACCTATGGTGAAATTTCGCCACGCTTCAGTGCCAGTAAAATCCTCGGCGAGAAAATCGTCTTTGGTCCAGTAACAGATTTGTCTCTGGCGCTAACCTATGAAGAAGGTGAAGGCCCAGTTCACAGCCTGCTTTACGGTTTAGGCGTTGATGTCGCCGTGCCTTATTTCACTTACCTGAACTTTAATACCTATCGCCGCAATGGCATGAGCACAGGTAACAACAGTGACGGCTGGCAGTTCACCCCAGTATTTCGCATCGACATTCCCGTTGGTTCAGCCAACATAGTGCTCGATGGCTTTATCGACTGGGTATTTGCCACCGACGATAACGGCTACGAGGAGAACTTCCACTTCAACCCACAGCTGAAATACGATCTTGGTAAGAGTCTGTTCGGGGATCATCAAGCAAATAAATTATTGGTGGGTATCGAATACGATTTGTGGACCAACAAATACGGTGTGAAAGGCGTCGATCAAGACACCTACTCTGTGATTGCTCAATACCATTTCTAATCGGTATCGACACCATTTTGAAGTAACAAAAAAGGTGCCATTGGCACCTTTTTTAGTTTGGTCACTCACTTTGCAGGGGAGTGTCGCTTAGCGTAATAAAAATTAGGCTAACAGTTTTTTCGCTGCAGCAACCACGATAGAAACCGCGCTTACTTCGGTTTTCTTCATTGTTGCTTCATCAGGAATTTCTTGTTGGGTGCGGTTTACAATCACACCAGCAACACAGGCAGCACGCCAGCCTTGAGTGGCACACATAGTGAATAAGGTGGAAGATTCCATCTCATAGTTCAGTACGCCCATATCTTGCCATTCTTTCATTGAACCCGCGAAACGACGCGTTACACGGCCAGTGACAGTGTCATAACGCTCTTGGCCTGGGTAGAAAGTATCGGAAGAAGCCGTTACGCCAATGTGTGGCTCTACGCCTGCATCGCGACACGCTGCAACCATAGCAGTGGTACATTCAAAGTTTGCAACCGCAGGGAACTCCATAGGTGCAAAGTGTAAGCTTGCGCCATCTAAACGCACTGAAGCTTGAGTCACAATCACATCGCCCACATTCACATGGGGTTGAATTGCACCTGTAGTACCAACGCGCAAGAAGGTATTCACACCTAACTGTGCAAGTTCTTCTACTGCGATAGAAGTCGATGGGCCACCGATACCGGTTGAACACACGACTACTGGCTTACCATCGGCATACGCTAAATAGCTTGTATACTCGCGGTGGCTAGCAAGAAACGTCGCATTGTCCATTAGTTCGGCAATACGTTTTACACGCTCTGGATCACCTGGAACGATTGCCAAAGTTGCACCATCGAGCATTGCTTTGGTCAAACCTAAATGAAATACATCAGCCATTGTGAAAACCCCTTTCATTTTTGATAATTAAATTCTTATAAAATCGACTTTAACCTAGTATCGAAGCGGTGAAGGTTAACTTGATCACAGAATTATCGGCAAGAAGTAATTGTTTAGTCGTAATCAAATTACCAATCACCCTCACATCTGATCACAAGATAGCAAATTTGCCCGCACTGCGAATGTCAGTCTGATTTATGCCTAACAAAGTGTGAACCAGATCCTAATCACATGCCATAGATAGCGGCAAAGATCGTTTAATAAACTGATTTATAAGAAATTAAAATAAATCATCATTTAGTATTAATCTGAAGCGGGATGAAAGGTGATCTAAATCACGTTTCACTACAGAGTGAAAGGTTAGGGTTAAGGCGAAACCAGAAGTGTAGTAGATGACGACAAGGAGAATGCCGATGTTTCCAGAGTACAGAGAATTAATTTCCACCCTGAAAACCCAAGATGCTCATTTTCAACGTAAGTTTAACGAGCATAATCAGTTAGACGAGGAAATCAAACAACTGGAAAAACGTGTCGCCAGTGATTTCAATCCGACAGTGAAAGAACTCAAAAGCAGAAAGTTACACCTAAAAGAAGAGATTTATCAGATCCTCAAATCCCACGAGTAATCCCAAACTTCTTTAGCGAACAACAAGGGCGCCTAAGCGCCCTTATTCATGTCAACGTAATCGCTTACAGATAGTAATCTTTCAGCGGTGGGAAACCGTTAAAGCACACTGCTGAATACGTCGTCGTATAAGCGCCAGCGGTTAACCAATACATGCGGTCACCAATGGCTAAGTCATTCGGTAAACCATAGCTGTAGTGCTCATACATGATATCGGCACTGTCGCAGGTTGGGCCGGCAATCACGCATTTATCCAGCTCGCCTTGACGATCAGTATAAATCGGGAACTTAATCGCCTCGTCCATCGTTTCAATCAAGCCTGAGAATTTACCCACATCGGTAAACACCCAACGCTCTAACGCTGTGTAGGATTTTTTGCTGATCAATACCACTTCAGACACTAAAATCCCCGCGTTAGAAATCAACGAACGACCCGGCTCCAGAATAATTTGCGGTAAATCATCACCGAAATCTTCCTTCAGGAAGTGAGTGATCTGCTCGGCATACACACCCAATTGATTTGTTTTATCAATATAGTTAGCAGGGAAACCGCCGCCCATGTTGATCATCTTCAGGGTGATATTGTGCTCATCACGCAGACGGTCAAAAATGCTTTTCACTTTACCAATGGCAGAATCCCAAGCACCGATATCACGTTGCTGTGAACCGACGTGGAACGAAATACCAAAAGGTTCTAAGCCCAATTCCTGCGCCAATACTAATAGCTCATAGGCCATTTCGTTTTGGCAGCCGAATTTACGCGATAACGGCCAATCAGCCGTGTCTGTACCTTCGGTCAAAATGCGCACGTAAATACGCGATCCCGGTGCTTCTTCAGCGATCATTCGCAGATCGGCTTCTGAGTCGGATGCATACATACGCACGCCGCGCTCATAAAATGCACGTACATCTTGACGCTTTTTAATGGTATTGCCGTAGCTGACTCGATCGGTTGTCACGCCGACATTCATGACCATATCTAGCTCATAAATCGAGGCAATATCAAAGTTTGACCCTTTATCTTTCAGTAAAGATAAGATCTCGGCCGCGGGGTTTGCCTTAACTGCATAATAAACGTTGGCGTAAGGAAAACTATTAACCATGTCATCGTATTGTTTCGCTATGATACTGGTATCAATCACTACGAACGGGGTTGCTTTGTCTTTGGCAAACGCTTCAATACGCTTGAATGTGTCCATGTCATAATAGTCAGCAACATCAATAGATTGAAATTGGCTCATTGGGCCAGAGTCTCCTTTGGGTCAGGTAGATAAAAGTGAGTGTAATGTCTTAAAAAACGTGCGCAGTAAACGATATTTTATCGCTTTACGCAACGAATTTTTATGCTGATTTTATAACTTTTTATTCCACAATGTTTTAAGGGGCCAAACCATCAAAAAAAGCCTCTATAAAACAAATGATTATGCACACAAACCCTAAGGTAAATTTGTGTGCATTAGCAGAATAAAAAGTGAATTTTTTACGACGTTATCGCAAAGGAGATGGATTGACTGGCTCACGCCAACATTTCCATCCCAAAGCGATAAGCTTGAGGGGCGAGCGCACCACGAAAGAAGGCTAATCTGATGCCTTAAAATAGTTCAAGTAAATTAAATCGTTACTGCGGCTGATTCAGTTTTGCGAGTGCTTGGCCCAAGGCTTCACTGGAATCAAAATAGGCGATATCTAAAATATTACGCTGATTGAGCAATATCATAGTGGCCATATCTTTGGTATCTGGTAGTAAACGACTGATCTCACCTTCCCTATCTAACCCAATCGCAAAGGGTAAATCTTGCATTTGTGGCACAGCAACAAACTTAGCAATCAAAGAAGGCATGCCACTGATATCCGCGACATAAACTAACCCAGCAGGCATTTGAGTCGCACTCAGAGGCGTGAGTGCTTCTTTAATCACATCGCCGCCTTTCATGCTGCGGCTAAAGAGTAAAACTTGAGTTTCATCTGTCACACTTATCGTTTGATCATTTTGATCGAGAAGTGAAATAGGATTAATCGCATCGCCAGCAACATAACTCGCAGCATACGCCCACATGGGGGTTAATAGACAAGACAGACATAACAACAGCGTTTTCATAAACACTCGACTCCATTATTGGATAGGCGGACAGCATACCTGACTCCCCCTATCGACTCATTAAACCAACCGCGATTACATGATACGCTTCACACATGCATGGCGAATAAGCATTTGATTGGATTTCTGCGCTATAATCGCACAGTTAAGTTTATTACAAGGATATCATAATGATAACACCTGGACTCGATCAAGAATTGCAGCAACTACAAGGCGTTTATCAGCTGATCACAGAGTTTTTAGTCACCTACAGCTTCCAATTGGTCGGCGCTTTGCTGATCTTTTTACTGGGTTTGTGGGTCGCCAGTAAGGCATCACGTTTAGTCGCGAAGCAGTTCGAAAAACACAATATCGACATTACCTTAAGCAATTTTGTCAGTAACCTGATCCGCATTCTGATCATCATCATGGTCGGGATCATCGCCCTCGGCAAAATAGGCATCAGCGTCACCCCTATGGTGGCAGCCATTGGTGCAGCCTCCTTAGGTGCTGGCTTAGCCTTGCAAGGCATGTTAGCCAACTATGCCGCCGGCGTGACCATTATCGTCACCCGTCCTTTCGTTGTGGGAAACACTATCGAAATCAAAGGGGAAAGCGGCGTCGTTAAACGTATCCACTTAGGCATGACCATTCTTAGTAATGAGGAAGGCGAGCAAATCAGCATTCCCAATAAGCATATCGTCGGTGAGATACTACATAATTCCTTTAGCAATAAACTGGTCGAAACCCAGTTTAATCTCAGTTACAACACAGATCCCGAACGGGCCATTAGTGTGATCACTGAATTATTGAGCAACAATCCCTATGTTTATCAAGAGACTGCACCCAATGTCGGCATCAATGGTTTTAATGCTATCGGGATTGAAATGGGAGTGCGCTATTGGGTGCCCACGCAAAGCTATTTTCAGCATAAATATAAGGTGAACTTAGCACTCTACAACGCCCTTAAGCAGGCGGGAATAGAGATTGCCTGCCCCATCAGAGAGATCCATCTGCAAGATAAATAACGCTAATGATCCTGGGGTTGACCGGCGTAGTCAGTCAGCCTAGCTCACATTGTAAACTTGCATTCTTGTACGAATTTACGTTTACTATGCTCCCAAATATCGATAGTGATGGATTACTATGTTGTTGATACTCATAATTATTGCTTTTGTTGTACTGTTTATTTTCTTCGCTAAATATCAAAAAAAACAAGCTCAAGCCGAAGCGCTTGCCGCAGGAGAGCCCAATGCGCTACTCCATCATGGCATCGCACTGATTAATAAAAATCAAGTGGAAGCTGGCTTAGATTTTATTCATCAAGCAGTGGATAAAGGGCTGGCCGTTGCGGCTATCACCCTTGCCGAATTATATTCGGGTCGATTCCCACAAATCCCCGCCGATCCCAAGGCATCTAACGATTGGTATAAAAAAGCCGCCGAAATAGAGCCTCAATATTTACCCATGCTCACCTTACCTAATTTGCTCTCTTCTGGATCGCAAACACTCGATGAGTTAATCGCACAAGTAGAGCAACTCAAACCTAATGCCGAAGCGGGGCAAGCCGAGTTTCAATATGAGCTTGCTTACTTGTATCTAAGCCAGCCCTTTCTCGATCCCGATGCTAGCCAAGCAATTTACTGGTTCGAAAAAGCCGCCGCACAAGAAGACCAAAGAGCCTATTACCATTTAGCCACACTCTACTGGCATGATGAACGCGTTACTTCGGACTATTCCAAAGCACGGGAATACTTTGAAAAATCTGCCGCCGCTGGTGATGAATTAGCAAAAGATGATCTAGGGTATATGCTTGCCGCAGGCCAAGGTGGACCTAAAGATTTAGCTCGCGCAGAGGCATTACTTAGCGAGCGCGCCGCAGACGATGATTTCCGCCAGTATTATCTTGGTAAACGTTTCCTCTACGGTGAAGATTTTGCTGTCGACTATGACAAGGCGCGCCATTGGTTAAGCCAATCTGTCGCTAGAGGTAATGACTTCGCTAAGATTGAATTTGCTCATCTTTTACTGAAAGCGCCACAAAATGAAAGTGATTACCAACAGGCTAAAATTGACTTTGAAGAATTCGCACTTAAGTGGAATGAAGACGCACTGCTAGGCCTAGGCAAGATTTATGAGCAAGGTTTAGGCGTGAGTCGCCAACCGATTAAAGCGTTAATGCATTACCAGCTCGCGGCCATGAGCAATAGAGCCGATCATCTAAAAGAATTAGCCAGATTCAGTCAGCAACTAGGCACCTTAGAGATAAGAGAGGCCGAGCGGCTGCGTGACAGTTTCTTGCATCAGTATCCAATCCCCGCTGAGCAACAACAATATTTTTATTCCTATAAGGCTGAATCATTTTTAAGTGGTGAAAAAACCACTCAAGAGGCTCTACAGGCAGCAGAAACTTGGTTCATCAAATCGGCAGAGCTAGGTAATGAAATTGCTATGCGGGAACTGGTCAATATTTACAGCGCGGAGCGATTAAACAAGCCAGTACAAGTGTTTATTTGGTCTAGTTTATTGCTACGTCATTTTGGTAAATACGGGATGAATAGCGCTCAACGACTCCATCAAAACACCGCAAAATCATGCTTAACAGAATCCGAACTTGCCTACGCCGAAACTCAAATTGAGGTCATTGAAACCCAATTAGCGCCCTATCTTGAGTCAGAAAGGTAAGTTGACCAGCAGCGAATGAGTCCCAAAAAGGTTTGGCCAAATTAAATAAGCCAAACCTTTTAGTGGCAAAATAGAGTGCATTTATAAATCCTTAAAAAGCACAGTAGATATATAAGCACTACAATCATTGTATTCACTAAACCTGTACGGCCAAATGACTAGACATAAAACCTAGTCCGATTAACTGTCCAGCCCGATAATTAAAACTGACCATTTTAATAGGCAAGATGAATGAGGCTGATACTGACCATTGTCATTTCATGCTTATTTCTGTCCCAAGCGAAGGCAGAAACTTCTGCTGTTGTCTGGCAAGCACACTGCCGCGATAGGCATCCTGTTATTTATGTAGAAAAGGGTGAGTGTAAAGGCCCTGGTGCAGCTGTCATCAATCAAGTCATCACCCGCCTAGGTCACAAGGTAAATTGGAGTAATGTGCCTTGGGCACGCACGATTAAAGTCGCCGAAACGGGGCAAGTCGACCTCATTCCCGTCCATTCGATGACACCCGAGCGCAACGATTTTCTGGACCCTATGCTACTGGGCTACGACAAGCGCTACGTCTATTACTTTGCCCTTGCGAATCGACAGCTTGAGGTCAAACATTTCGATGAATTAAAACCCCATATCATTGGCGCACTCAGAGGCGCTTTTTACTGTCCGCAGTTTAATGACAATCAAAACCAACTAAAAGTGTCTTTTGTTAATGATAACGGCCAGTTAATCAATATGTTGAAGGCAGAACGTATCGATTTAGCCATCACCTCCGAACAACATGAGATGCAATTCTTTGCTAAAGATCCCCAACTTAAGCAGATGGAATACGTCGACATCAGCAAGAACGGTCGCTATTTCAGCATTCCGCTCAAGTCGCCGCGGCATCAATATGCCAAGCAAGTTCACCAGATAGTCGACGACATGCGCACCTCAGGCGAAATCACTCGGCTATTTGAGTCCTATGGTGTCGAGCCACCGCTAAATCTCACTGAATCGCCCTTAGCGACTCACTGATCTGAATACTGATAACCCAAAACTAACTTGGAATTAATTCGCGCGTGCGGCTAAATGCCGTAACAAGGCAGCCAGCGTTGGCGCAATCGTCTGATGGGACGGGTAACACAGACCAATACGACGAAACATTCTCGGACCATCAAATTTTACTTGCTTGAGCCTAGGCTCATCCTCAATTAAACCATCAGGCAAAAAGCTCACGCCAAATCCAGCCAACACCAGCGACATCACGAGAGACTTAGATTCGGCCTTAGCGACTAAATTAAGCGACATATTGCTGCACGCCAGTAAACCTATCGTCTGCTGATGAGCTTCACAGGGTGGACACTCGATAAAGTCAAAACCATTTAGCTGCTCGGGGCGTAGGCTATCTACTTGGGCGAGGGCATGCTCCTTGGGGACGCACAGCACATAATCTTCTTCCCATAGCGGGAAAAAAACTTCATCTTCATGGCGTAAACTGTCGATAGTTAAACGACAATCTGCGGGGCTTTGGTAATCCACCAGCTCCAGATCTAGCTTCTCAATGGCTTGATTCACCTGCTGTAAAAATCCCGCCAAACGCCACTGACTGAGATCTGGCATCACAGCCAAACGTAGCTTTTGTCGGCTCGCCTTCGCCATAAACAGACCCGGCAATTTACTCGCCTCCTCAACTAATTTAACCGCCAAAGGATACAAATAATGGGCGCTATCTAAAGGTTTAACGCCTTTCTTACTACGCTCAAATAGCTGGCCGCCTAACTCTTCTTCCAATTGCTTTAAGCCAGCTGACAGTGAAGGCTGGCTCACAAAGCAACGGTTAGCCGCTGCGGTGATATTGTTCTCTTCAAAAATTGCGATAAAGAAACGCAGTAAACGTAAATCAACCATTTTATCTTCTCCGACAACGGCAAATTAAGTACAAAGTTCGATAATAGTGTCATAGGCTGAGCCTATCATATCCAGCTGGAATAAGTATTTTTCGGCTAAAAATCCCCAGCCTATACTGATTGCCAACTTAAAGACGCCGAACAACAGTTTGTTTACGGCTCAGATTGGCTTCAATTAATAGGAAATACTAATGAATCAAGTTACTAAATCACTGGTTGTCATCACGGGCGCTTCATCGGGTATTGGCGCCGCTATGGCCAAAAGTTTTAGCGCCGCAGGCCACCCACTGTTATTACTGGCACGCCGGGTTGAAGCAATGCAAGCACTTGAATTACCTAACAGCCTCTCTATCAGCGTCGATGTCACCGACACTGCAGCCATTAAAACCGCCATAACTCAAGCAGAAGCACAATTTGGCCCTGTCGGCTGTCTTATCAATAACGCGGGTGTGATGTTGCTGGGTCAGATCGATGTGCAAGATCCTAACGAATGGAGCCGCATGCTCAATATCAATGTGATGGGCGTGCTTAATGGCATTCATGCGGTATTAGCCGACATGAAAGCTCGCAAAACTGGCACTATCATTAATATCAGCTCAGTGGCGGGGCGTAAAACCTTTCCAAACCACGCTGCTTACTGCGCCACTAAATTTGCCGTGCACGCCTTAACAGAAAACATTCGTGAAGAAGTCGCCATAGATGACGTACGCCTTATCACTATCGCCCCCGGCGCAGTAGAAACTGAGTTGCTAAGTCATACCACCTGCGATGACATTAAAGCCGGTTACCATGACTGGAAAGAAGAAATGGGCGGCGTTATCGCGCCTGAAAACGTCGCCGCTGCTGCGCTGTTTGCATGGCAACAACCGCAAAATGTGTGCGTACGCGAAATCGTTTTAGCGCCAACACGCCAGCAGCCTTAATCCGTCCCGAGTCCGTATTCGCCTAGACTGTTTAGGCGAATACGGCTCAGAAACACTCATCAACCCAAGCCAAAAAACTAAAAATGTCAGATCATGCTCTAGCATTTATAGCTTAGTGCCACATCCCGCCACCATCTCGCTAATTTTAAAATAGCTACTTTAGTTAATACATATTTTACAAAGTGTTAGCTAAATCACAGTCGCTTTTGGCGTGTTAAGTACCAAACACGACAGGTAAAATCGACATGGCTAATTTAGCTAAAAAATCAACCTATTGGTTTTACTGAAATAAAAATGACGTAAACCGCGACAAAATACAGTCAATTAGATTTTTATCAATGAAGTTTTTATCAATTAGTTTTTTTTAATGGAAGTGATGCACCTCAAATTTACTCACTGTGGTTTTTGATAAATTTGTTCACAAGGTGGAATCAATAAAAACACTTCGCCAACAAAGTCATACAAATGGCCACAAAAGTAAGGAATGAGATGATGAAAACATTAACCAAGATAGCAATAGCAATGGCCGTAATAGGCAGCTTAGGTATCAATGCCTACGCAGCAGACGGTGGTAACCCAAAGAAAGGTAAACATTTATACAAAAAAGAATGTAAAGCCTGCCATAGCCAAGGTGGCGAAGGCGGTGAACTCACACCTATGACCAAGACTATGAGCCAATGGGATCGCTTCTTTGATAAAGATAAGCACAAGCTCAAACCAGAAGTATTCAACGGCTTCACAGAACAAGACCTTAAGGACATACAGCAATTTTTGTATGACCACGCCGCTGACTCAGACCAACCACAAACCTGCGGCTGATCTCTGCCCATTTAACGGCCTAAGGCAATGCTAGAAAGCAGCCCTGCAACTGCGACCTAAATCATTGACTTAAAAATTTAAAACCCAATGCGAGAAAAAATGGGGAAACACCTCAGGGACTCCTATTGGGTAAATTTGGCGAAATGCTTTTTAGCGAGATAACGCCAACAGAAAAACTCAGGGAGAAACCTTATGCGTACCCTTATCTCAATACTCGTTGCTAATGCCTTGTTTATGTCGGGCCAAGCCCTTGCTGCACCGAACGATGTGCAAAGTGAAACGCAAAAAATTACCGAACTCAAGCAGCAACTTGCCGATATTACCGAGCAATTGGATGACCTTAATGATCGCGTAGATAAAACCGAGCGACACACATCCTTAGATCGACTTGAAATTACAGGTGATTTCCGCACTAAAGCCCATTCATTGCATTACCAAGATGTAGTCTGGAGCCCAGCGATGAAGGTTAACTTCAACGACTTTGGCGCCAAAGCTATGTCTGGCGCCTTCGGCATGCCCAACGATCTAAATTCACCACTTGGAAAAATGATGCAAGCCAATCCAGACCTTGCCGCCGCCTTCCAAAATGGCATGTTGCAGGGCGTGATGCCCTATGTGCTCGCCCCCAAAAGCGTGCAGGACATAGATAACGACATCTACTACACCACTCGTCTGCGCCTCAACCTCAAGGCAAAAGTATGGGATAACGTCAGCTTTGCTGGCCGTCTCAGTATGTTCAAAAACTGGGGCGACTCCACAGGAGTGCAAGTATTTGACTCTTGGCGGTCTTTCACTATGGATGGCACCAGCAGCGGCAATACCAGTGGCGACTGGCTGCGGGTCGAACGCGCCTATTTTGACTGGAAAAAAATCAACGGCTCCGAGTTTTATCTCTCCATTGGCCGTCGCCCTTCAACCTATGGCCCACCAAGCCACTACCGTGAAAACGAGCTACGCGGCGGCACGCCTTCAGGCCATTTAGTTAACTTCAACTTCGATGGCGCGACCTTAGGTTATAACCTAGGGGAAATCACCGGGGTTGAAGGGCAAGTTGTCCGCTTCTGCTACGGCCAAGGCTTTGAATCACAATGGGGCAATGGCGAAATGTTTGGTGACATAGTCACTAAAGATACCCACCTAGGTGGTTTTAATATCGATGCCATCAACGATGGCACCAACTTCCTCCAGTTCACCCTGTTTGGCGCTAAAGATGTGAATGACGGCTTTAAAGGCACTATGGCCTTCCCTACCCAGCTGGCGGGCATTTTCGCTCCGACCATGTACCAAGATATGCAAAAGTTCGACAATTTTAACTTTGTTACCCGAGTACAACCCAGCGGTGTGATTGGTGACATGTACCTAGGCGGGATTGGCTTTGCGCGTGAAGAAGCAAACGATATTAAATGGTTTGCCTCACTCGGCTGGACTCGCGCCGAGCCCAATGGCAACGCAGGTATGTTTGGTGGCATGTTATCCGATGCTATCTTCGAGGCTGAGTTAAATAGCACTGGTACTGAGATCATCATGGTGCCTAAAACCAGTGACGATAGTGATACCAAAGACGGTTACGGCATTTATGTCGGCGTACAAATTCCTGCACCCTACGGCAAGTTTGGTCTGGAATATAACTATGGTTCTAAATATTGGACACCCTTCACCCAAGCCCAAGACGACCCTATCGGTAGCAAACTTGCCACTCGTGGTCATGTGGCCGAAGCCTATTATATCTTTGATATCAATCCAAAAATGTTTATCAAATTGGCCGGGCTTTACTACGACTATGAATACACAGGCAGCGGTACGCCAGTGGATGCCCCTCAAAAAATTGATGATGTGTTAGCGGGCACGGCTTACTCCATGTTGCCTGTGGTCGATACCGCCTTTGATGTTAACGCCTCACTGACCATTAACTTCTAATCCGAATAGATAATCGCAATCAGCCCTCGGTCAAGCCGAGGGCGGGAGTACAAAATGAAAAGACTCTTATTTATTGCCTTGGCGGGCATGACATTACAAACCTATGCCGCCAATCCCCATAAAGATGCACTAAAAGGCCCCTTTACCACAGGTTCCGAAGTCACCACACAATGTTTAGTCTGCCACGAAGACCAAGCAACAGATGTGATGAAAACCTCCCACTGGACTTGGGAGTTAGCCCAAAAACTCCCCGATAGGATAGTAGTGCGGGGCAAGAAAAACAGTATTAACAACTTCTGCGTGTCTATCTCCAGCAATGAGCCTCGCTGCACTAGCTGTCATGCTGGCTATGGTTGGAAGGACAACACCTTTGATTTTAAAGATAAAACCAAAGTGGACTGCTTAGTCTGCCACGACACCACTGGCACCTATGTGAAAGATCCTGCGGGCGCTGGCGAACCTATGGCTAAGCTCGATCTAGCGAAGATAGCCCAAAATGTCGGCGCTCCAGTACGGGACAACTGCGGTAGCTGCCACTTCTACGGCGGTGGTGGTGATGCGGTGAAACACGGGGATCTTGATTCTTCCATGTCTTACCCTGACAAAGCGACCGATGTGCATATGGACAGTGATGGCAATGACTTCCAATGCCAAAACTGCCATACCACTGAAAAACATCAAATTTCGGGTAATGCCATGGGCGTGTCACCAGGCGGTATCGACCATATAGGTTGTGAAAACTGCCACGATAGCGCGCCGCACAGCAATAAAAAGCTCAATACCCATACCGCAACCGTGGCTTGCCAAACCTGCCATATTCCCTTCTTCGCTAAGAATGAACCCACCAAGATGCAGTGGGATTGGTCAACCGCAGGGGATGATAAGCCTGAAACCGTAGATCAATATGGTAAACACACCTATCAGAAGAAAAAGGGTGACTTTGTATGGGAGAAAATGGTTAAGCCCCAGTACGCTTGGTACAACGGCACCGCCAATGCCTATATGGCGGGAGACAAGATGGACCCGAATGTCGTCACTAAACTCACCTACCCAATGGGTGATATTAACGATGCCAAAGCCAAAATCTATCCCTTTAAAGTGCATACTGGTAAGCAAATTTACGACAAGAAACTCAATATCTTTATCACCCCAAAAACCTATGGCAAAGGCGGATATTGGAGCGAGTTTGACTGGAATTTAGCTGCGAAACTGGGTATGGAAGCCAATCCAACCATGTTGGAAAAAGGCATCAAATACAGTGGTGAATATGACTTTGCAGCCACCGAAATGTGGTGGCGTATCAACCACATGGTATCACCTAAGGAGCAAGCATTAAATTGTAACGACTGCCATAACAAAGGCACACGACTTGATTGGCAAGCCTTGGGGTATCAAGGCGACCCAATGAAAAACAAACAAGGCCCTAAACATAAGCAATAACCCTATTGACTCGCCTAAAGCCTAATCGAGGCCAAGGCGAGTATCGCTCCCCTGCAAACCTTTGAGAGCTTAGTATCCCGTCGGCTAAGCTCTCTTTTTTTATCTCACAACCTAACCTCAACACGCGTTAAGTGAGCGGTAAATGCAATCGACAAAAGGAATTAACCTCAAACTTGCACTTTGCGATGATAACAAGATGAATTTACGCATCGCATGACGATAATTTTCGAGCACTAAGCAAGAGTAAACTTGAAAAAATCTTCCGCAGCCAAAGGCTTAGAATAATAGTAACCTTGGATAAGTTTAACTCCTAATTCACCTAAATACCCTTGCTGTTCAACCGTCTCCACCCCCTCCGCAATAACATGCAACTTAGACTCGTTTGCAAACGAGATAATGGCATCTAAGGTTTTGCCATTAAAATTATGGGATTGACCAATGGTATCGACAAACATCTTATCTATCTTCAATGTACTGATCCCAAGGTGTTGAACATAACTAAAACAACCATAGCCCGTACCTGCGTCATCCAACTTAAGGTCAATACCTAGCGCATAAATCTTATCGAGTGTCTGGCGAGCTAACATCATATCTTTGATCGGTAGTCGCTCGGTGATTTCCAAGGATAACCTGTGATGCCCCAGTATTCCTGATTCGACAATTTTTTGTAATTGATGATAAAAATCATCATTTTCAAGATGAGCAGGCACAATGTTGATACTAAAAAATAACGGCGGGCATTGCCCCCCTAGCAGTTGAATATCATTAATGACCTTGTTCAACATACTCGTCGTCATGGGAAGAATGTGTCCCCTCGCTTCAGCAAAGGGAATAAACTGATTGGGTGGGATCATCCGATTATCATGCCGAAGCCAGCGCACCAACACTTCTGCCCCCACAGGCATTCCCGTACTACTATCGACAATAGGCTGATAATAGGGAATAAACTCCCCCCGCTGAATGCCCCGTTTTATTTGACTATCAAGGGAAATTTGATGGTTGTTCCAACGCCAATACACTAAACACGCCAACAAACCTAAGACAATCCCGGTTGCTACACTGACCCGCCAACCGAGCTGTGAATATTGTTCAAGGAAAACACGATTACCTGATAGCTCAAAGGTCGCATGGTAGTAGGGATTTTGCTCTTGAACGACATGGTAAACCACAGGTTCATCAGCAAAATTATCAAACCCAAACTCAATATAAGGATCTGAATCTAAGCTCACCTTGTACTCAAGACATCGCTCGCAATCCACAGGAACAAAATACCTCTGCCTAAGGGGAGTGATACTGGCAATGTAATCAATCCCCTCCATGTGACGTATTAAAAATAATTCGTGACTTGTCTGAGTATTATGGCTTGCCACCGCAATACTTAAATTCTCTCTCACCTTATGGGCTTTCAATGCAGTTAAATCATGGGGTATTACGCCAGACTGACAGAGCACCTGATTATCTTTGTAAATGGCCAACCAGCGGACAAAGCTGGAGTCAAAGGCTTTCTGTTTCAATAGACTTTCTAATTCTGCAGAGCAAATCACACTAGGCTCTAAGCGAGGCATTTCAAGTAGTTGTTCAGCTGATTCAGTAATATACATCTGAAATTTACTTGCGAGCATCTCCGAATCACGCGCGATAACGCTATTAGCAATGATGCGATCCACGCCCTTCACCAGCACCA
>NZ_JAUOER010000035.1:0-50622 GCF_031932025.1 Shewanella sp. SP2S2-4
GCATGTTACCAATGAACACAGTGCTGCATAAACAGACTCTAAAGCGTTAATAGTGCCCTGCTGCTTCTGATCCTCCAGATTCATACAACAAAAAAGTGATGGGATGCACACGCAGTCGGCCTAGAGAGTTAAGTTACGCTATGGCTAAATACTGTGTTGAAAGGTAAAAACCTGTAATATAACTGAAGCAAAAACATGGAGGATGAATCGAGGAAGCTTTATTGAAGATTAACTCTCTGAAAATGAGGTGTTTTGGAGATGAAGAGGAAATCTGGAAGCGAGAGCTAACAGTTAAATTAATACGGTAGGCTAAGAAAACGGTTGAGCAACTTAAGCTCATGCATCTAGCAACTGTATATTTTACTTTCTTACTTTCTTACTTTCTTACTTTCTTACTTTCTTACTTTCTTACTTTCTTACTTTCTTAGAAGACTACCCACTCTAGTAGAGCATCTAACCTAGAAGAATATTTTAAATTTCACACAAATAAAAAGAGCCATGGAATAAACCATAGCCCTTTAATCCATTGCTATCAGCTCTAGGCTAACAGCACTGAAAATTAACCAATGATAGTTACGTTTTCAGCTTGTGGACCTTTTTGACCTTGAGTCACAGTGAAAGACACTTTTTGGCCTTCATCAAGAGTTTTGAAACCGTCAGAATTGATCGCACGGAAATGTACGAATACGTCTGGACCAGATTCTTGCTCAATGAATCCGAAACCTTTGTCAGAGTTGAACCACTTAACAACACCAGTAACTTGAGACATGATATAAATCCTGTAAATAAAAAATTAAAGCCTTAACGGCGGTGGAGCTGGAAAATGCCGGTATTACTTATGTTTACAGGACGAACTGGTCGTATTGAACACATAAATATAAGCCCAACCTTCAAGCTGATAAGACTATAAACCATTCTAAAGATAAGTCAACACACTGCGACACTTTGGATTATTTATTTTGCCTAAATCTACTTTGCGGTTTTGCAACCGGCTAGCAGAACATTCAGTTCATGCTGCTTAGCATTTACAGTTAAACATTTTAAATAATTTATTTCAATAGCTTAATCTATTCACTTATCTTGAAATGCGATGCACTTCAATTTGGAAATCCAATTCACAGCTTAGTCCTTGCAGAGCAAATGCTCGCTTTTGCGCATCGGTAAACTTCCAAGCGTAAGGCGTCATTTCTAAAAAATGAGCAATGTGATCACTTTTTGTCAGTTCAAGCTGAGAAATTAGGCGTTCCTGATGCAGGCACTCAAAACCAGCAATATACGCAGCAGATACAGGATGCAATCTAGGTTCTGCATATATTTGTTGCTTCAAAGCGAAGTGATGCGAAGGTCCGGGAGAGACTGTTATCAAGATACCACCATCGGCCATAATGCGTTGTAACTCTTCAACTTTGGAAGGGGCATAAATGCGAATGGCAAGATCGACACTTTGAGAGGCGATGGGCATCTCATAGGCACTTGCCACACAAAATGCTAAATTGGGGTAGCGTTTAGCCGCATATTTAATTGCTGACTTAGAAATATCTATGCCTTGTAAATCACAATCATGGTGCTGACTCAACACATTGAATAAACGCTGGCTGTAGTACCCTTCCCCACAGCCTATATCAAGGATCTGTTTTGCATCAGCACCAAACTCGATCGCGAGTTCATTCACTTTATCACTCAAGCCTTGATAATACCCTTCGTTTAAAAATTCACGCCGAGCAAACATCATCTGCTTGTTATCACCAGGATCTTTTGAGTTTTTCTTCTGTACGGGCAATAAGTTGACATAACCCTCTTTAGCCATGTCAAACTTATGTTGCTGTGGACAACCCCAAGTGCGCTCCGTTAACGTCAGCGGCGCGGAACACAGAGGACATAAATAGTGCATAGTGGACTCTTATCTTTAACTAAATTTGGGCAAGAAAGGTTTACGTTTCGTCTTCCATTAATCGGTCAACCATCTGGATCAGTTCAGGTGGCGCAAGTAACTCATAACACTCTAATTTTCTTAATAACTTGTCTGTGTTATCAGCATCATTAGCGGCGCGACTATAATTGGGACGCTCAAACATATGGGTATAGGTTCTAAATAACCACTGTTGTTTCTGAAGTAACAAGGGATCGAGCCTTAATACCTCGTCGGCAAGGCTAGCCTGACATTGACCAAGCTCCCCACGTAGAAAAGCTTGTAATTCTAACCTAACTTGCTCAATTTCGGTCATGTAAATGGCGAGGGATTCAGATGATGCGGCATAATCGTATTGCCTTGCTAACAGAGCTTTAGCGACCATTAGCGCTTTAGGTTCATGCAAAACACGTAAATCGGCTTCTAAAGGCACTAACTCAAACTTTGAATCCGCTTGTAAAGCAAACGTTAAGCAATTATATACGACTGAATTATCTTCATCTAAACCATTAGTCATGTCTAAGGTAAAAGATACACCCCGTCTCAATTCTGCCGCGCAAAATTTTGCAGCAGTGCCCATTCGCGTATAGAGCCGAAAACCTTGCCCAAGACTTCGAGTGATCGGTGTATTAAAGGCCTGTGCACTTTGCGGTAACGATTCAACTTTAAGACCCATAAACGGTTGAAAACGAATCGCAATATTTTGTGGGGTTCCAGCTTCAGCAATAACGATAACCTCTAGTAAAGGCGCACTGAACGCCTGTAACACAATAAAATCACTGATATCGTCGGGTAACCGCAACGTGAGTATCGACGCCTTTTCGGCATCAAGCACCATAGGCTCATTTAGAAATTGATGATACATAAGACATTATTCCCCTGTTCAGCCGCGATTGTACCTTTGAATCTGAATGAAGATCACCAATTAAGTCTTTATATTCTCAAGATAATGACTTAATTACCTTAATGGTGTAAATGTTCATTCGGGGAGTTTCGGTGTTAAGATGTTATTATTCGATAAACTGTCATTTGAATTTAATTATGTCTAATCATTCCCAGCCAAGCATATTTTGGCACGACTACGAAACATTTGGAGCGAACCCAGCGAAAGACAGACCCTCGCAATTTGCGGGCATTCGCACGGATTTAGATCTCAATATCATCGGCGAGCCTGAGACATTTTATTGCAAGCAAGCCCCTGATTATTTGCCGTCACCAGAAGCGATATTGATCACAGGGATCACTCCGCAGTTAGCCAATTTAAAAGGCATCCCTGAAACTGAGTTTATGGGGCGTATTCAAGCACTGTTTAGCCAGCCAAACACCTGTGTCGCGGGCTACAACTCACTGCGTTTTGATGATGAAGTGACCCGTTATGGCTTTTATCGGAACTTTATCGATCCCTATGCCCGTGAATGGCAAAATGGTAACTCTCGTTGGGATATCATTGATTTAGTGCGCGCGTGTTACGCATTTAGACCCGAAGGGATCAATTGGCCAACCAAGGAAGATGGATCTCCTAGTTTTAAGCTAGAACATTTGACCCAAGCGAATGGTTTAAGCCATGAGAAAGCCCATGATGCCATGTCTGATGTGTATGCAACCATAGCCATGGCAAAACTCATTCGCGAGAAACAGCCTAAGTTATATCAGTACTATTTTGACTTGCGCCGTAAGCAAGCGGTGAGCGATCAAATCGATGTGCTCAATATGCAGCCGTTAGTACACGTGAGCTCTAAAATTAGTGCGCGCAATGGTTGTACGACGTTAATTTCCCCCGTGGCGCACCATCCAACCAATAAAAATGCGGTTATTTGCGTTAATTTAGCCATGGATTTAACGCCACTCTTTGAGCTAGATATTGAGCAAATTAAGACGCGTATGTATACGCCAAGAGCCGATCTTGCCGAAGACGAATTACCGATCGCGGTAAAACAAATTCATTTAAATAAGTGCCCTTTTATCACTTCGGCTAAAATCCTCAGCGATGAACATGCCGCTCGTTTAGGCATAGATAAAGAATTTGCCAGAGAGCAATATAAACGCCTTAAACTTCACCCAGAACTACGTGAAAAACTGGCGCTATTATTTGAGCACGATGACAGCAGAGCGACCACAGATCCCGATTTGATGCTGTATTCTGGTGGTTTCTTTAGCCAAGCTGATAAAGCGAAAATGGAAATCATCCGTCATACCCTACCGCAAAATTTAGCGGCGCTAGACTTGCAGTTTGATGACCCACGTATCCCTGAAATGCTGTTTCGTTACCGTGCCCGTAATTACCCTGAACTACTCGATTACGAAGAGTCACAGCGCTGGCGTGAATTCTGTCAAAATCGCTTAGCCGATCAAGACTACGTACTTAAATTAGAAAATCTGCTGCAAGATACGCAAGCGGATGAGACTAAACAGAAGTTACTGGCTGCCCTCTGTCATTATTTGCGTGAACTTTAAGTTTAATCAATTCAAGCTTAAGTCTTTTATTTAATAGTCTTAAGCTTGTTTATATTCGTGAATAGACTCACTCTATTAGTCGCATAACTTAAATTGTTTACTATCGAACACACACATTTGCAGCGTATAAACGCGAGCTAACTCGCATTTATGCTGTAACAAAATTACTAGAATGTTCTTCCATGAACTTAACAAATAAGGAATCGGGAAATGCAAGATAGATTCATTCGTAGCATAACCCAACTGCCAACGCCGTTAGCCGATGCTCTCATTCCGATGTTGCACCAGAATTTTGCTGGACACTTAGATGCGCAACAACTTGCCACGCTCACAAGTGCAAGCAAGATGACCGAAGCAGAAGTGTTACTGGCACTGCTGCCGATAGCTGCTGCACTGGCGAAACCGCCTATTAGCGAGTTTTATGTCGGTGCGATTGCCAAAGGCAAAAGTGGCGATATCTACATGGGGGCCAACTTAGAATTACCCGGTGAAGCGCTGTTTCATTCTGTCCATGCAGAACAAAGTGCGATCAGCCATGCATGGCTCAGCGGTGAAAGCCAAATTGTTGATATCATAGTCAATGCCAGCCCTTGCGGCCATTGCCGTCAATTTATGAATGAGCTGGTTGAAGGAAGTAAGATCAGCATTCATCTACCCGCACAGGAAAGCCATCCACTGGCGTATTATTTACCCTATGCCTTTGGCCCAAAAGACTTAAATGTCACTTCGCCTTTAATGGCTAAGCAACAAACTGAATTTGCTTTAGATAGTGCCGATCCTATGATCATCGAAGGTTTAGATCATGCCGGTTTAAGTTACGCGCCTTACACTCAGAGTTTTGCTGCCGTGGTTTTAGAAACACGCGATGGCGCAACCTATTGTGGTCGCTATGCAGAGAACGCGGCATTCAATCCTTCTATGTTGCCGATGCAGATGGCCTTGTCGAATCTCGTTCGTCATAATCGCGAATTTAGCGATATCAGCCGCGCGGTGTTAATTGAATCATCTCAAGGAAAAATCAGTTTAGTCGGCGCGACTATGGATGCACTCCATACCGTTGCCGCCATCGAACTTGAGCACATAGTCATCGATCCCGTGTAACGCCTGCTTCAAAATGCCAAGGGGCTTCAAAATGCCAACGGCGAAATACGTTAATGCGTATTTCGCCGTTGGATTGTTCGACTAATACTTCAACATCAAGTGATCACCCGCTAATGCTAACGGCTAAAACGTCGAAGTAGCAGTCCTCAGCTTTAATGTCCAATCCTCAAACGTGACGCATAGTGCTCAAACGCAAACGCTAGTACTTAAACTTAACTCTGAGTATTCAAATGTGAAAGCTAACTAGGCATAAATGGTTAACCTCAGCACAATTATGCAAGGCTACTCACTATCCAGAGTTCTATTTACGCCACTTCTTCTCGCCTGAAGCTCAGCTTTACGCTGCGCCATTCTGGCAAAACAAGCTTGCCGCTCCACATCTGACATAGCGCGCCAGGCTAAAATCTCATCGAGATGCCTAAAGCAACCTAAGCAAATATCTTGCTGATCTAAACAACAATTGCGTATACAGGGATTGGCATTAGGATCATTCTGACCAGACGGCATATTCATTGCCACAGGGTTCAGTGAAGTGGAATCGGCGACCACCGGGGAAACTAAAGATGTCTGCCGTGATTGCGCCGCCAGCGGCCACGACAGCCGTCAGAGTCAATTCTAAGTTCTGGCTGTAGATCACAATCAGCGGGCAGCCTTTTGCGAGGGTAAAATCCACCTCGGCTTGATAGAAGCCACCTGTGATCCCGACATCCATAAAGCAGCTGTATTCAGGACCGTAATCGACATAGGTCCAGCCAAATACCTGGCTAAAAAAGGCCTTAGAACTCGCAATATCGCGGCTCGGGATTTCCAAATAATTGATGCTGTGTTGAAGGTTCATAGACTTCCTTGCTATTTAATGAGGGACAAAATGATAGGCACAAAATGTATGAATAAAAAATGGGAGCCAAAGCTCCCATTCCATCCGCGGCTTTAACTCAGGTTAACCTTGGATTAAGGCTGCAACAAGTCCAATCAGACCACCAAACACCCCGCCCCAGATCACTAACCAACCTAAATGCGTTTGGATCATGTCCTGAACGATTTGTTTCACCATTTGCGGTGTCAGCTCGTTTAACCTTTGTTCCACTATATTGGCAATTTTAGTTTGCAGATCGGCCATCACATTTGGCTGTTCGATTTCTTGTTTCAACAGCTCGTGGAATGCATCACTTTGCGCCATTTCAACTAAAGAAGCTTTCATCTTCACAATAAACGGCTCTTTTAGCGGTAATAACGCATCCGTACCGCCGAACATAGACAACATGCCGCCAAAGGAAGATTGCGCGACTGTGCTAATTAAGGCATCGAAAGAAGGCGCTAAATCGACCTTCTCAATCACGGGGGCCAAGTCTATTTTACTCAGCCCTTCTTTTTCCGATAGGAATCGGTCGATATTTTCTGTGGTAAAAAACTGCTTCATCATCAAATGAGCAATGCCCGCCTTAAACTCTTCGAAACGAGAAGGCACGACTCCTGAGCCATAGAGTCCGGGGACTTTCTCAAACAACATATAAACTGCAACCCAGTTGGTAATCGCACCCGATAAGGCAAACAATCCGACATTCAAAACAATTGCCGACTGCATCAGGTAGCCCGCAACCACCAAAGCCGCCGCCAATAAATTTGTTACTAAACTCTTATTCAATCTCGTATCCCCTAAGGTGGCATCGATAAGATGCAAAACTAGCCTATATTAACAAGTTAACGGGAGTCAGGTCTAACACTCAAACCACAGTAAACGAACTCGTTTTCAAATCTGTTTTCTGTGCTAAGTCTTGGCGCGACAAGCTGCATCCAGCACATCACCAAAGCCACAATGTTATTGAACCACTAACAGCCGACTGGCCTATCCAAAATAAGTGAATCCCCTTGTAGAACATTAAGTTAATTTAATGTCATACAAGCTCAAAAAACAGAAATTTTAATTTACCGCCTGTGAATTATCAACCAGCCTCAACTACACTCAATTTGGGTCAGAAACCCGAAATAGGCTTCCCAAATACAAACTCAGAATTCAGGGCTTAAATATAGCGTTTGGGTACAAGGCTTAAACACTGGCTTTAAACACAAGCCTTAAACTCAAGCCTTAAACACAGTCACTGAACAACGACTCAAATAAAAAGTTAACCACAATAAATTAAGGATGCGCTTATGGAATCGGCTTTTAATACTGCAGGTGCGTTAAGTTGGCATGAACTCACAACCAATAACACCGAAGAGGCCATGTGCTTCTATGCTGAGATTTTTGGCTGGCACTTTAAAACCGTCAAAATGCCCCACGGCCATTATCATATTATTGAAAATCAGGGCGTCAGCATTGGCGGAATTACCGACAGTTTAATCCCCACTCTTCCATCACATTGGACTGGCTATATTACCGTTAGCGATGTGGATCAAGTGGCTATCAGTGCCA
The DNA here is from genome assembly GCF_031932025.1 of Shewanella sp. SP2S2-4. NCBI lineage: Bacteria > Pseudomonadati > Pseudomonadota > Gammaproteobacteria > Alteromonadales > Shewanellaceae > Shewanella > Shewanella sp. SP2S2-4. Next base: position 7,878 of record NZ_JAUOER010000035.1, read on the forward strand.
AAAAACTCGGCGGTGACATTCTGTTTGGCCCTGAAGACATTCCAGAGGTGGGCCGTTTTTGTTGGATAAAAGACCCACAGGGCGCCATTATTGCGGCCATTAGCTATTTAAAACGCTAATGTAAAAACTGACCTAAACATCATGATGAGTTTCGACTCAAGGGATACGCCGCAGGTTGATACAGATGTAGCTATCAATGTAGAAGATAGGTTGTCATTCAGCAACGACGGGGGTCGGAAGAAGTTGTCGTCGGGTAATGCTAAGATTTCATTGATAAAATATAAATAATCTCTGGAAACATTAGCGTTAATCGCTAGAATGTTCGCACTTATGGCAGTTTTCCCCTGTCTTATGCATTGGAGCCTTGATATTAATGCTGACCCAGCTATCGCAATTCAAACACACTTTTTTTGCTCTCCCAAGGTACCTGCGTGTGCTTGTTTACCTCACCGCCGTCTACCTTAGCTATGTCTGCACATTAGGCTTAATCCTGCCCTATGCGATAACCACGCTGGCACCCGAAAAACTCTCTGCTTTACTCGGCCGTCCCGTCACCCTCGGGGATATCCGCATCAATCCCTTTAATTTCAAAGTCGAAATCGACCAACTGGCCATTAAAGAAAAAGACGAAAAACCGTTTGCAGGCTTAGCGCAAGTCCAATTCGAAGTGAACTTTTGGCAATCTGTTTTTAATCGCGCCGCCGTTATCGAAAACATACACATACAAGCGCCCTACGCACACATCATCCGCGTGGAGAAAAAAGGCAAAGCTGGATTCAACTTCGACGATATTCTGCAGACCTTGAACGAGCATTCCTCCGCGAGCACAGAAACAACACCCGCAGAAGCCAGCGCCCCCGTTCGTGTCCTGCTCAACCAATTTGTGTTAGATGCAGGGCAATTTAACTTCGATGACAAAATTACCCATGCTCAAATTAATTATCCCAATATCAATTTAAAACTCAGTCAGCTCGATACTGAATATTTGATGTCGGCATTGTCGGCCTCAGTAGCACCAGCCACAAAAGCAAATAAGACTGAAGCCAACCCGACACCAAACGCCCAATCATCCTCTGATACTGGCTCTGGCTCTGGCTCCCAAGTTATGCCAATTCAGCACAATCACTATGCGATACAACTCAGTGATGATCATGCTGGTGAAATCAGTTTGCAGGGGCAATTCCAACTGTTCCCACTAAAAGTTGCGGGTGACGTCCACATCGCCAAACTGAAACTGAGACCACTCTGGCGATTTATCGACGATCAATTTAAGCCAGCACTTACCGATGGCGAGATCACGGCTAAGACTCAGTATCAAGTGGATCTTGCCGAGAATGGCGAGTTACAAGTCACCAGCAACAATGGCCAGTTTATTGTTGAAAAACTGAACTTTAACGACCAAGAGCGCTCAGTGGTCAAGCTGCCAATCTTTGCCCTCGACGGTATTACAATGGATCTGAAGCAGCAGCAAGTACGCATCAATAAGCTTCACAGTGATGGCCTTACTGTAAACGCCATTTTGAATCAAGATGGACTCGATCTCGCCAGCTTGTTCATGCCGAAATCCGCCAGTGCGTCTACAAGTGCAGCGCCGCCAGTTGCTAATTCCATAGATGCTAAGCCGGCAGATGCTAAGTCACTAGAAGCCAAAAATGTTGAGAGCGTACAAGTCGCGCAAGTGGAAGAAAAGCCTCAACAGCCAATCAAGCAAACACCAGTAACGGCGTCAACAGACACTTGGTTCGTGCAACTCGATGCGCTCAATATTGAAAACTACGATCTTAATCTGTCGGAGCAAAAGTTAACTGAGACACCGCAGCAATGGCGTGTGTATCCACTTAATTTTTCAACAAAAACTATCACCAGCGCCTTGGCCGAGCCGATTGAATATGCGCTACAACTCAGCATTAATGACAAAGGTACTTTAAGCTCCCAAGGCCAGGTCGATGTGCCAGGCGAAGCCATAGATGCCGATATTCAACTCGATAAGCTCGCGTTAATCCAGTTCCAACCGTATCTTGCCCCCTACGTGAATATCCAGCTTAAGAGTGGTTTATTAAGCTCTGCAGGCAAGCTCACGGCTGATGCCAAGGGTAAAGCCATTTACGGCGGCAGTGTTGAGCTCGATGATTTAGCCATTCATGACAAATTGCGTAATGCTCCGCTGGTCAAATGGCAAAAGATGAATATCAATCAGCTCGATTTTGACCAACAAAAAAATCAAATCAAAATCGATCACTTAGCCTTTAATCAACCCTACGCCAAAGTGGTGATCGCTAAAGATAGAAGCACTAATATCAGCGACCTTATCGTCGAAGCGCCTATTGCAGCTTCAGTAACGAATAGTGCGACAACGAACAGCGCGCCCCCTGCTAAGCAAACCGCAACCGAGCCGCAAATGGCGAGCAAGTCAGCAACGCCTGAGCTGAGCCTCGATATTCAAAAAATTAGCTTTAGCCAAGGCTCGGCTTACTTTGCCGATAACTCACTGACCCCGAATTTTGCTTCGGGAATTGAGCTGCTTGAAGGCAATATCACTCACCTGTCATCCACGCCAGGCACTAAAGCCTCGGTCGATATCAAAGGTAAGATTGACAAGTACGCGCCTGTAACCCTAAAAGGCGATATTAACCCTTTGTTAGACATGCCATATTTAGATCTCGATTTGATCTTCAAAAGTGTTGAGCTAACCTCAGTCAATCCTTACTCAGGCACCTATGCGGGTTACTACATAGATAAGGGACAGTTATCACTGTCGCTGAACTACAAACTCGATCAGAACAAGCTCAAGGGCAATAACCATCTAGTCATAGATCAACTGAAACTCGGTAAACCCAGTAATAGTGACCTTGCCACTAGCTTACCTATCACGCTCGCCATTGCGCTGCTACAGGACCGTAACGGCGTGATTGATTTAGGCATGGAAGTCTCAGGCGATTTAGACTCACCCAGCTTTAGTGTCGGCAGCATCATAATGACGGCGATTACCAATGTGATCACTAAAGCCGTCACTGCGCCCTTCACTTTCTTAGCGGGGCTGATAGGTTCAGACGAAACCTTAGACAAAATCAGCTTTGCCGCCGGTCAATTCAGCCTAAGTGAAGATGAGCAGAAAAGTTTAGATAAACTCGCCAGCGCCTTACTCGACAGACCTATGCTCAAGCTCAGCGTTGAAGGTGAAGTCGATGCCATCAATGACAGCCAAGCCATTGCTGAGCGTATCATGAAGCGCAAATTGGCTAAGTTAGCCAATATCGAGTTCAGTGCGTTACCTGATGATTTAAGTCCAAGCCAATTCCCGACCCAAGGGCCGCTCGCCGATGCGCTAGTGAAGCTCTATGAGCAGGAAGTTAAATCCGATCCGGCACTAATAAAAGACACAGTTATCGCAGAGGCCAAAGACGCACAGCTTTCCGATGACGAAATCACCACCCGCTGGCATATCGCTTTATATAATCTGTCAGTAAAAGCGCAGAATGTTAACGATGGCATGTTGGGTAATTTGGCCCAAGAAAGAGCCAAAGCCGTTAAAGCTTACCTTGTGGACGTGAAAGAGATTGCCCCAGAGCGGATCTTCTTGCTCGAAAGCCGAGTGAGTTTAACCCAAAATGTGGCCCAAGTGAGCCTTACCATAGATGCGCAATAGACGCGCAATAGACGCGCAATAACTCAAGCAATGGGTTAATGTTGCTGTGTTTACGATAAAAGAAGCCCGCTAAAGTTCAGCTTTAGCGGGCTTCTTTCTTATGGTGAAGAGCATGCCTAAATGTATAGCTAAGCGCATATCTAATTGTTACCGCTAAGCGAAAACGCTGTCCTTGTCGCCAAAGAATCTTCTACCTGTTAATCCACACTAAAATGTTGGCCGCGCTTTGTGCCATAGGTTACACTCTGCGGCCTTTATGCAACTGGGATCGCACGCACGAATCGCTAAATCTCAGTTTCGTCGCACATTTGCGACGGCGCCATTGACACACGAATCACTTTTCAACACACATTATCATTGAGGTCACTGACATGTTTATCATTCGCTGGATTTTAGGCAGGATCATTCTGTTTTTAAACTTCGTATTTAGCCCTAAAAAGCGCCAACGTCCACTGGCAGAGCAACAACAGATTGATACTCAAACTCAAGCATTGGCCCTGTATCAGTATCCAGCTTGCCCATTTTGCGTAAAAGTCCGCCGTGCAATGCGCCGTCAGGGACTCAATATAGTGACCCTCGACGCTAAAAAAGCGCCACACAAAGATGAGCTCGTCGCCCAAGGTGGCAAACAGCAAGTGCCTTGTCTGCGCATTGAAGAAAACGGCCAAGTACAGTGGTTGTATGAATCTAAAGAAATCATTAACTACTTAGACCAACGCTTCGCCTAAATCGCGGTGCAACAGTCTGTGTAAATCTCCAAATAAGTGCGCCCAGTACCTTTTTTAATGAACTGTTCAATCGACTTTTCAATGGACTTCCCAATGAACTTTACAATGGGTTTTCCGTTGAAATATCGAGGTTTCGGGCGCAGTTCTTTTATTAGGTTGTTTTATCGCATTCTTTTATCACATCTACTTACGCCACAAATATTCTCGGTCGGAATAATCAAATAACCACTGGGGTTGATACACCACCAATAGCGTTACCGCCATGCCATTAAGCAATGCCTCGGGGAACGCCAGCAAAGGGATTAGCATCAAGTAGTCATCCACTAACACATTCCAATCGTAATCCGCTGCAGACCATAACCACATCGCCCAACTCATTTGATGAAACACAGTTGAAAGGCCCGCATTGATAAAACCGCCGACGAAGATAAACACAAAAATGTGTTTAGGAAATAAATGGTAACTACGACTGTATAAAATAAAACATAGGAACAGCGGCGCAGCCATAGCGAACAGACTAAAAGCCCCAAAATCAGCGGGCTGTTTTAGTACAAAAAGACTAAAAAAAGCGCTCGGCAACAGTAATGCCACGGTCGCAAGACGCCAACCGAACATCAGCATACAGGTCACTATTCCCAGAAAATGCAGATGCAACCCAGTTTGAATACTGGCATTTAACGACCACAGCGCATTGACGCCCACCAGCGTCAGTAACAAGCGTAACTGCAGGTTTTTATCCCGTCGGATCTGTGCCAACTCGTCTTTTGGCCATATTGCATAAAGCCATAACGCCAAGAGCATAAGGCATATGCCTTGAGTCAGGCTCATATCCCACTCGATTTGCGCCCATTTATTCGACCAAAACGCCAACATTAATCGCCCATCCTTAATCCATTGCGCCAATAGAGTCATACTCAGTCCATGAAGATGCCATAAATCCATGAACTTTAGGGTCATCTTAAGGTATTCTGCTGTCAGTTAATAACCTAAGAGTTAAATTTGATTATGCCGCTTCGATACCTCAGCCTTGCCATCTTAAGTTGTTTCTCGCTCATCGCCTGCAGCAGTGCCCCCATAGATCCTAGTGAACTTGCCGGGAAATTACGGGATAAGTTAACCACAGATATTAAAGCCGATGGCCTTAAACTCTTCAGCTACACTGCGCGGCTGGTCGATGATAAATCTAACATGGGTGATGCAGACCGCCCTTTCCCGCACGATGCCCGCGTACGTAGCATGCAAGATCCCCGTGAACAACGCCGCGCGATGCAAGATCTACAGGACTCATTAGAAGTTTGGGGACGACAAGTCGAATTAGGTTTAACGAAAACCCTTGAAATGACAGGTTATTGCCGCGAAGGTTATATCGAATTGAGTCGGATTATCGAACCCGGGCGAGGCGAAATTCGTGGTGAATGCCAAGAAGGCGCGACCAATGCCGATAAACAGAAATTTGTGAACTATTAGCGAAGGTTTGAATCACTCAAATTTGCGTGGCTAAGGTCTGAGCATAGAAAAAACGCAAGATTGGATAAGCACTGTTAATCGGCTAAAAATAGCGAAAACAATAATAAGAGAAGCTCAAAAAGGTAAGTATGCGCGTATTAGGCAATACGCGCATTCACATCATACTAGACTGATTCAGTCAGTGGCACGGCACGATTTTCCAATAACACTGGGATACCTTCAGTGATCGGATAGGCCAGCTTATCCGCCTTACAAATCAACTGCTGCGTCGTTTTATCGTACTCAAGTTTTCCCTTACACACAGGGCAAGCCACTATATCTAACAATTTTTTATCGAATGCCATGGAAGTTTCCTTGTTTAGCTGCAGCCACCTCGCGAAGACGTGCGAGCAGCTGCTCATCAAATTGTGGGGATAGCTTGGCATTGACCGCCAAATACCACCAGTTCTCTTGTGCAAAATCGCGACATTTAACCGCATCTTTTTCTGTCATCAACAGCGGCAAGTCTTGGGCTAAATCACGTAATTGGGTTTTATCGTAGGACTGATGGTCATCAAAACCCTGGCATAGCGCCAGTTGATAACCTTGGGCGCGCAGCGATTCAAAGAAACGCGCAGGGTTACCAATACCCGCCATCGCAACCAGCGGCTGAGATTTATCGAAACTGTAATTACTACAGTTTACATCGCATTTAACGGGCTTCACTTCAGTTGGGGCCAGTTGCATTTCGAACTGACCTTTTGCTGCAGGTCCGCCATTACAGACGATAAAATCCACGGCATTGAGACGCCACGCGCCTTCACGCAGCGGACCTGCCGGTAACAACAAGCCATTACCTAAACCGCGTTGACCATCAATCACCACCAGCTCGATATCGCGCCCCAACGCATAGTGCTGCAGCCCATCGTCGCAGATGATAACATCGACACCAAACTCAGCAATAAGCGCATTGGCCGCATCGACGCGTTTAGCGCCAACTACCATAGGCACTTGAGTGCGCGCCACTATCATAGCTGGTTCATCACCCACCTCTGCTGCACTCGCACCTAAATTAACCGTTTTAACGCCTTGAATATCAACGCCGTAACCACGACTGATCACACCGGGTGTAAACCCATGCTGGCGCAATAATTCAATCAGATAAATCACGGTTGGCGTCTTACCGCTGCCACCGACGGTAATATTACCAACAACGATGACAGGCACAGGCATTGCCGTTTGTGGTTTGAATCCGAGGCGAAACAAGGCGCGGCGCACATAAGTGATCACCGCGAATACGCCCGATAAAGGCAACAAGAGCCATCGCAGTGGATGGCCCTGATACCAGATTTTATTCACTAAGGCCTGCATCTAACTACCAAATTGCATTTGGTACAATTTGGCGTACATGCCATCTAATTCCAATAGCGACTGGTGCGTCCCACGCTCGACGATACGTCCCTGATCAACCACTAGAATTTGATCGGCACTCTCGATAGTCGACAACCTGTGGGCGATCACTACTGAGGTGCGGTTTTGTCTGAGGTTATCTAAGCCTTTTTGAATCGCTTTTTCCGACTCAGTATCTAATGCCGAGGTCGCTTCATCGAGGATCAACACAGGCGCATCACGCAACATAGCGCGCGCAATCGCAATCCGCTGTCTTTGACCACCGGATAATAACACGCCATTTTCACCCACTTGGGTATCAAGGCCTTGGGGCAGCTGATCAATAAACTCCATCGCATAGGCCAAGGTCGCCGCTTCAATAATCTGCTCACGCGTCGCTTCACCGGGATAGGCGTAGGCGATGTTGTTAGCAATCGTATCGTTGAATAAGGTCACCTGCTGCGATACCAAAGCCACTTGATTACGCAGCGATTTTAGCGAGTAATCGTAGATGCTGACATCATCGAGCAAAATGTCGCCGGATTCGAGCCCCGTATAAAAACGGGTTACTAGACTGGCAATAGTCGACTTACCAGAGCCAGAACGACCGACTAGCGCTAGGGTTTGACCCGGTTTAACTTCAAAATCGACATCTTCCAGCGCTCGACGATCTTGGCTGTCATAGCTAAAACAGACCTTATCGAAACGTAGATGACCCTTAGCGCGCTCGACGGTATAAGTGCCTGTGTCAGACTCAGGTAGCGTATCCAATAATTCAAACACTGTGGTACAAGCTGCAATACCCCGTTGGAATTCAGCGTTCACTCGGGTTAAGTTTTTGATGGGTTGCAACATGGCCATCATAGCGCCAAGAATTGTCGCGAAGGTGCCGGCGGTAAGATCGGCTTTCATGCTATCTAAGCTTGCCGCATAAAGTACAAACGCTAAGGCGAATGAGCCGATAATCATGATCAACGGCTGACTAATGGCCTGCGCCACAGCTAACTTCATATTTTGATGGCGGTTTTGATCGTTCACTTTAGCAAAACGGGTAGCTTCGGTTTCTTGTCCACCAAAAGCCAATACGTTTTTATGGCCCTTAATCATTTGCTCAGTCGTAGCACTTACACCACCCATAGCGGTTTGAATTTGCTTAGAAACTTTACGGAAACGACGACTGACCACAGTAATGACCATGCCCATAATCGGCCCGATCACTAAGATACACAGGGATAACTTCCAAGAGTTATAGAACATCAGTGCCAGCATACCCAATACAGTTACACTGTCGCGGACGATAGAAATCAAAGCGCTACCCGATGCTCTGGCAATTTGCTCAGTATCGAAGGTGACTTTTGAAATCAAGTTACCGGTATTTTCCTTGTCCATGTAACTGACTGGCAGGCTCAGATAATGCTCAAACACTTGCTGACGCATGTCCATGATCAAACGTGCACTCATATATGAAATGCCGTAGGTCGAGACAAAGTTGGCAAAACCGCGCAGTGTAAACATGACGATAACCACAAGCGGCGCCATCATCAGCACATCGTTGTTCGCGTGGAAACCTTCACTGGTTGGCAATGCTATGCCGTTGGTGACCGCAGCGGGTGCGCCGCCGGAAAAACCCTTATCAATAAAGGGGCCGATGAAAGCGATAAAGGCGGCATCGACGAGACCATAAATAATTAATCCCGCAACTGAAAGCATAAACATGCCTTTCATCTGTTTTATATAGCCCAGTAATCGTTTGAAAACTGTCCACATTTCGTCTTTAGGAGATGTTGTCATTGATAACACTAAATTATGGCAAAGTAGCCATTCTACTCTGGATTAATCAAGTCACCAAATCTAAACAGAGAGTTGTACCAAAATGGCGCTAAATCACCACGATAGGTCTTTACCTCTAACTCAGGCTGCTGAAAAATCACACTAATCTGCCCTTCTGTCCCTGTGGTCAAACTCCTTATCTCTCGTCGCTGATACCGTTCAACCACAGTAGATTTAGGAAAACCATAACGATTAGCAAAACCCGCAGGGAAAAGCACTAACTTAGGGGCTACGGCATCGATAAAGGCCTCTGTCGACGAGGTTTTGCTGCCATGGTGCGGCGCCACCAGCACGTCGCTTTGTAACTCGTTTCGGTCACTTAGATCACCGTTCACACTTAGATCACCGCTCACACTCAGCTCACGGCTTATACTTAATTCACGACTTAATAGTGCCGCTTCGGTTTGTTTTTCAATGTCCCCGGTGAGTAGCAGACTTTGCAAGCCATCATCGATGCGTACCACACAGGAGCCATTATTTCCCGCCAACACTTGAGGCGGTGAGAGTAAGTTAAAGCTCAACCCTTGCCATTGAATTTGCCTTGGGCGGCAATCTTGGCCGCTAAAGCCTGCCACATCTGTGATCACCCAAGCCTTAGGATAAGCCTCAATCAAGACAGGCGCGCCGCCTGCATGATCGTTATCGCTATGGCTGATAACAATATAGTCAATCTCTTGAATACCTTTGGCTTTTAGGAAAGGTAATATCACTCGCTCCGCATAACTGAAATCATCACCAAAGGCGGCGCCCGTGTCATAGATGACTCCCCTGCCATTTTTTTCAATCACCACGGCTAAACCTTGGCCCACATCGAGTAAATGCATGGCCCATCGATGGGTTTGCACGGGAGACCACAGCGTCATACAAAAAAGTAATACGGGCATAAACAACAAACTCAATAGGCTTAGCCAAGCAATATTGTTTTTATGCTTAGGCACATAGCGCCATAACACACCACCAACGAACGTGCAGACTCCTAAGGCTAATAGGCTGTCAGAGAGTGCTAACCAATGAGCGGGTAAGTGCTGACTGATATCGAGTAACTGCGCATAGGGCGATAAACTCCAATCACTGAGGCGAAGCAGTCCCAACCAAGAGAACCCAAACGTAGTTCCAAGCCACCAGCAGACAAATCCCGCCATTGCTAAGGGGATCACTACAAAGCTAAACCAAGGAACTGCCAAGATGTTCATCCACAAACTGTGTACACTCACGCCGCCAAAGAGTGCCGCTTGCAGTAATCCAAGCCCGAGACTCAAGCGCCATTGGATTGCCCAAAACTGTATCATCCCTGTGCGTAAACGCGCCCCTCGACTCGACGCTGGGGTAAATGCCCTTGGTTGGACTTCTAAAGTGTATAAGATGATGCCTAAGGCACAAAACGACAGCCAAAATCCCGCACTTAAACAAGCGAGCGGATCAAGCAGCAATACAATGAACAGGGCAAATAACAAGCGCTCCCACGCGGTAGAAAATCGCTTTAATAAACTCAACAGCATTAACAGCAGAATCATCACCAATGCCCGCTGAGTCGAAATACCAAAGCCAGCAAGATAGGCATAAAATGCGGCGCCTATGCCCGCAGCGACTAAAGCAAGGGTGATATTACGTCGACTTTGATGTGGCACTAAGTGACTAAATCCAAACAAAAAGCATGTGTAAATCCATGCTGCGACGACTGAGAGATGCAAGCCGGAGATCGCCACTAAATGACCCGTACCCGTCTGCCGTAGTGCTTGCCAACGTGCTTTTGTGATCAACTGCTTATCACCCATAAGCAAGGCGAGTAAAATATCACCTTGCGGCAAAGAGGCTAATTCAGGCGTCAATGCGCTTATCAGCTCGTTACGCAGTGAAGGTGAAACCTCCAGTAAATGTGCCTCAATCACTCGCCCTTTACCGACAACATGTTGGCTGATTAATTGTTTCTGCTCATTGTAGCCACCTTGATTTAACACGCTAGCAATGCGCTTAGGCATCAAGGTAAACTGCCAAACCTGACCGACATCGACTTCTGGCGGATCTTTCCACGTGAGTCGCAATTTTGCATTTAGCCCTAAGATTAAATTTGGTTTAATGACCGATATATCCAAACTTAGCCAGTCGCTGTTTTGACTAACTAGTGATATGATTTCGCCCCTAACCTGTATAGGTTGTTGTAACACTGGAAGATCCTGCCTAGATAATCCTAAGCAAAAACCAGTTAGCCATGCCATTGCAAAAAGTGCACCTGCACAAACAGGGACTTTTCGGTATAAAATTAGCGCCCCAACAACAAGGTAGGGTATGTAACTGACTGGCGGCAGCGAAGGCCACAACATCGCTGATAACAAGATGGCACTAAAGCCAAACATGAATCGATTCATAGTGAATTAAGTTAAGACAGCAATTTCAGCCTATGCCAAAAAAATTAATCAAAAGATTTATGCCTAAGCCTGAAACCTTGCGTGAGCATAAACACTTACGCATGTTTGGACGCTTATTACATAATCCCAATTTGTGGGCGCTAAATCGCAAATCCGCTCCTGGCGCATTCGCAGTGGGATTATTTGTCGCCTGGATCCCTATGCCATTTCAGATGGTAGTGGCTGCGGCTTTTGCCATTCTATTTAACGTTAATATTCCCGTTTCTGTCGCATTAGTCTGGATAACCAATCCCTTAACTATGCCAGTGATGTTTTATGGCGCGTATTTACTCGGCGCTAAGATACTCGGCCATGCGCCGCAAGATTTTGCCTTCGAAGCCAGTTGGCAATGGATTGAAGCCTCCCTTGCCACCATAGGTCCGGCGTTTTTACTGGGATGCCTTGTGCTCGGGGTAATTTTTTCCGCAGTGGGTTATTTATTGATTACTAATCTGTGGAAATATTCGATTATGTTTAAGTGGCAAAAACGTAAGAATAAATAACCTCGCCTTTCCCACCGCTTATGCTGATGCAGTTTTAGCCAAAAGCTAATTAACCTTAGTAACAGTATAAGCGGTTCAATATCTTAGCTTATTCTTCATGACCTAATGTGCCCCCAAATCGCTCTTCTTCCACTCGCTTTACATCCTGTCGTTTTAACGTCTGTCGCGCGCTCACTCCTTTCACGCTAGAGATTGTCGTTTCTCATGTTGAGCGCCATCTGTGCAGACTAGATTGCGTCTTAAACAGACGCCGCACCAGGAATACTCATATTGGGATATATACATTCATTTTAATTGCAGCTTAAAATATCCGACAGATTTAGTCAGATACTCAAGAGCCAATTATGTTGAATATTGATGAGCCCGCACATTTACAACCACAAATCGCCTTATTCAGATTAGGCTTTCGGCCTTTTTTCCTGTTTGCGAGTTTATTCAGCGTATTGGCATTAGGGATCTGGGGAGGATTTCTTTCAGGGATCAATCTGTTGCCGCAATCCGTTAATCCACTTTGGTGGCACGGTCACGAAATGATTTTCGGATTTGTCTGCGCCGTCGTCGCTGGCTTTTTATTAACGGCGGTGCAAAACTGGACGGGCCAAGCTGGGATTAAAGGAGTTGGGTTGTTGGGGTTATTCAGTCTGTGGTTATTGCCACGGCTATTATTACTCATGCCGGTAGCGATTCCCTTTACGCTCATCATGTTTATCGACTTACTATTTTTGCCGCTAACGGCGTTAATACTTGCCAAAGCCGTGATCCGCGTTCGTCAATGGCGCAATTTTGTATTCATCCCCATTCTCACCTTGCTCACCCTGATGAATGCACTGAGTTACTACGGCGTACTAACAAATCAATTTGAATGGATAAACATAGGCTTATATGGTGCAGTTGCGTTAATCAGCATCATAGTCGCACTCTTAGGTGGCCGAGTGATCCCTTTTTTCACCGAGCGCGCAACACAATGGCAGCGTCAAACTGCGATTCCAGTGCTCGAATGGCTGAGCTTTATCAGTCTCTTTGGATTAGTCATTAGCTTGATCCTACAAGAGCAAATATTGCTCCGTAGTATGGCAGGGATTGCGAGTATCGTTTTACTGCTGCGCTCGCATCGCTGGGGTTGGCATGCCTGCTGGCGCGTACCTTTGCTCTGGTCGCTGCATCTTAGCTATGTGTGTATCCCAATTGGTTTAGCACTGATTAGCTTGGGTTTCCCCTTATCCGTTGGTATGCACGCGATAACGGTTGGTGGGTTAGCTGGGATGATTTTAGCTATGATGGCGCGGGTTTCGTTAGGCCATACGGGCCGAACACTGCAACCGCCAAGCATAATGAAGTATGCCTTTGGCTTAATCCTGCTTGCGGCAGTGTTTCGAGTATTAGCAGGGATAATCCCGCTATGGTCGGCATCATTACTGCTGGCCGCCATAACATCTTGGGTCATCGCCTTCGGCTGTTTCTGTATCTGCTATGGGCCTATGTTGTGCCAAGCCAGAATTGATGGTCGACCTGGTTAGGACATGTTAATACTGAATTTGGCACTTAAATGTAGATTGAACATATCTGTGAATTAAGTCACACAGCATAACTGCGCTTTTCCCTACAAGCTGATTTTTACTGTTACTATTTAAAAAAACATCAAGTAGGGAATGCCCATGCCATTTTATCACCAATATGGTTCTAAGAGCCTCAAAGCTGTAGAACACTTAGTTCTGTTTATTATTGCCATTGCCACTATCGTCGCGATAGGCCAAGAAATTGTGCATATTGTCTCTGTCCGTATGGTTGCACTAGCGGATTTACTCCTGTTATTTATTTTCCTAGAAGTCTTAGCCATGGTGGCGAACTACTATGAATCAGGTAAGTTACCCGTGCGTATGCCACTGTATATCGCAATTGTGGCCTTAGCTCGTTACCTCATTTTAGATATGAAGAGTATGGAAGATTGGCGTATTGCCGCGATATCACTGTCGACGTTAATTTTAGCGGCAACTGTGATCGTCATTCGTTGGGGTCAATTAAAAATGCCCTATCCGAAAAACCAAGAATACGACAATTAATCAAGCACCTGAGTTGGTGCTATTGAAGACGAATTCAATAGCACCTGCTGTCCTCCTTTTAAAACTATTATCAAAGACCTAGCTTTCACATTGGTATTCTGCCAAAAAGCAATTATGCTAGTTTTACTGAGATCAATAATTTACGGGGCAATTGAGTTATGGGTGACCATACTACTGGTTTTGAAGAAAAACGCACATCACTGCGAGTGGACATGGAAGCGGAGCGTGTCGTCTTACATTGGATTGATGCACAAGGCATAAAGCAAACCGATGAAGGCGTGTGTATCGACTTAGCCAGACGCGGTATTTTATTCGATTATAAACGTCCCTTTGCACTGGGCGAACTCATCGAAGTGACCTTTAATCCCGATTCCACCCAGCAAAATACCGTCAAAGGACAAGTCTGCCGCTGCGCAAAATGCCACGACCAAAGCTATCACATTGCCATGCAACTGCTTTAATTTAACTTAAATTTCGCAGGTTTAATGGGTCTGTTCTACACTCAATGAATTGAACGATTCATGAAGGGGCGTCACTATGATCTTGCTGGTAGGTGGTGAAAAAGGTGGTAGCGGAAAAAGTTGCCTCGCTCAAAATCTTGCCGTTTATATCAAGCAAAAATTTCAAGCAAACGTCCTTATGGTCGATTGTGATCCCCAGCGCACCACTTCAGATTGGATCCAAGCGAGAAATAATGATCCCAGCCTGCCCAGCATTAACTGCATTCAGCTTTATGGCAAAATTCGTAATGATTTACTCAGCCTCAATGAGCGTTTTGATTACGTGATTGTTGACTGTGGTGGTCAGGATAACTTGGCCATGCGCGCTGCCATGTCGGTAGCCACTTATGTTGTGATCCCCCTCAGACCCAAAAGACGCGATCTTAAAACATTACCCCACATGGAAGACATGCTCAGCACTTGTAAGATGGTGAATCCTAAAATGATCGCCACCATAGTGCTAACCCAATGCCCTGCGCTTCCTACACAATTTAAGCGTATTTTAGAGGCTAAAGATGTGGTGCAATCCTTTGGATTAAGAGTGTTGAACTCCGTCACCTTTTGTCGAAATATTTATGATGACAGTGAAGAAAAAGGCTCCTCTGTGGTCGAAATCGAACCCGATGGAAAAGCCGCCGATGAGATCCGCGCTATAGCGGATGAATTATTTGCTATGCCACCAGAAAATAGCTATGAGCTTAACTGATCTTAAACGTAAGAAACCTAAGCAAATCATCAAGCCGGTTTCTGTCGATGATTTCATTGAAGATGCCAATAACTACGCCTTAGGTAAGGCGAGTTTATTAGCCGCGGCTCAGACTCAAGCGACAGTTAAGGGCTTAGATAAAAAGTCGACTAAGATGTATCGCCACGCGACTTTTACCCTGACAGAAAAGAGTATTGCCCAGCTCGATGACTTATCGAAATCCACCAGCATTGCAAAATCTCGCTTGCTGCGTATTTTAATCCATGAGTTTAGCCAACTCACACCCGCGCAGCAGAACCAAATTGCCAATAAACGCCACGACGAAACCTAAACTTCTAAGCCGATAAAGCCAAACGGTAATATTCGGTCACGCTCAATGTCTTTCTATGAGCAAACGTCTCCACACTCTAATGATTTTGTATTACGCATCTGTTCTCTTAAACAGTTACGCGATTGCCAAAATATGTATAGCCACAATCTATTAATGCTCACACTTTCTCCCCGCGGCCAGTTCAATGCCTTGGGGCGTTTCATGGAACTTACCTTTCGCTACGAGTAACTGAATTAATGCTTCAGCGCTAAGATCGGCGGCACTACAGGTGTGGTATCGAGCCGCAAAGCCAAACTTTTGTCCCATTAGGGATAATAATTCAGGCTTTATAATAGCGGTACCTTGCGCTACCATCAGCGCCATAACATCATGACCGTGAACAGAATTGGACATATGTCCTCCTAAAGATGCAATATTATTGTTCTTTATATCCTAACGGTTAAATTTGAACCCTGATCTCGCGCACAGACTTTCTAATTGATACCACTGCGCTGACATCTGTGACGATAATGTGAGCCATTATGTCCTTGATCCTATTATTGACCCAACAGATGTCGCTGTACTTAGTGATCGTTTACTTAGTCAGTAAAACGCCGCTGTTTAAACTGTTTGCCGAAACCTCCCCTCGTCTGCCGCATAAGATTTTTATGTATCTGATTTTTTCGAGTTTCTGCATCATGGCCACCTATTTTGGTGAGCAAACATCAGGCGCTATTGCCAACACCCGTGCTATGGGCGCTGTATTAGGTGGATTATTAGGCGGCCCAGTTACTGGTTTTCTGGTAGGACTAACCGGTGGCCTTCACCGCTACAGTATGGGCGGCTTTACTGAAATAGCCTGCGCCATTTCCACCACCTTAGAAGGCTTATCCGCCGGGATGATCAGCTTTTATTTAAGACGTGCGGATAAAAGTGAGCTTATTTACAATCCATTACTCGTGTGCCTAGTGACTTTTTATGCCGAAATGATGCAAATGAGCATCATCTTACTGGTCGCTCGCCCCTTCGATGATGCGTGGGAATTAGTGCGCCAAATCGCGCCGCCCATGCTGTTAGTCAACTCCGTGGGAGCGGCACTCTTTATGAGCATGATCCGCGACCAAAAAACCATGTTCGATAAACTTTCCTCCAGTTTTTCAACGAAGGCGTTAAAGATAGCCGAGCGCAGTGTCGGACTCCTATCCAAAGGATTTAACGAAGAAAGCAGCAGCCGTGTGGCCCAAATCGTTATCGAAGAAACTAATGTAGGCGCAGTAGCCATCACAGACAGGGAAAAACTGTTGGCTTTTATTGGCATAGGTGCCGATCATCATCTGCCTGGTACGCCAATTTCTTCCAAGATCACCTTAGAAGCGATCAATCAAAATAAAGTCATGTTCGCCGATGGTGTTGAAATGCCCTATTCATGTTCTATTTCAAGCAACTGCCGCTTAGGCTCGAGTTTGGTGATCCCGCTGCGCAGTGATACCGAAGTCATTGGCACCATTAAACTCTATGAGCCTAAGAATAAGCTGTTTTTGAATATTAACCGCACCTTAGGTGAAGGTATTGCCCGTCTGTTATCGAACCAAATTCTTTATGGCCGATTTGAGCAACAACAAAATCTGCTGACTCAAGCCGAATTGAAATTACTGCAAGCGCAGGTTAATCCGCACTTTCTGTTCAATGCACTCAATACCATTAGCGCGATTATCAAGCGCGATCCCGATATGTCTAAGCAGTTGCTGCAGCAGTTATCGCAGTTTTTACGGATTAATTTAAAGCGAACGACAGGTTTAGTGACGCTCGGGGATGAGCTCGATCACATCGCGTCCTATCTCACCATTGAAAAAGCGCGTTTTATTGATAAATTACAAGTCAGTATCGCGATACCTGAATCACTCTACCATTGCAAAGTACCGGCCTTTACCCTGCAGCCGATTATTGAGAATGCGGTAAAGCACGGTACTTCGCACATGATAGAGCAAGGGCAGATTAAAGTGACGGGCAAGCTCGAAAATGATGTGTTGGAATTAGAAGTCACAGACAATGCCGGATTATATCAACCCGTTGAGGGCTCTGAAGGCCTAGGGATGAACTTAGTGCATAAACGCATTCAAAATATTTTTGGTGAGCAATATGGTGTCACTGTGGAATGCGAAGCGGATGAATTGACTCGCGTTACTATAAGATTACCCATAGAAAATACTGAGATATCCAATATGGACACCCGCTCGTGATCACTTGTTTAATTGTCGACGATGAACTGTTTGCTCGTGAAGAATTAGCCGATCTTTTGGGGCAAGAACACGACATTGAAATTGTTGGCCAATGCGCTAATGCCATTGAGGCGTTACAAAACATAGCCAAAGACAAACCTCAGTTAATTTTTCTCGATATCCAAATGCCGCGCATTTCGGGCATGGAACTTATCGCTATGCTCGACCCCGATAACATGCCAAAGATTGTGTTTGTTACCGCTTACGACGAGTTTGCCGTCAAGGCCTTCGATAACCATGCCTTCGATTATTTGCTTAAACCGATAGATGCCGAGAGACTTAATAAAACCCTCACTCGGGTGCGTAAAAATCTGACACCTCAAATCATGGATCCCATTACCCCAAAGCGTCTGGAACATATACCCTGTTACAGCGGCAATAAACTTAAGGTGATTGCCATCCAAGATGTGGAATATGTGTTCAGTGATTTAAGCGGCATCCATGTGGCCAGTACGAAAGGCAAAGTCCATACCCAATTGACCTTAAAAGTGTTTGAAGAAAAAACCCCACTGGTGCGCTGCCATCGGCAGTATTTGATTTCACCTAAGGCGATTGCCGAAATTGAGCTGTTAGACACGGGCGCCGAAGTCACCACCCATTCGGGGGATAAAGTGCCCGTATCACGACGTTATCTAAAGAGCCTTAAACAGCTGTTCGGCTTCCAATAACTCAAGCAAAAAGCCATCTTAGCGGGTATTTTTAGTCACAAAATGGCTAACAACACCCGCCGTTAACATACGATTGCAACCACTCAAGCCCACCTATTACCGCTCACATTGCATTTTCGACCACTCATTAAGATTACGAAGTTTTATATCAACAACTTGTTTACACTCGCCAGAACTCAAATGGGGAGATAACAAAAATGATGTGGTTCCTACTCTGTGTCGGTCTGCTGATCGGCGGCTACTTTATCTATGGCGCCTTTGTCGAGAAAGTCTTCGGCATTAACGCTAATCGTCAAACACCCGCTTTCGCTCAAACTGATGGCGTCGACTTTGTGCCTATGTCTAAGGGTAAAGTCTATTTAATTCAATTATTAAACATCGCAGGCGTAGGCCCAATCTTTGGTCCTATCTTAGGTGCTCTCTATGGTCCTGCGGCCATGTTGTGGATTGTGGTTGGCTGTATCTTTGCGGGTGCCGTGCATGACTACTTCTCTGGCATGTTGTCAGTGCGCAACGGCGGCCAATCTGTGCCAAACCTTGCGGGTAAATATTTAGGAAAGAGTGCCAAACACTTCATGAACGTGTTTGCTATCGTGCTGTTATTGCTGGTTGGTGTGGTCTTTATCTCTGCGCCTGCAGGTTTACTGGGCAAGCTTACCGGTTGGGACGTCAGTATTTTCGTCGGCATTATCTTCGTCTACTACCTGATCGCAACTGTGGTGCCAGTCGATAAAATTATCGGTCGTCTGTACCCCTTCTTTGGCGCTTTACTGTTCTTCATGTCGTTCGGTCTGGCTTTCGCGATTATCCTATCAAGCGAGCACACCTTACTGCCGAACGTGCAAGCGGGCGATTTCTTCCAAAACTTAAATCCAAATGACATGCCACTTTGGCCTGCGCTATTCATCACCATCGCCTGTGGCGCGGTATCGGGTTTCCATGCAACTCAATCACCATTAATGGCACGCTGCGTTGAAAACGAAACCAATGGTCGCTTCGTCTTCTTTGGCGCTATGATTGGCGAAGGCATTATTGCACTGCTTTGGTGTGCGATTGCATTGTCATACTTCGGCGGTGTTGAAGGCTTAAGTGCGGGCATGTCAGGCAACCCTGCCAACGTGGTCTATGAGGCTTCTACTGGTCTGTTAGGTGCTATTGGTGGCTTTATGGCTATCCTAGGTGTAATTATTCTGCCGATTACTTCAGGTGATACGGCTTTCCGCTCTGCGCGTTTGATTCTGGCTGAATTTTTCAACATGCCACAAATCTCACTGCCAAAACGCTTAGTGTTAGCTCTCCCACTGTTTGTTATCGGCGGTATGTTGACTCAAGTGGATTTTGGTGTCATTTGGCGCTACTTCGGTGTGGCAAACCAAACCACCGCGGTATTAATGCTGTGGACGGCTTCGGCTTACTTGTTACGCCATAACAAACTGCATTGGATTGCGACTATTCCAGCGATGTTTATGACCACAGTGGTCATCACCTTCCTGCTGAACTCGTCAACCTTAGGTGCAGGCTTACCGATGACGGTATCAACCATAGCGGGCGTGGTCACCACCTTAGTGATTACAGCGCTGTTGATTGTTAAAACCAAAGGTAAAGGTGAGATTGATTTACCGGTAGAAACTGAGCTTAAAGAAACAGTCAAAGACTAGTAAAACAGTCCGAATAACCAAGCTAAAACAGGCGCTTTATTGCGCCTGTTTTGCTCATACTGCTCCACCAATAACTGCAGACTCTGGTGTGAGCGAGCAAGGTATTCAAGCTTGACTCGATACCATTGCACACTGTATCAGGCATACAAAACTGCTATACTCCCGCCATAGCACACTGCAACATGCATAATATGAATCAATCGAATAACCCGCTCCACGGCATTAAACTGGAAACGATCATCACTTACTTAGTCGAGAAATACGGCTGGGAAGAATTAGGTGAGCGGATTAACATCCGCTGTTTTACCCACGACCCAAGCATCAAATCCAGCTTACGTTTTTTAAGAAAAACAGAGTGGGCGCGGGATAAAGTCGAATATCTTTATTTAAGAGCCAACAAATTACCGTTACCGCCACCTAAAGCCGAAGCGAGTCAAACCGCTAAAAAGCCTGCGGCAAAAGTCGCGACTAAAAAGCCCACTCAAACCGCTCCCGAAAAGCCGGCTAAAAGTGATAAACCCAGCTCAGATGGCACAGTAAACAGTCATATTTGGGGCAATAATTAATCTTCGCCTCTGCAGCCATAAAACGTAAACAGCCCTAAAATAAGGGCTGTATTGTCGTGATTAACCTGCTGCGGATCTATTTTCACTAACCTATTTGTACTCACCTACAGCCTCAATCTATTTGCGCTAATCTATTGGCGGCGAATAGCGCTCACTTATCGATTTTGAACCAATAGCTTGCACTCTTTTTAGCTGAACAACCAAAAATTGACTTCAGTTTTCAAATCTATGGCCGATACCGACTGTTATAGTGACTTGAGTATCAACGCAGTTTGCATCAATGGAGTGTTAAATGAACATTAATGGAATAAACAGTAGCGCAACTGGCTCAGCTTTCACCGCCATATCAAGCGCATATATCGCAGCGACACCAGCCACAACACAAACAGCGAATAGTGAGTCCGCTGACTCACAAGATACCCAAGACACTGTCTCCATTTCTAATGCGGGCCGCGCGGCTTTATCCGCAGATGTGGGCGCAACCTTGAGAGACAAAGCCTCAGCCAAAAAGAATGAAGTCGACAATGCCTCATCAGAAGAACCCATGACGTTAATTGATCAGCAGATCCAAAAAATAAAAGAGCAAATCAAGGCACTCCAAGAAATGTTGGCCAAGCTTGAAAATGATGACTCAGAGACCGCAGATCAGCAACGTAAGATGATCCAAGAACAAATAATGCAGCTGAGTAGTCAGATAGCAACCTTGACTGAGAAGAAGATGCGCGAAGCCCAAAAAAAGGAATCGGCTTAAATTAAGCGGTGATAATCCTGTGCTAAGTTAACCCATGTTCACAACATCGACATGTTCAAGCGGTTTATATATTCAAGCCGTCTAGTTGACCCTACTTAGATGGGAAAGCTGAACATCAAACGCCAAATGTTCAATCCATCACCACGGCGATAGCTGAATCCAATACGATCAACACCCAGCAATTCGCCCCCAAGGGGCTTAGAAAACGCGAGGGAAAAACCAGCCTCATAACTGCCTGAAACTATGGTATCTTGCTCTATCTCGCTGATAAATCTGAGCTCATTGAAATACCAATAACCCACAGCAAAGATCCTTGGTTGCACCTGCAGATCCCACCATTGCCAGCGCGGCGCTAATCCTAAATCAACGCCAGTTTGTAACACCGCAAATTGATCGGCAAACTTGCCATAGTGCTCACTGTACCCGGCAAAGCGTAATCTCGACACCCACACCGCATCTTGCCCAGCAAGGGTGAAATCATACAAGCTACTGATCCCTGAGGCGATAATGGCAACGTTATCGTTTTTATCGAAGTTAGTACCAAAACCGATATCTAAATACCCTTCCATTCGAGTGTTTTCGCTCGCCTGCCAGTGGTGCTCAAAACCTGGGGTAATGGTCATAGTGCCTATCGACGACGGTAACTCGCCTTCGGTGATATCTTTGGCTAAATAATCAAAAAAGCCGAAGGAGATAGGTAAACGTAACCAAGTCTGGCTTCCGCTATCTTTCTTTAAATCAAAACTTAACGGAATGCTGACAACGGTCGCATTTTGGTTGGCGGCGCGATACACACCAGTGCCGAGATAACTACCAAAGGCATAAACAGAATTAGGATTACTGCTCGACTCAATCGGATTGCTGCCATTGGCATTACTGCTAGGCACATGACTGATAGAAACAGGATCGACAGGCACGCCAGAATTGTTCGCTTGTGTCGCAGGTATAAACGTATTGGCGGGGGATGCACTATTGGCGAAAACGGCAGGAACAATGCTCAGAAATACTAAGCAAATTAACGACAAACATAATGGCAACCGACTGAAAAAATGGCTCAATTGACTTAAACCTTACTCATTTCTGACTCAATCGGTCGACCCATCATAAATACAAAGCTACTTATTTTCATCCATAAAATGATATTCAGACATCATGTGTCCAAGCTCAGTGGATTTGGTTTTTAAGTAGGCTTCGTTGTAACGATTCTTACCAACTTGCAGCGGTACGCGCTCAACCACTTCGATGCCAAACTCCTTCATCGCTTTCACTTTACGAGGGTTATTGGTCATCAAACGCACATGCTTCACGCCTATCTGTTCCAGCATAGGTTTGATCATGTCGTATTTACGCATATCGGCCTCAAAACCTAACTGCTCATTGGCTTCAACGGTGTTGGCACCTTTATCTTGCAGCTCGTAGGCGCGGATTTTATTCAACAAACCAATGCCACGGCCTTCTTGGCGCAAATAGAGGATAAAGCCACTGCCCGTTTCCGCAATATTTTGCATCGCCGCTTGTAACTGAAAACCACAGTCACAACGCAAGCTAAATAACGCATCGCCAGTTAAACACTCGGAATGAATTCGACCCAACACAGGTTCATCCGCACTGAGCGTACCGAATGTGAGCGCAACATGCTCTTTGCCTGATTCTGTATCTTCAAAACCATGCATGGCAAACACGCCCCAAGGAGTGGGTAACTTTGACGTCGCGACATATTTTATCGACATACTTAACCTTAACGACAACTCTCATTCCATGAGACGAATAAGATCCCTAGAAACAAACGAGGATTAGGCACTTAGCCAACTAAGCGCACTATTCTAAAGTGTTTTTGAACAATCAAGAAATACTTTAGTGTTTTAATCAACTAAACCAAACATGAATGTCATTTTCGATGGGCAGCACGAAGGAATGGATTAAAACGAAGCTATGCATAAAGTACTAGGCGCACAAACACGTGATCGACACTCGATCCCGTGTCAGTGACAGCCTAACCCACATTAAAATTTTGCGGGCGCGTATCCAGTGACTTCCTTAAGCCCCATTTCACGGCCGATAGCCGTCATAGGGTGGATCACCACAAGACCTTTGACAGACTTTTTCAGTTTGCCCATGTCCGCTTGTTCTTCTTTAGTCAAAGCGCGATGGAAAGGCAAACCTTTGATATCTGAACCTTGCTTATTCAATAAGCGGGTTTGTTGGCCTTTCACACTGCCAATTTGCTTAGTGACTGCAGCGATTTCGCGCTTGAACTGGGCAATAATGACGTCATCGCCTCTTTGTTCAGCCGCAGCAAGTTTACGACGAAATTTATCTAATTTATCGTTAAGCTGCTGCAGTTCTTGCTTTAAATTCATTCTGTTACCTTAAATTACCTAAGTTAGCCACAGTAAAATCTTAGCCTGATTATGCTAGCGTCTGTGTCAAGGCCTGAGATTATAGCAGCAAGTTACAGATCCTCGTTACCGCTTTTATAACAAACGAATGATCTGATTGCTGCTACCGCGAAATACGAGACTTGGATCGGCAAGACTTTGTTCAAATTTCCCATCCACCATCACATCAATATAGGCCAACACGGCGCGCTGTTCATCACTCAACTCATCGAGCACATAACCCGTCCAAAGCCAAATATCTTTACCTGCACACTCAGCCTTGACTCGTTTGACGAGCGCCAAAATGGCACTGAGATTGACAGGCAATAAAGGATCGCCCCCCGAGAGCGATAAACCACGGCGTACAATCCGCTGATCATTGAGATCGGCAATCATCCTATCTTCCATCGTCTTATCAAACACATGCCCAGAACGGGGATCCCAAGTACTTTGATTGTAACAACCGCGGCACTGGTGCTCGCAGCCAGAGACAAACAAGGTCGCACGGGTACCAGGGCCATTGACCACATCGATAGGGAAATATTGATGGTAATTCATTGATAGTACTTCATAGTGCATTTCATCTTTTAACATTGGGACTTATCCCATGGCACTATTTGATTTGATGCCACGTGATGCCACGGAATAAGTCTAACAAGCAGAATAAAATAATAGTGTTACAAGTGTTTGATCCTACGTTTTACTTCTTCCTGTTTACCATAATTGAAGGGCCGCGCATCTGGGCTGCCTAAGTAACCGCACACTCGGCGCGTCACTGACACTCGACTTGGCTCATGGTTGCCGCACTTAGGGCAAGTGAACCCTTTACTGGTACAGCTAAATTCGCCAGTAAAGCCACAGTCGTAGCATTCATCAATTGGCGTGTTAGTGCCATAGTAAGGCACGCGGCTATAACTATAATCCCACACGTTTTCCAGCGCTTCGAGGTTATGCTGCATGTTGGGATATTCGCCATAACAAATAAAGCCGCCGTTCGCAATTGCGGGATATGGCTGTTCAAAATCAATTTTATCGTAGGGATTTACGCTTTTTTCCACATCGAGGTGGAAACTATTAGTGTAATAGCCCTTGTCCGTCACACCTGTGACTAGGCCAAATTGCTTCGCATCCAGTTTACAAAAACGGCTGCAAAGACTCTCACTTGGCGTGCTATACAGACTAAAGCCATAACCTGTTTCAGCCTTCCACGCATCCGTGGCGGCTTTAAGATAGGCAACAATAGCGACGGCTTTGTCCCTTAATTGTGCATCGTCAAATACATGGGTTTGGGTGCCATAGAGTGCATTCATGGTTTCATGCAGGCCAATGTAACCGAGTGAAATCGACGCGCGACCATTTTTAAAGATTTGAGAAACATCATCATCGGCGCGTAAACGCACACCACAGGCCCCTTCCATATAGAGGATAGGTGCCACACGGGCTTTAACGCCATTGAGTCGCTCAATGCGAGTATCTAACGCTTTACGGGCTAAGACTAATCTGTCATCTAAAAGATGATAAAATTCCGCTTCATCACCCTTAGCTTCCAAGGCAATCCGCGGTAGGTTTAAGCTCACTACCCCGAGATTATTGCGTCCTTCATGCACGAGCTCGCCATTTTCCTCATAGGTGCCTAAAAAGCTGCGGCAACCCATTGGGGTTTTAAATGAACCTGTGACTTTCTCGACTTGCTCGTAATTGAGAATATCGGGATACATGCGCATAGTCGCGCACTTGAGCGCCATCTGTTTGACATCGTAATTGCAATCGCCAGCTTTGTGATTAATGCCATCACGAATCGCAAACACTAACTTAGGAAAAACTGCCGTCTTACGATTTTTACCCAATCCCGCCATCCGTACTTTCAGCATAGATTGCTGAATTAAGCGGGATTCCCACGAGGTGCCTAACCCAAAGCCAAAGGTCACGAATGGTGTTTGGCCGTTGGCGGTATGCAAGGTATTAACCTCATACTCCAAAGACTGAAATGCATCGTGACATTCTTTTTCAGTTTGCGCCGTGGCAAAAGCTTTGGCGTCGGTGATCTTCCAATTCAAGGCGATTTGGTAGTGCTTGTCGTAGCTCTTAGCGACAAATGGCGCCAACACTTCGTCGATACGATTAATGGTCGTGCCGCCATAAATATGGCTCGCCACTTGGGCAATGATCTGCGCGGTGACGGCTGTCGCCGTTGATATAGACTTAGGGGTTTCAATTTCGGCATTTCCCATTTTAAAGCCATGGGTCAACATACCAGCCAAATCAATCAGCATGCAGTTAAACATCGGGAAAAAAGGCGAGTAATCTAAGTCGTGGTAGTGGATCTCCCCCGCTTCATGGGCAGCAACCACGTCCTTTGGCAAGATATGACTCTTGGCATAATGTTTGGCGACTATGCCCGCGAGCAAATCCCGCTGAGTTGGGATAACTTTCGAATCTTTATTGGCATTTTCATTGAGTAACGCCGCATTACTTTGCTCGACTAAACCACGGATTTCGAGGTTTAATTTACTGGTCGCTTCACGGCACACATCTCGGTCGTGACGGTATTCGATATAAACCCGCGCCAAGGACTTATACGGCCCTTCCATCAGTAAATTCTCAACCGCATCCTGTAGATGATGGATATCAACTTCGGTTAAGGTCGCAACGCTTTGACTGATACACGCTGCCACTGTCGCTGCATAGTCGCCATCCTCTATTCCAACTGAGTTTGCAGCGGCATTCACTGCATCCCGTATCCTTGTTTCATCAAAAGGTGTGCGGCAACCATCCCGCTTAATTACGACTGGCATTGTTCAGTTCCTCTCCATCTCGCCTAAAAACTAACACTACATCTAGTGATTTTAAAAGCATAAAACACAATATGTAGAGCATTAGGCTACAACGACGATGAAGCGTCCATGATCCAGATCATAGTTTTTAGGATGAAATAAAAGAACAAACCAGAACTGCAGCTAGGCCCAATTATCTGAAAATTGCGCCTTGACCTGCTGATTAAACCCAGCTAGTTGATGCCTGAAATCAGTGATGATCAGGCTCCATAACTCAAGATTAACGCTTAGCGAGTGCAAGATAACTACTGAGTTGGCCTGATGCCGACTGATGCGAGCCCATAGACGAAGCGAGTTGCATCATAGATTTAAGCCCCTGCCATTGCTGTTTTTGGGCATCCGTTAGCGGTGGCTCAGAATTTAAATAATCCGTTAATTGACCAAGGACTTTGGTGGCTTTTTGGGCGAGCACCGGCGATTGAGCATCATCCATATTGATCAAAACGTTTTTCGCATCGACCAAGGTATTGATCAGGGGGTCATTCGGTGATTTTTTGGCTAATGCTTTGAGCTCATCATCTAAGAAATCTTGCAGCGACTGCTTACTCGGCGTGGTTGTGCTCGGAACTGTAATACCGTTTTTCGATAAACGGTCGAGTTGCACGTCCGATAAAATGCCGTCTTTTTGTAAACGTGACACTAATGCGGGAATATCGGCGACACCAAATTTGCCATCAGCAAAAAAATCCTTCGCCATCGACTGAATTTTCTGTGCACGTTGCGCCCGTGGCGACAGCGCTATCTCATCGGCTTTACCCGCGTCGGGTTTAGCGGCATCCGTCTGAGTTTTCTTGGTCTCAGTGGTCGCATCGGTTTTGGCCGTACTCGTTTTTTGGCTATTGGCACCATAGGCATCGGCGATACTGCTACTGCTGCGATTAAGATTGAAGGCATTTAAAATAGAATTCATCGTCAAAAATTCGGCGTCTAAGACTCAATGACAGTTTTAAAGCAAAAACTAAGCCAATCAAGTATTAATCTATGCAGAGCCTGAATTCTCGGGTAGCGAACAGCACCAGTAGCTTTATCTCTAGGACTGTAAATCTTCAATAAGGGCAAGACATTGCCGCCTCAACAAATCGAGTGCCTCTGCATCCATTTGTACTTTATTCAGCAAGGTTTGTTTCAAGGCTAGGACTTCATGCTTAATCGCCTCTCCCTGAGCCGTCAGAGTGATCAATTTTTTCCGCTCATCTTCAACGCAGGCCAAACGCGTGATCAAGCCTTTTACCTCTAACCGCTTAACGATAGGCGTTAGCGTCCCCATATCGAGCTTAGTCGCCGCCGATAGCTGGGTTTGACTACAGCCATTTTGACGCCACAGGGTTTGCATCACCAGATATTGAGGAAAAGTTAACTCGTATGCCTCGAGTAAAGGCCGATAAGCGCGCACTAAGGCATTGCTCGCAGAATATAACGCGAAGCACACATTATCAGATAAACACAGTGCATCCCTTGGCTCGAGGTTCTGTACCTCTGAATTTTGTGGCTCTGGGTTATGTGGCTCTGGGTTATGTGGCTCTGGGTTTTGACTCTGCTCTTTAGATCCGAGCTCTGGGTGAGATAAACAATTTTGCACGTTTAAGCGCCTGTCATTCAAACATAGCGCTATCTTATCCGATCCGCCCCATCGCATCTAGTTTGCGCGCAAAGTATTTGCATTGTGTCATGAAGCCACGTACAGTTGACGCAGTTAGTTTGCGCACAAACAAAAGGTTAATTTTTTATGAATAGCACTATTACTGAAACCCGAGAAATCCATTTAGCCAGTCGCCCTGAAGGCATGCCTACGGCAGAGAACTTTGCTTTAGTAAATAAACCCTTATCACCGCTCGCCGATGGCCAAGTGTTGATAAAAAACCTGTGGATGTCGGTCGACCCTTATATGCGCGGCCGCATGGTAGATCGTAAGAGTTATGTTCCGCCCTTCGCCTTGAATCAAGTCTTAGAAGGCGGCGCGATTGGTGAAGTTATCGCGTCTAAAAACAGTGATTTCCCAGTAGGCACTAAAGTCAGCAGTATGTTAGGTTGGCGCGAGCACGCTGTCACCGACACGGCTGGACTGACCGCTCTGCCGCAAACCGAATTAGACAGTTCACATTTCCTCGGCGTGCTGGGTATGCCGGGCATGACAGCGTGGACGGGACTGACTCGCATCGCAGATTTAAAAGCAGGTGAAACCCTGTTTGTTTCTGCCGCATCAGGCGCCGTCGGCAGTGTTGCTTGCCAGATTGGTAAACTGATGGGTGCTCGCGTAATCGCCTCTGTGGGTTCAGACGAAAAAGCGGAATTGCTGCGAAGCTATGGCGTTGATGCCATCATCAATTACAAAACCTGTGGCAATCTCACCCAAGCGCTCACAAAATCCGCGCCAGAAGGGATTGATGTGTACTTTGAAAACGTCGGTGGTGAGCATTTAGCCGCAGCGCTGAGCAATATGAAAGATCATGGTCGTATCGCCGTTTGCGGTATGATTTCGCAGTACAACGACACTGCGCCAACACCTGGTCCAGACAACTTGGCCCTGATAGTGATGCGTAAACTTAAGTTAGAAGGTTTTATAGTATCCGAACATTGGGCGCATTATCCTGAGTTTGCCGTGAAAATGGCTCAATGGTTAGCTGAAGGTAAAGTCAAAGCCGAACAAACCATTTATCAAGGGCTTGAACAAGCACCAGATGCCTTTATCGGTCTGTTTGAAGGTAAGAATCGCGGTAAAATGTTGGTGAAATTAGCGTAACTCGCCATCAAAGCGACATAAATGCTCAGTTTTAGATAGCAAGACTCAGTTTTAGATAGCAAAAAGTCGGTATAACGCGAGTTGTACCGACTTTTTCTATTTGATAGTCAACTGTTTATCTTTTAACGGATTAGCCCTTCCACAACGCAGCTTCAATCAAGTGAGCCACCTTCTCCACAGCAGCCTCGCCAGCGGCAATCGCCTCATCGGCACGGTGAAACTCCATAGTGCCGATATTGCCAACCTCAGGCACAATACAAATATCTGGCGGATCGCCCATCAAGCGCGCCCGTTTATGTCTTTGCTCTAAAATGCCCATAGATTGCGACATTACAGCAATCATGCCAGGATTCGATTTAGTGCCAAGTGAAAACTTATCGGTCAGATTGCTGACATAATCTCGGCCACGGGCAAACAAATCCATAAATCCAGTTTCTTGTCGCGCAGGCATATCCATTTCAGCTTCAACGTTTTTTTGGCTCGTCATACTCACCGGCAATACTTGGATGCGACCTGAATGATAACCATATAAATCCACAGCGATCACCACATCGACGCCCATGGCACGGCTGACAGAAACAGGCACTGGATTCACCACAGCACCATCGACAAGCCAGCGGTCACCTTGTCTCACGGGCGCCAAAATCCCCGGCATAGAGCAAGAAGCCCGCACCGCTTGACGTAAATCCCCTTCAGTAAACCAAATCTCCTGCCCGGAGTACAAGTCGGTCGCAACCGCCGCAAAGGGACGATTGAGGTTCTCAATATTCACATCCCCTATTCGAGCTTGCAGCACATCAAATACTTTATCACCGCCGATAAGACCGCCTTTACGCCATCGAATGTCCATCAAGCCAAGTACGTCCCAGCTAGAGAAACTCCGAACCCATTCTTCTAATTCAGGTAAATGGTCATGGGCGTACGCGGCACCCACTAAAGCGCCCACCGAACATCCCGCAACTTTATCGGGTTTGATCCCCATGGCGGCAAGGCCATTCAACACGCCAATGTGTGCCCAACCTTTCGCAGCGCCACTGCCCAAGGCAATACCAACCGAAGGGGTTGTTCCGTTAGCCATAAATCATTCTCCTGTTGCTCAATCCACTACACGATAACGTAAAATCATTTCATATCCAGTGTCAATTGGTGAAACCAAGGCAATTAAGTACTTGTAACATCAATGTAAACAAATGCAGGCAACTAAGTGTAAATGGCACACTTTCGCGATAAATCAACGCGTGAAGCAGAGATAATCACCGATGTGGATAGCTGAGTTAGGGCGATTAAGGCTATAATCTGCCCTTACTAAGATTTAGGGGATATACCTTTGCAATTTACCGATTTTTCTCTGGACCAGCGTCTGCTTCAAAGCATAAAACATATGGGGATCACAGAACCCACCGCCATCCAGGAACAAGCACTGCCTATCGCATTGGCAGGTAAAGATTTAATGGCGTCATCAAAAACAGGCTCAGGTAAAACCTTAGCGTTTTTGTTACCCGCATTGCAAAGAGTCATTTCTACCCGCTCACTGTCAAAACGCGATCCTAGAGTATTGATTTTATTACCGACCCGCGAACTAGCACATCAAGTGTATAGTCAGCTTCGCCTGCTGGTCGCCAACACCCAATACAAGGCCATCAGCGTTCTAGGCGGTGAAAACTTTAACGATCAAGCGAAAGCCCTAGCGAAAGAACCGCATTTTATTGTCGCGACGCCGGGCCGTATCGCCGATCATTTAGAGCAAAAACATTTATTCCTGAATGGGTTAGAGTTACTCGTGCTCGATGAAGCCGACCGCATGTTAGATTTAGGCTTTGCCCCGCAGTTGAAAGCCATCAACGATGCTGCCGATCATAAACGTCGTCAAACGCTGATGTTTTCTGCCACGTTAGATCATGACGAAATCAATGATATCGCGGCAACGCTGCTAAAAAATCCAGCGCACGTGGCGATTGGCGCGGCTCACTCTGAGCATAACGACATTCACCAACGCATCTTCTTATGTGACCACTTAGACCATAAAGAAGCGTTATTAGCCCGTTTACTTAAAGATGAAACCCACAAGCAAGTGATCATCTTTACTGCGACGCGCCCAGATACAGAACGCTTAGCCGCTAAATTAACTGCGCAAGGTTTTGCAACCGCCGCACTCAGCGGTGATTTAAAGCAAGCCGCACGAAACCAAATCATGGACCAATTTGCCCGTGGCCAACAACAAGTCCTAGTGACAACCGATGTTGCCTCTCGTGGTTTGGATTTGCTCAATGTGTCTTTGGTCGTCAACTTCGACATGCCTAAATTTGCCGAAGAATACGTGCATCGTATCGGCCGTACTGGCCGTGCTGGCGCGAAAGGTGATGCGATATCGCTCGTCGGACCTAAAGATTGGGACAACTTTAAGAAAGTCCAAGTGTTCCTTAGAAAGACCTTTGAGATCAGTACGATTCCAGGTCTAGAAGCTAAATTTAGTGGTCTAAAAAGCAAAGCCAAACAGACACCAGCAAAACGTGTTGCTAAAGCCGAGCTTGCTAAAGGTAAGAGCAAAAGAACTAAAGCAGCCACACCGGCGCCTTCACGGGATAAGCGTTTTATCACGGGCGTGGACATTGGCGATGCACCAATGCGTAAAAAGCCTGCTGCGGCGAAATTACTGCAAGACAATGATACAGAAGAAGTTTAGAACAAATTAAAGCATACATGCCGGTGGATTTAACATCAGATTTTATTTCTGATACACAACACATTGGCTGATCGAATACTGGGAATTGACGCACTAAGCGCATCAGTCTGTCGCCAAGCGAATCAAAAGCGCAGGGTAAACACTGATCCTCACGTCATTTCCAGCTACAATAGCGCTATTATCGATATTTTGAAGGTGTAACATGAGAGTTTGTGGTGTTGAATTAAAAGGTGGCGAAGCCATTATCAGTTTATTGAGCTATGAAGGTGAAACCTTCAATGTGCCAGAATGCCGTAAGGTGTCTTTCACCGTTTCCCAATCTGCTACCACAGAAGCTATTCGTGAGTTTCACTTCGCTTTTCATAAGCTTATGCAAGATTATCGCGTTGATGAAGTTGTCATCATTGAACGTGAACAAAAAGGTAAATTGGCGGGCTCAGCCACAAGTTTTAAACTTGAAGCCGCGATTCAATTAGGTGAATTACCTGTCAGCTTACTGTCTCCTGTCACTATCAAAGAGCAAAACAAGCGCAATCCACCACAGGTTGATTTCGATAGTTTAGATCTTAAAAAAGTGCAGCAGTTAGCTTTCGAAGCCGCTTACGCCCAGCAAAATCGCCGTATTTTCGGCAAAGTTTAAGTAATGCGATGACTCAGGCTCCGAAGTCATTCGGAGCCAAATTCCCTATGAATCCATTAAAATACTTAAGCGGTTACAGCCCAGATATTCAACAGCAGGTACAGCAACATCTCGATGCTGGCACATTACCTAAGCTACTGTTGAAACGTCATCCTGTCATACATAGCGTTCGCAGCGATAAAGCGCTGTACGACTACACCCAAGCGATTAAAAACCAATTTTTACGCCAGTCGTCACCACTCTCGAAAGTGATCTTCGATGACAAAATTAACATTAGTCATCATGCACTTGGCTTACATTCCTACGTCGCGCGAGTTCAAGGCAATAAAATCAAAGCTAAGAACGAAATTCGCATATCTTCACGTTTGAAGCGTGTACCGGAACCCTTATTGCGTATGGTCGTTGTACACGAATTAGCCCATTTAAAAGAAAAAGATCACAACAAGGCTTTCTATAATTTGTGTACTCATATGGAGCCGGATTATCACCAGTTTGAATTTGATTTACGCTTATTATTGACCTGTATCGACGCCAACATATCCCCTTATTCCGCAGATAAAGCCGACACTTGACCTTAGTATATTTTTCGCCCACAACTTGACTGATAATAGTTTTCATTTAGAATACTGAAGTATCTCACGCTGCAGAATTCAGTAACGACAATGACGAAACAGAATATCGATAAACTTTTGAGCAAGTGGTGTAAAAAACAAGCTAAAAAGTTACTCAAAACACAGCCGAGATCTGTTCCAAGTTCAGGAAAAGCGATTCCATCCTTATCTCATCTGAACACCCTGACTGATAAATCTTTGACGAATAAAAAAGCTCAGCGTAAGCACCTCACCAAATTACTCACGAAACATATTTCACAACAAGAATTTGCCCATAGCAATAAATCCGCACTCAAGAAACAGTTAAAACTGGCAAAGGCTAAATTTATTGCCGCTAATGATGCAACATTTTCATCGACTATGATTACTCGGCTCACTCCTTTACCCACAGAACGCAGCTTTGCATTACGTCCTTTTAAAAAGTCTCCCTGCGGTGGCTGTCCCGCTCTAAAAGGTAAACTGTGTAAGTGTGCATTAAAAGTGATGCAAAGACGCCAAGCAAGCTGATAGACGCTATTTAACGCTACGTATTTAGTTCTGTTCAGTCCCTAATAAAGAGTGCTAGTTAGCTTTAAAGGTCATTAGCTGCCAAATTGAGTCTCTTAACTGTCAAAAGAATAACTCGCTATAACCCCCTAACTGAAGCTCACCACATCCGCTCTATTTATCCCCTTCTGTGTATATCACTAGTACTGCGGATCGAATAAATTTAAAGCTTCCTTACAACTTGTAAGAATACTTGTGATAGCAGAAAAATATCTACAACAAGAAGAATGATGGAAACAAAAATGCCGATGAAATTTACATTTCATCGGCATTGGTAAACTCTTCAAGAAAAGCCAGTACTATCGTTTATTCAGACTTGGCGAGACTTAGTTCTATTAGCCAAGGTTCATCATAGCTTCACGACTCTTCACCATATTGGTAAATGTGCGTAAATCTTGATTCGCTAACTTGCTAGACATAGGAATATCCGCTTTCAACGGGTCAACAGGTTTACCATTGATATGGAATTCATAATGTAAGTGTGGGCCCGTTGAGCGACCAGTATTTCCTGATAAAGCAATCACTTGGCCTCGTGTTACTCGTTGACCTTTACGCACAAGCGACTTAGATAAATGCAGGTAACGGGTACGATACTTACCGCCGTGGTCAATCACAATATACTTACCAGCGAACTGGTGATCAGTCACTAAACTAACAACACCATCACCTGGAGCAATCACTTTAGTGCCGATAGGCACTGAAAAGTCGGTTCCGTTATGGGGTGAAATACGGCCAGTAATTGGATGCTTACGATATGGATTAAAACGGGAACTCATGCGGGGTTGTTTAGCTAATGGATAACGCTGGAATGCACGTACTAAACTCTGGCCCTTGGCATCGTAATAACTGCCGTCAGTATATTGAAATGCACTAATTTCAGAACGACCGGTTTTAATACTCACGCCTAAAATTTGGCTACTGCCCGTCGCTTCACCTTCAACATATTGATCATTTACCAAAACAGAGAATTTATCGCCAACGCGTAAATCACGGGCGAAATTCAATTTTTCTTTGAGTAAATCTTCAATCCGCTGAATGTCTGCCGCAGCTAAACCCATTTTTTGTGCAGAGACGTAGAATGAGCCTTTAATATCGCCAGATATAATACGATTTTGCCAAACGCCTTCAACGTTGACTTCTTCAACATTAAAACTGCCGTCTTCATAACGTGTAAACACCACTTGGCGAGCGGCGTTAAAATAAAGTTCTAATTTCTGTAATTGGCCTTCGTTATCGAGCCAAAATTGCATTCTGTTACCAGGCAATAAGGTATCAAGTGCCAAAATATTTAAATCAGCTTCTAACACCTTATACATGGTCTGCTGATCAACACCCGCTTTCGAAAATAACCCACTTAAGGTATCACCAGAAACGATAATTCGCTCAAACTGTGGAGCGTTATTAATAAGGGTTGCTTGATCTTGGACTTCAGGTTCAGAAACTTGGGGGAGAATATTTTCAATATCGAGGGCAACAGGGATACGCTGAGCAGTTGGCACAACATGACCATTATTCGGCATTAGCATAGCAGCGCCAATCAACAAACCACCCATTAATAGAATGTTTTTTTGGGTCGATGATAAGTTCTGCAAACGGGTTTGCGATAAGTTGATAAAGTTGGGTTTGCCTGTCTGCAACGCTTTTCACCTTTCGTTAACTTTGCGTTTTATTTTTGAACCAGTCCCTATGAGGGAAGCCCGAATTTTTTCCAACTTATCCCAAAAATCCCATTATGACAAATGCTATTTCGTACTTTTACCTGACTATTAACAAGAAACATGCGCCAGTTGGCATTTTCAACTCAGTTTGCGCACATTATCCCAATGTTAAACACGCAAGAGTCACAATAAATAACATATACAAAACAGCAGGTTATTTATTGTACTCTGAGAGAACGACCGACTAAGGCAAAACTATCGTCATTTCGCTCCCATGTGAGGTTTTATTGATGTCGATGCGAGTATTTATCTGCTCTTTCATCTCAGAAACGTGCGAGATCACCCCTATCATGCGACCTGAAGACTGCAGATCCATCAAGGTTCGAATCGCCAATTCCAATGAATCTTGGTCTAAACTGCCAAAGCCTTCATCGATAAATAAGGTGTCGAGTTTGATCCCCCCAGCATAAGCTTGCACCACATCGGATAGCCCTAACGCCATGGACAAGGCCGCCATAAAACTTTCGCCGCCGCTTAAGGTTGCCACAGGGCGCACTTTTGAGATGTAGGCATCTTCCACTTCTAACTCGAGCCCAGACGCCTTGTTGCCCTTTGCTCTATCTTCCTTACGCAGCAAGCGATAACGTCCCTTACTCATCAGATGCAGCCTATGGCTCGCTTCGAGTAACACATCGTCGAGCAGTACGCTTAACACAAAACGCTGCAAACTGATCTTATTGCCTGTTTTCCCATTCGCCACATCGGCAAGCGTGCCGATAACTGCATATTCATCGTCTAACGCCTTAGCTTTCGTATCTGCAATACTCAGCTGGGTTTGAGTTTGGGTCAGTAGTACTGTGCGAGTGTGAAGCAGCTGCCATACCTGCTCTGCTGCGTGTAATGCTTGCTGCGCCGACTCAAGCTCGGCAGCGAGCTTAATGCTATCGGGTGGTACTTTATCTTTGAGCTTCAGCGCTAACTGCTCGCACTGCGCCTTGGTCAAAGCACTGCGCTGCTGGTAAGCCTCAATCTCGCTGGCTAATGCATGCAGTTGATCTTCATCCAGCATGGCCGCAAATAAGGCCTGTTGGTCGGTAAATCCCGCTGCGACTAATTGCTGATTGAGTTGCTGCTGGGCACGCGTTTGCTGAGCTAATGCCGCCTCAGCGGTATTTTCGGCACCATTCAATGCAGCTTTAGCTGCAACAAAGGTTTGCCCTGTTTGTTGCTGAAGCGCCCTCACGTCAGCAATCTGCTGTTTAATCTGGCTTATCTGTTGCTGGTTTTGCGTGATTGCTGCGGTTAATGCCTCAAGCGTTGCAAGCGCAGGTGGGACGCTTTGCTGCATGTGCGCCAACTGCCCCTGCAATAAATCCACTTTAGATTGCAGCGCACTATCGTGTGTTTGTCCTTGCTCCAGCTTTTGTTGCAGATGCGTTTCCTGCGCGTGCAACAAAACAATTTCTTGCTGTAACTGCTGCAAATCTTGATGAGCTTGCTCAGCTTGCGTGAGTGAGAAAGCATATTGCGACAAGGTATGCGCATGTTCATCTTGAGAAATATCAACCGCTGTGCCCAATTGGGCCGCGAGATCTTGCGCTTGTTGCTGCAAGGTTTCTAACTGTGTCTGTAATCCGCGATATTCCGCTCTGGCTTTGCTCAGGACTTCTTGGGCCATCGTTTCAGCGTCTTGGGCCAATTGCAGCACTTCATCACTTGGGAGCGGCTCTTGGCTCTGTGCTGGCTGTGGATGGGTTTGGCTGCCACAGACAGGACAAGGTTCATCTTGCTGTAATTGCCGCGCTAAAATGGCTGCCTGTCCTTGGTGCCAAGTCAATAATAGGGCTTTATGCGCAACCTGTGCTTGCTGATGCTCGGCATTGAGTTGTTGCCCTTGCGCTTTCGCATTGGCAAGTTTTGCCTGTGTCGACGATACCCTTGCCGCCACTTGTTGCCATTGCTGATAAGTCGACAATAACTGCTGTTGCTGCTGGTGCGCCTGTTGCAATGAGAGGCGAGTGTCGCTATTGGCCTGCAATGGTGGCAAAGCCGATTCCAGTTCACGGCGTTTTTGAGTCACTGTGGTTAACTCATTTTTACTGATCTGAAGCTGTGCTTTAGCCCTAACTAACTGCGCTTGCTCTTGCTCGAGGGTTTTATTGAGTCTATCCAGCTCCCTAAGCTGCGGCCCTAGCGCATTCAGTTGCTGTTTGGCTTGTTCCTGCTCCAGTAGCGACGCTTCCAATACGGGTAAGTCTTGCGCTTTGAGCTCGGCATAATCAAAGGCTAGCTTGGCCTGAGTCAGTGCCGTTTGCGCATTGCTAAAGGCGAGATTGGCGGCTTTTGCTTCTTGTTCACGAGCCAAAAACACCTCAACCATAGGCGCAAAACGCTGCGCTTGATTAGCTAAGTTCAGCTTATGGGTTTGCGCGACTATGCTTTCTTGCTGTGCCTCAAGCGCTGCTGCCGTTTGAGTTAAGGTATCCAATTGTGCAAATTCGGCCAGTAGATGCTGGGCGGCATCACTGGCTTTAATCACTAATTGTTGCTGTTGTAATGCCTGTTCCTTGGCACTTTGAGCGAGCACAAGTTCAGGCGTGAGCTTGGCTAATTCGCTGCTAAGCTCGTCATCGGATGCTAGGCCAGCACTTTGCAAAATACCATCGCGACGGCTACGTTGATCTTTCACTAAGGCGCTGATATCGGCAGCCTTATTTTTTAAGGTATCTTCAATCCGGCGATAAATATGCGTTTGAAATAACTGACTAAATATCAGTTCGCGCGCTTTAGAATCCGCCATTAGTAATTCGCGAAACTTACCCTGAGGCAGTACCATCACTTGGCGAAACTGCTCAACATCGAGCCCAGTTAAGGCTTCAATCTCAGCGGTGGCCTCGGACACTTTGCTGGCGACTAACAAGCTTTCATTGCCATCGGCGTCAATTTTATAGAGCTGTGCTTCGCTTTTTTGCACTGTCGAGCCGTCACCGCTTTTCTTAACTCTGTCTTGCTCTGGCACCCGGCGAATACGATAGCTGTTATTACCGAGCTGAAAACTGAAAGTGACTTCTGTTAGTAGACTAACGTCAGCCATATCACAGCGCATTTGGCTGCCTTCACGCTCATTACCTGTGGTTTTTCCATAAAGCGCAAAACAAATGCCATCGAGCAAGGTCGTCTTACCCGCACCAGTAGGGCCGTTGATGAGAAATAACGGATTAGTTCCAAGGGCTGTAAAATCAAGAGTTTGAGTCGATGCAAAAGGGCCAAAGGCTGACATGGAAAGGCTAAGGGGTCTCATGCTTGACGCTCCTCATTGTGTAGCTTAGTCAGGAGTTCATCCATCACGGCTTGCTGTGCTTGCGTTAAGGATTCACCAGACACTTGAGAGAAAAAGTCACAGAACATGTCCATCTCACCTTTTTTGATATGGTCCCGGCTCAAGGCGACTTGCTGCTGCCCCGCCATCAAGCCTGTCCGCTCTAAATGCAGCACATTCGGGTAGACCGCCCTGAGTTTGCCCATAGCGTCTAAAATGGCATGTTTATCGAGGAGCCTGACCATAAGGTAATCTTCACGCTTGATATCCGTTTTACCTTTGGCGAGTAAGGTGTCTAACTCCCCTTCTAAGATGCGAACATCACGCAGCGAGGTTAACGGCAATAAACGGATATCAATCGGCGTTTGCGCGCCTAGTTCAACTAAGGTCACCGACTTGTGTTGATGTTGTTCACTAAAGGAATACTTCAAAATCGAGCCTGAGTAGCGCACATGCTCGGCGCCTTTGTATTGCGGTCCGTGCAAATGCCCAAGGGCAACATAATCAAACTCAGTAAAGAGCTTTGGTGATATTTTATCGGCGCCACCAATA
This sequence comes from Shewanella sp. SP2S2-4, assembly GCF_031932025.1. NCBI lineage: Bacteria > Pseudomonadati > Pseudomonadota > Gammaproteobacteria > Alteromonadales > Shewanellaceae > Shewanella > Shewanella sp. SP2S2-4. The sequence goes on from NZ_JAUOER010000035.1 coordinate 47,284, forward strand.
CTGAGCGGCCGCTCTGATTCTGATTCACTGCCACCATCCAAAAAGCAATGACTTATCACCACTTTGGGTAAGCCTTGGCTATCGTGCTGGCGCACTTTTTCAAGTAATACATCCATAGCCATTTCATGGCTCGACGCCTCACACTCAAACACTTGCCACACTGTTGCTGGTTCAGCGTAAGGCAAGGGATAAAAAACCACATCACCACTTGTGCTCGACAAAGTAATAGGATGAATGTCAGCACTCAAGGGCCCCACAATATATAAGCCACTTGCCGCCATTTGTTTTGCCGCAAACCCTAAGCGCTCGTGGCCATCGTGATTACCGGCAATCATAATCACTTGCAGGCCTAAATCTTGTACTAAACGGTTGAGTACATCATCTAATAGCGCAACCGCGTTTGCTGGCGGAATCGATCTGTCATAAATATCCCCCGCCACAATCACTGCATCCACCTTATGCTCAGCTGCTAAGGCAATAATCTGCTCGAGCACAAAGGCTTGATCATCCAGTAATGACTGATTGTGCAACTGACGACCTATGTGCCAGTCCGAGGTGTGGATAAATTTCATAATCGCTCTTTTAAAGAAGTGGTAGCGCTAAACCCGAGTATGTACCAGCACATCAATGCAAAAAGAAGGCACACGAGATAAACACTGCACGCATATAAATCGGGTTGAATCGTATTAAATAAAAACATCGCGTTTAAATGCACATAGAAAAGTGAGAAGCCTAAAAAGTGCATTAAAATTGACAAGTTATACTATTCAAAAACCTTGAAAGAGTACACCTATTGCAAAGTAGGAGGGATATTTAGATCATCTTTAGAGGATATTCTGAGCGATTTCCACCTCTGCTTCACTTTTAAGCCAAGGAGGGCATCACTCAGATAATATCAATTAACTTAAGCTTACGTGCCAAGATTAACTTATTCACCGCTTAAGGCTAAATTTATTAATAATAAACAATCTATTAGAACAAGTGATATTGCGTTGCTAGGAGTTTAAAGCTCATAGCAAGGGACATAGTGACCACTAGCGGCTTGATGATCTTAGTGCCTTTAGTCACCACCAAACGTGACCCCAAAGTCGCACCAATCGCTTGCCCAGCCAGCATGACTAACCCCAATAACCAAATCACTTTGCCACCCAAGGCAAAGAAAATCAGCGAAGCTATATTGGTTGAGAAATTAAGTAGTTTTGCATGGGCAGTCGCCTTAGCCAGACCAAACCCCGCTAACGATACAAACGCCAGTGCAAAAAAGCTCCCCGTACCAGGACCAAAAAAACCATCGTACAATCCCACGCCTAAAGCAGCAGTAAAAGCAAATGCGGTAGGTGTTAACACTTGATGCTTATCGTCTTCAGAAATCTTTTTCGAAAATAAGAAGTAACAACCAATTGCCAAAATCAAGAATGGCAACATTAATTCCAGCACTTTAGTATCGACGAGTTGAACGAGAATCGTGCCTAATGCCGCGCCGATAAACGCACAGAACAAGGCTAATTTAACGGATTTAAGATCCACTAACCCTTTGCGGACGAAATACAAGCTCGCAAAAAAACTACCACCACAGGCCTGTAGCTTATTTGTGCCTAAGGCAACCGCAGGCGGCAAGCCTGCCCACATGAGTGCAGGGATCGTCAACAAACCACCACCACCGGCGATAGAGTCGATAAAACCAGCCACCATAGCGACGGCAAAAAGTATCGCTGCGATCTGTAGAGTCAGTTCAAATTCCATAATGATTTATTATTCTTCTGATAAAAAAGGGAGTAATTGCTGAGCATTAGACTGCGTTTGCCAAATAAACGCAAAGGAGTTATTGTCGCCACTGCGTGAACTAAACTCACGCAAAATCTATAATCCGGTTCGGATTTGCCCAGTTATAGGAGATAAAATGTTGACCGAACTGCCGCCACTCAATTCCCTCCGCGCTTTTGAAGCCGCCGCGCGCTTGCAAAGTATGACACTGGCAAGCAAGGAGTTGCATGTCACCCATGGTGCGGTCAGTAAACAAATCCGAGTATTAGAGGATTATTTGGGTTTTGCGCTTTTTGTACGCCTACATAAAAGAGTCAGTTTAACCGATGAAGCCAAGCGCTATTTGCCCCATGTCCAAGCCGCGCTGCAAACCCTGTCAAGTGCAACGAGTGACCTACGTCGTCAGCCATCTAAGCCGCAGACCTTAGCCATCAATGTGCTGCCAAGCTTAACCATTAATTGGCTTATTCCAAGAATGGAGCAGTTTAAATCCCGCCATCCCCACCTTTATGTTGATTTGTCGATTGGCGACTTTGCCGTGGACTTTAGTCAAGGCCGTTATGATATTGCGATTCGCAGCTGCACAGCCATTCCTAAGGGAGCGAATTATATCAAGCTGATGGATGAAGATTTGTGTTTAGTTTGCGCGCCATCGTTAGCGCCAAAACTGCAAAATATTGAGGATATCAATCACGTCACCTTACTGAAACACACTACAAGACCTGAACTGTGGGAATATTGGGCAGAAAAAGTGGGCTTAACACTCACTCAAGCGCAATCCTTTGGCGTCGAGCATTTCTACATGCTGAGCCAAGCGGCAGCCAGTGGCATGGGTGCAGCACTAATTCCGCGATTTTTTATCGAAGAGCAATTGGCAAACGGTAGTTTAGTCATCCCCTTCGACGCCCCTTTCACTAGCCCCTATCGATATTACTTACTCACGCCCAAGTCTCCTAGCTTGCCGTTAAAAGCCCAAGCCTTTATTGACTGGTTATTAGAAGTGTTTGCCCTTTATCGCCACTAAACAACATTTGGAATGTCACAGTTTCAGCAAGCTGCGATAACGCTCTATGTGACAAATGAGTAAGCGTCCGGCAAAGCACACCTTCATAACTTAGCTGTCAGTCGTCATCATCATGGTGCCACTACTTAATGTTAATGGGGGAACACTATGTTTGGCAACGGCACCCGCCTCGATGTCACTTTGATCTGTGGCAGTACTGACATGCGTAAGTCGATAGATGGCTTGAGCAATATCGTCGCCTATGAGTTACAGCAAGAACCCTGCAACGAACGGCTGTTCGTCTTCTGTAACCAGCGGCGCAACAAGCTGAAAATATTGCAGTGGGCCGCCAATGGCTTCTGGCTGCATTACAAACGGCTCGAGCTGGCGACCTTCGACTGGCCCGGCATAGAAGATGAACAACTGAGCCTGCAGATAAGCTCCCAACAGCTCGACTGGTTACTCGCCGGTTTGCCGCTGACCCAGCCACAGGCCCATCCCAGGCTCTGTTATCACTACCATGACTTATAACTGGTGATCATAAGAAAAGTTTTTTGACCACCAATTAATCT
>NZ_JAUOER010000036.1:0-39161 GCF_031932025.1 Shewanella sp. SP2S2-4
TTAATGAGGTGTTATAGTCGCTATTTAAATACTCGCTTTCAGATTTTGATAAAGTGTTTAAGTATTCAATATCTTGCTCGTCTAAACTCACTAAATCATCAAAAGCCTTTTTGTATGCATCAACCGAAACCTGACCATCTCGACTTCCTAACTCTTTGAATTCAAGATTTATAACTGAGTTGATATTAGGGCATGCCGGGATGAATGTTGTTGGTTCATTAAGGTTTTGACCGATTTCACCGAAGAATTTCATGCACATGGTTTCATGCAGTGTGATTTCTATTGGGATAATTGAAGTGGAAAAGCCTGAAATATATTCCTTAGATTTCAAAGCAAGTAGATAGTTATAAATGTTAGCTATCTTAATTAACTTTTTACGCAACTCAACAGCTTTGAAATAGTCATCCTCTTGGCTTATTGTTAATCTCTTTGTGTTGCTTGATATCCAAACCATGCCTGGTCTTGTTACTTTTATAGAAAGATCTTTCCCTTCAGCAGCAAAAACCACATCTCTTATTAAAAGAGATTTATTATTTTTAGCGTTGAAATCATACCAATGTTCATCAGCATCGACTACAACCCACACATGTGGTTTAGGTATAAAACCTAAAAAATAAACGTTATTCATTAGCTTTTTCTGGCAATTAATGTGGATATATTAATAACACTTGTCGGAAAGTTTAACGACTGTTTATGAGTTTATCGAGACACCCATTGAGTTTATCGAGACACCCATTGTTAAATTTTGCGTTAGCAGGGACGAAGAGTGAAACAGGTCATCCGCAACTATTTAATGCTTTAAGTGACCAATCAGACAACTCAAAAATCGACGGAATATGCATCCCCTCGGAGTTGCCGCAGGGCGAATAGACAAATTGCGTGAGTCTCGGCATGGTCGTTCTAGTGCATCCATGCACTTCACGACATTCAGGCATCCTGCCTATCAGATGCCGAGATAGCGTCAGTCGAATCAGAGACGAGCGTCTGACGCGATAGCATAAGGGCGCTAATTGCCCAAGGGGCTTTCAACTCCGTTGGGGGCGTCATGGCTGAGTGGTTATAAATAGGAAGGAGGATAGGACGAGCAGTCCTTCTTGGTCGACACTTGATTAAAAATCAGGGGGTGAAGCCCCACGACTTTGACTTTGCTATTAAAAGCAATCAAACCAAGTAACAGCTCACGCTTGCTGGCAAAGCATTAAAACTTGCACTCATCACAACCCCAGTTTATCAAGACACCCACTGTTAAATTTTGCTACCTAAAGAACAAATTAGGTGCGGTTTCAGACCGTCAAAATGCGGTTGAGCTCGCGAAATTAAGCTGGGTAGCCAGATTTTTATTCGAGCTTTCCCCACCCCATGAGCACAAATCAAGTTGACTAAACAGCTAAGTTTCGCTTGAATTAGAGCCTAACAAATAATTAACATTTAGAACAACTCTAGGCTGACTTAGACTTAGAAACGCAAAAGGACATGAATGCATTACACTTTTCGAACGTTTATGCTGGATGTTCAAAACCGCACTCTGCACTGCAATAGTGAACGCATTAACTGTGATGAACGCGTTATCCTACTGATTAGTTTCTTGATTGAAGCCTATCCGGCACACTGTGACCAAGCATTTTTACTCGAAAAAATTTGGCCTAACACAGTCGTGAGCAGTTGGTCAGTAGCTAGGCTAATTTCAGATACTCGTAAATTGTTCGCTTCAGCAGGATTAGAAATTCCGATAATCCAAACACTCCACGGCAGAGGTTATCGCTTATCCCACGATATTGCCGCCATACTCAGTTCACAGAACGATGAAGTACAACCCGCAGCGCCGCAGAATACCGACACCCCGACAGTCAATCTCGAGTCTAGTAAAACACCGCAATCCGATAGTGATCGGCAACAAAGCCCAAATCAAACCCAGCCAAGCTACAAACGAGTTAACTTGCGTTATCTGTGGCTATTTATCGCGTCCGTTGCGATAACACTTGCAGTAGCAAGCCACCAGCAAACTCAGCGTGCCAATCCCTTAGTGTTAGCAGAACCCAATAATGTCAAAGCAAGGCTCCTCTGGGTGGATGACCATCCTGAGAATAATCAAACTGAACGGCAATACCTCGAAGAACGACAGATTGGGGTGTACACCACACAAACAACCCAAGACGCCCTCACGCTACTAGGTCTCTATCGCTACGATGCCATTATTACCGATATGGGACGGGAAGCCGATCCTTTAGCTGGCCTAAAAATGATACGGACGATCAGGGAGCGTGGCATACAAACCCCCATTTACTTATATACCATTATGCCCTCAGAGGCGTTAAGGCAAAAAGCCCGCGAACATGGCGCCAATGACATTGCCGTCGAAGCAGAAGATTTATACCAACACCTGACCCCGCTTATTGATTCCTTTGATTTAGAGTCGTCCCCACACTAGCCCTGCACTCAGCAGATTAGTCATCATCTAAAGCTATCAAGTAACTAATTGATAAGTTTAGCATTCAAATTTAATCAATAGATTTCAAAGACAGATTTAAGATAGCCGTTATATACCTTTTCTATCGATAACTGTTCTATGCCTTCGGTATATCGATTGCTCAGCATAAACCGCAGTAAAGCAATGAAAGCGCCTGTGGATTTAGCTCCGTAACTCAATACGTCTACCTAAGTTTCATAAAAGGAATTGATATAATGAAGCCGACCTACCTCCTTGCTATTCCGCTACTCGCAGGACTAATACTTACAGCCTGTGGTGGTGACGACAATGACGACGATGAAGTCACACCGCCCCCGACTCCAACACCCCAGCTCGCTATCAAAGGCAATGTGAAAGGACTTTCCGATACAGTTAAACTCGAATTACAGAAAAATGGTCAAGCAGTAGAAACACTTTCGATTCAAAGTGATGGCACAGATAAAGCCTTTACATTTCCCACCATGCAAGACGAAGGCATTAACTTTGCGATTACTGTTAACACTCAACCTGCGGCACAAACTTGCAGCGTAACTAATGGCAGTGGCACCTTAAATGCGACAACAGCGGTCGCCACTTTAGTCACCTGCGAAGATAACCCCAATGCTGAGCTAACCGGAATACTGAGGGACAGCCCAGTCGCGGGCATTAACTACCAAACCGAAACCAAAGAAGCAGGAATCACGAGTGATATCGGTGAATATCAATACCTTAAAGGTGAGCATGTCACCTTCTCCGTGGGTGCGATAATGTTTCCTGCAACGGCGGCAACAAACTTAATCACACCCACAGAAATTGCCGCTGGTAACCAAGTCACCAAAGTTAATATCCTGCAGCTATTGCAAACCTTAGATAAGGATTGCGATGTTGAAAATGGGATTCAAGTGAGGGCAACAAGCCACGAACTGTTAGCCGATACCGTGCTCGATATCACCAGTGCTGATTTCGATGCCAACATCAATGCAGCCTTTACGACCCAGAACTCAGGCTTAACGTTAATCAGCGAGACTCAAGCATTAACACACTTTGACAGTTCAAATCGTAACTTACTTTTAGGCAGCTGGTTATTCACCGAAGGTGATGGCCAACGGACTGTGCTGACATTTAAAGACCATTCTAGCTACATCATGATCCACGAGCATGAAAGTGACGGTGGTCAAAGCGCTGCATCGGTGGAATATGGTCATTACACCTGGGATTCACAAACAGGCAATTTTAGTGTCAGCATAATTGCACAATCCGATGGTTCAGGAGGGTTTTATGACGAAGGAAGCACAGTCAATAACGCGACCGTGAATTTAGATAAACTGACGGTGAGTTTTATCGACAATACTGAAGGAGACATTACCCTCACACGTATCGAAGATAAAAACGATCCGCTGATTGGTACTTGGCACGTACTTGATACTGAAGCTGATAATGACAGTTTTGTCACCTTCCTGCCCAATCAAAACTATGTGATTGCCCATACAGCGAATACAGATAGCTACGAAGGTAAATCACCGCAGCCACAGTCTGGTGAGTTTGGCCGTTATATCAAAGATGCTAGCGGCTATAAATTTACCGCCACAGTCGAATCTGACGGACCTAATGGACTCTACAGTACTGATTCACCAGATGACTATCTATTCTCATCAATCAAAATCACCGCTTGGGGAGAAATGATCGCCGTTCAAAATGGTGCAGAGGGCGGTACTTTCTCACTCGATTATATTGGTGGCTTTGTCTCAGAACTCGTTGATAAACCTAGCTCTGCTGCGGGTACGAGTCTTGGGAGAATTACCTCAGTACGAGATATTTCAGGCTTTATTAGCGCTGACATAGTCAATAAGCCACTGCAATTTGATTTGGAATACGCGAGCGACACAGAGAACCGCTGTGTAACGAGTTTTGGTAATAATCGCTGCGGTGTTCGTTACACTATGCTGGTTCAAAATCTTACAGAGAACGATATTGGTGACACAATAGGTGATGTGAACTTAACTGAAGTGACTAGTAATACTCAAATCAACACGAGTTTCTCTGTGACGACCGCAGGCACAGCAGCCTTTAGTTATAACAATACCCAAACCATGACCATTAGCCCTCTGCTCGGCAAATCCTGTCAAGGAAATCAAAGGGCATTAATCGGTATCACTGACAACGCCAATAACCTTTCCCTATGGCAAGTAGAGCTCACACCAACTCAACCTTAACTAGATAAATCTTCCACTTTGTCGGACTGTGCTAGTGCATGCAGTCCGACGCTTTTTTTAGCTTTATCTCACCTATTGTTCAGTCGTTTATTTTCTTAAAACTGGCACTCGCTCAGCGGGCATCTTAGTTCAATATCCATAATACCTTTATCCTTAGCGCCTTAGCGCCTTAGCGCCTTAGCATTCAGCTTGATAATTTGGGGCAAATGACATAGCCAAACATGGTAATGGTTAAGCCCCAAATCCCTTATCGATGAGAATAACTTTAGGTAGCGGCGGATCGCGGTTAGAATACTCACCCTGTTTTTCTTGGTTACTTTTTCGGAAACAATAATGTCCCATTCAGCGCTTAATTCTTTTGATGATTTTTACCAGCTTTTGGCTGACAGCTTGGCGAAGAATAGTCTGATCAAACTATTGTTGAGTAAGTACCGAGGGGCAGATAAAAGCCTGCAGCGCATTACGATTCGGCCGATTAGTTTGCAAAATGAGCCTATGCTGTCGTTTGTGTATCAACACCAGACAAATCACATCACTAAAAACCTGAGTTATGACGAAGGCTTAGCCAGCATAAAACTGTTACTCGGTAGCGATTTTAAGAGCGCCCACTTAGCTACGGCAGAGGCAGAAGTTCAGCTTGAGATCAGCAAAAAAGGCAAAGTCCAAATCAGCACACATAACGTTAAACAAACCGTAGCTGCGCCGTTAGAACATGACCGTGAGAAAAAGCGTTTTGTGGATATCGAACGGCCTTTCCTGACCAAGCTAGGTGTGACGGACAGCCAACATAATCTTATCCCTGCGATGTCGCGTAAATGGAAGCAAATCAATAAATTTATTGAGGTTTTCAGCCAAGCACTCGAAGCCTCACCCCACAAGAATGACCAACCGATCAATGTGGTCGATTTTGGTTCAGGTAAAGGTTATCTCACCTTTGCAATCCATGACTACCTGCGCCACAGCCTACATAATGATGCGCAGGTGACTGGGGTAGAATTACGCCAAGCCTTGGCGGATTTATGTAATGAAACGGCGGCAACGCTGGATCATCAAGGATTGTCGTTTGTCTGCGGCGATGTGAGAACCCATGCGCCTAAACAAACCGATGTGATGATTGCGCTGCACGCCTGCGATATCGCCACTGACTATGCAATTCATTATGGTATTCGCGCCAATGCCGACATCATCATGTGCTCGCCTTGCTGCCATAAACAAATTCGCCCGCAGATGCACAGCCCAGAATTGTTTAAACCTATGCTGCAATATGGGGTGCACATGGGCCAACAGGCTGAAATGGTAACGGATTCATTACGTGCGCTATTTTTGGAAGCCAACGGTTATGCGACTAAGGTGTTTGAATTTATCAGCCTAGAACATACCAATAAAAATAAGATGATTTTGGCCGTTAAAAAGCCACAACAGAATCAGAAAGACAGCGCCGCAATCCTCGCGCAAATTGCTGACATCAAAGCCTATTACGGGATCAAGGAACATTGCTTAGAAACCTTGCTCGCGCAAACTCAAGCCGATTAACGGCCAGCGGTTTACTGGCAAAGCATTAAAACTTTGCACTCATGACAACCCCGTTGAAATTGAGGCAATCTTTGATTCTTTGCCGCTGAACCGCGCTGAGGGTGTCGATATCGTGGAAGGCAAACTCTGAGTGTTCGTGGCTTAAGTGGATCGGCAATGGCTCACCTTCTGCCCCATTTTTTGCCACCTCAGGCCCATCAGGCAACTCAGGCAACACCAGTTCACAACGAAAGATAAAGGCTTGGGATTGATAGGCGCTGTGATAATACACGCCGCTCAAATAGTTAACCTGCACACTTAAGCCTAATTCCTCTTGGCATTCGCGCACCAAGGCCTCGTGAATCGTCTCACCAGGCTCGAGTGCGCCGCCGGGCAAGCCCCAAGCAAAATGACCGTAATTAGCCTTAAGCAACAGCACTTGTCCCTGCGCATTAGTAATAACCGCGTGGCTGCTCAGTCTAAAGGTATCGTTAAAGGCCACTCAGTTATCCTTGCATTTATGTTCGGTACGTATTTGAGATATCAAACAAAATCACTTCGCCGCAAAGGTATTACAACTGGCGAGATTACCCGAATCAAACCCTGTCTTAAACCATTTCACCCGCTGCGCCGAACTGCCGTGGGTAAAAGCATCGGGCTGTACGGCGCGACCCGCCATCTGTTGCAAGCGATCGTCACCCACAGCACTGGCGGCGGCAATACCTTCCGCTAAATCACCCGCTTCAAGTAAATTAAGTTGTTGATTGACATAATGCCCCCAAATCCCCGCGTAGCAATCAGCCTGCAATTCAAGTGCGACACTCAATTGATTCGCCTGCACTTTACTGCCAGATTGCTGGGCTTGGCGCACCTTAGCGCTAGTGCCCAGCAGGTTTTGCACATGGTGGCCTACCTCGTGAGCAATCACATAGGCAAAGGCAAAATCGCCAGGCGCGCCTAAGGTTTTAAGCTCATCGAGAAAGCTAAGATCGATATATACCTTGCTATCGGCGGGGCAGTAAAAAGGCCCAGACTGCGCCTGTCCCATACCGCAGCCAGTGGAGGTCATATTGCGATAAAGCACTAACTTAGGCTCTCGATATTGCGCTTTGAGCAACTGGCCCCAAACGGTTTCTGTGGTGCCTAAAATGGCCGCCACAAACTGGGCATTTTCATCCTGTACCGCGGTCGTTGAGCTAGATTGAGATTGGCTAAGATTAGCTTGAGTGCTGGGGTCGAGTGACAGGCCACCGGTAAAATACTGAAAAGCGAAATAAATGCCGCCGATGAGCAACACCACACGGCCAAGTTTAGTTCTCAGCAAAAAGGGCAAGAACCTGAGTAACAAAGCACTCGGCACGCCCGCAGATGCCATTTGCTGGCCGCGTCTGTCTTCGATATTGGAGCTTCTGTCAGTGTCACGCCAGCGCATCGCATTCCTTCACTCTGTAGTTAAAACTTTCGTTAAACCGCTATTAAAATCGCTTAGATGCACAGCTCTGATTTCGTATTTGCACTCTAGAGCCTAGTGATTAAGAGTCTAGTGGTTATTTCGCTTGTGTATCGCTTGTGGGCGCGTCTTTCAGTGAGCGTAAAAACAATCCCAAACCACCAAAGGCCAAAACGAGGATCACGATAAGTTCAAAGGCCGACATAGATTTAAAGTGGAATTGAATCGAGCTGATAACCCCTACAATCAAGGCCGTTAGCGAACCTAAACTCAGCAGCCAAGCTAACTTACTCTTAGCGTCAAAAAACACCATCACAATGCCGATAATAAACGGTAGCATCACCATGCCTGTGGTAATCGACATGCCTTGCCCAAAGGCATTCACTCGATATAAACCATAGCCCAGCCCAAAGCTAGAGCTCACTTGTATTGCATTGAACAATAAATAAAATCCGCCACACATCATGGCCAAACCCATAAAAAATTGTCCTGTCCCGCCCTGTGTTCCGCCCGCACCTTTCATAGATATCCTTTCTAAATTAACGTTTTTTGAGTGGCTTGTTCTATGGCCGTTTTCAGCCGTTGTTTTTCTTCCGCTGTTTTTGCCTTTTGGTACTCGTCGAGATTTTTATCCACCTCGGCGACACAGCGCTGTTTATCTCGCATGGGCTCATAGGGATCGACATCAGTTCTGGCAGAACATGCTAATTCGGCGCAGCCAGACGTCAACAAAATAGAACACAAGACCAGCATAATCAACGGAGTTTTCATCATCAAGCACGCCTCAGCGAATCACAAAAATAACACATCTTCACCATCAACAAGGAGCATATTGCCAATCCCACGCGTAGGCTCTGTTATCTGAAGCTTATTCGCGCCCTATGTTGACATAAATTACGCTAAGGCCAACACTCAATGGTGAATTTTTATACCCATATACGACGCACTACAGTGGCTTAAATAAGGCTCTGCAATCCATGTGCAGGCGCTAAAGTTAACATAAGGAATGCCCTTGAATACTCTATTGATTGGGAAAGGTGATCAACAGGTTCACTTAAATCTTAAGTATGCTAATCGTCATGGATTAATTGCCGGCGCCACAGGGACAGGCAAAACCGTGTCGCTGATGAGCCTAGTCGAAGGTTTTTCACGCCAAGGCGTGCCGGTTTTTATCACGGATGTTAAAGGCGATATCTCAGGCCTCGCGATGGCGGGCACCCCAAGTGAAAAGCTATTACAAAGGGCGGCGCAAATTGGTATTGAGGATTATTACAACGAAGCCAACCCTGTGGTGTTATGGGATTTAGCTGGCATTCAAGGCCATCCACTGCGTACCACCATCAGCGAAATGGGCCCGACCTTACTCAGTCGAATTTTAGAATTAAATGACACCCAAAGCGGCATCTTAGACATAGTATTTCAACTGGCGGACGACCAGGGGTTATTACTGCTCGACTTAGATGATCTGCGGGCCATGCTGGCTTTGGTTGCCGAGGAGCGCAAAGAAGTCTCGGCCAAATATGGTTTGATCAGCGCCCAATCCCTCGCGGCGATTCAGCGATCGGTGTTAGGACTAGAGCGCGATGGCGGCAAAGACTTTTTTGGCGAACCCGCGTTGCAGCTTGAAGATTTAATGCGCACTAATTTGCAAGGGCGCGGCATCATCAATTTGTTAGCGGCGAACAAACTGATATTAACACCCCGTTTATATTCAAGTTTTTTACTCTGGCTACTCTCAGAATTATTTGAGAATTTGCCCGAAGTCGGCGATCCCGAAAAACCTAAACTCGTGTTTTTTGTCGACGAAGCCCATTTACTCTTTGAAGGTTGCCCACCGAGTTTATTAAAACGCGTCGAACAGATCATGCGCCTTATTCGCTCAAAAGGCGTAGGCGTTTATTTTTGCTCGCAATTTCCTGATGATGTGCCGGGCGAAATTCTCGGGCAATTAGGTAATCGCATTCAACATGCCCTGCGAGCTTATACGCCAAGGGATCAAAAGGCAGTCAAAACCGCCGCCGAAACCTTTGTGCCTAACCCCAAACTGGTTGTCAGTGAGGTTATTTCCCAGCTCGGCGTGGGCGAAGCTTTAGTGTCTATGCTGGCCGACAAGGGCGTGCCGACTATGGTAGAGCGCGCACTCATCGCACCGCCGCGTTGTCGCATGGGACCCGCCACGAGTGAGGAATTACACCAAGTCCGCACCCAAAGCCCGATTGGTGGCAAATACGATCATTCCATCAACCGCGAATCGGCCTACGAACTGCTTAACCAAAGACGTACTGGCGTTGCCACCAGCAACCCCACATCCACAGCAAGTGATACAGCAAATGATGGCCAAACGGGTCAAAAAGCCGAAGAACAAGGTTGGTTCAGTGAACTTATTTTTGGTAATAAACGCCGCCAAGGTTTAGCAGAGACCTTGTCAAAGCAAGCGGCACGCACTGTCGGCAGCCAATTAGGCAAACAAATTTTGCGCGGCATTTTAGGCGGGATGTTAGGTAAATCGAGTCGACGCTAGGCCTATAGTGCTAAGTGAAGATTTAGTTCGAGCGCACTCATTCGATCGCACAAAATGACAAACTCTCATGAAATTAGGAGTACAGTGTTATAGATCGCATATTTCTTATACAGGTTAACGCTAGCATTAGCGTTAATTATTCTAAGTGATAGATGGATCATGGTACGGAATTCGGTGATAAGATTATTTTGCTGTAATCGCTCATTGAGACAAATAAATTCACAGATAATTATCAATGATTTTAAATATTTGTAATTTTAAAATGTTGTAATTCGAGATAAAAATTTCGCTTCAATCAGGACATCATGGAACAGGTTCAATTGAGTACGGCTTACATGATTAGCCTGATGAATAACCAAAGAGTACATGGAGTTTTATATGAGTAAAGAGCAAAAAAACCGTAAAGAATCGAAGAAACAACCGCTGTTGTCTGCTAAAGAAAAGAAAGCAGCAAAACACGCGAAAAATGCCACTAAAGGTTTCTTAGATAACACTAAATAGTGTCTTGTTATTCAAAGGTTCATCCTCAAATAACACAAATAGGGTTAACTCAGGTTAGCCCTTTTTATTGTCTATTCTTCCTTAAACCGACCTCGTTAAGCCCCACGATAGCGCCGCCGAAAAACCGCCTCAAATCTTCGTTTTATGATGCAAAAGTAGCAGCTATCGACTATAGCCTAATTGACCTTTTTCAGGTTTTATGTAGTTATATTCAGCAGGCTAAGGTATTCCAAGCTCGAAAGACCCTACATAACATTATAAAAAATAAGGATATTTCACAATGAAAATCAAAAAACGTTTTGTCGCCGTAGGCGCTGCCGTGACACTCACACTCAGTGCCGCCGCGATGGCCGCTGCACCCGCTTTTATTAACATACTTACGGGTGGCACCAGTGGCGTGTATTACCCTATTGGTGTTGCCCTATCGCAACTCTATGGCACAGGAATCGAAGGCTCTAAAACCTCAGTTCAAGCGACCAAAGCCTCGGTAGAAAACCTCAATCTACTGCAAGCGGGCCGTGGCGAATTAGCGCTCGCGCTAGGTGACTCAGTCGCAGCCGCTTACCAAGGTGATATTGATGCGGGCTTTAAAACGCCGTTGGATAAAATCCGTGTGCTCGCCTCTGCTTACCCTAACTACATTCAAATTGTTGCCAATAAAGAGTCTGGCATTAAAACTTTGGCCGATTTGAAAGGGAAACGTATCTCTGTCGGCGCACCTAAATCGGGTACCGAACTCAATGCCAGATCGATTTTTAAGGCGGCCGGTTTAAGCTACGAAGACATGGGTAAGGTCGAGTTTTTGCCCTATGCCGAATCCGTTGAACTCATCAAAAATCGTCAGTTAGATGCGACCTTGCAATCGTCTGGTCTAGGTATGGCAGCCATCCGCGATTTAGCGGCGACTATGGCAATCAACTTTGTTGAAATTCCAGAGGATGTGATCGCTAAGATTAACAACCCTGCCTATCAACACGGCGTGATCCCAGCATCGACCTATGAAGGCCAAACCACTGACGTTTCTACCGTTGCCATTCAAAACCTGCTAGTAACGCAAAGCGGCGTGTCGGACGATTTAGCCTATCAAATGACTAAGATCATGTTCGAGCACTTAGATCGCCTCGGTAACGCGCACTCAGCCGCTAAATCTATTAGCTTAGAGAAAGCGACGAAAAATCTGCCTATACCGCTTCACCCAGGTGCAGAACGTTATTACAAAGAAGTGGGCGCACTCTAAGTTTTGCAGATATCTGTGCACCCTATTCCAAACTAAGCGATCGAGATGCCGTTGAATAACGGCATCTTTTTATATCCAAACAGCCTCAAACGGTAGAATTCAATCATTGATGCGCCTTGAATTGAAGCGGATCTGAAACTCGTATATTGAGGTAGCTTGGGTATATATATCGCCCTCTGTAGTCTAATGCTGTGAGGCATAATATGAGTGATCCCCAACAAGGTCTCAGCGCTAATACAGGCGATTGGCCCAAGGCGCTGTTCTATACCGCCTTAATTTTTTCTATTTTTCAAATCATCACTGCCGCTTTTCATCCCGTGTCGACGCAAGTGCTGCGCGCGACCCATATTGGCTTTTTGCTGCTAGTGGTGTTTTTGAGTTATCCCGCCAGAGGTAAATCACAACCTTGGCAACCGCTCGCTTGGCTACTCGGTTTAGCGGGCATGGCAACGGCGGCTTATCAGTGGTATTTCGAAGCCGACTTAATTCAACGTTCTGGCGAGCTGACCGATGCGGACATGGTGATAGGTATCACTTTGATCGTATTGGTATTTGAAGCGGCGCGCCGAGTCATGGGCTGGGCACTACCGATTATCTGCGGCATCTTTTTGGCCTATGGCTTATTGGGTCAATACCTACCCGGCGATTTGATGCACCGCGGCTATGGCTTCGATCAAATCATCAACCAACTAGCCTTCGGCACCGAAGGCTTGTACGGCACACCAACCTATGTGTCGGCGACGTATATTTTCCTGTTTATTCTTTTCGGCTCCTTTCTAGAACAAGCCGGGATGATCCGTTTGTTTACCGACTTTGCCATGGGATTATTCGGCCACAAGCTTGGCGGCCCTGCTAAAGTCGCTGTGGTGTCATCGGCGTTAATGGGTACGATTACCGGCTCAGGAGTGGCAAACGTCGTCACCACAGGCCAATTTACGATTCCATTGATGAAACGATTTGGCTATCGCTCCGCCTTCGCCGGTGGCGTGGAAGCGACATCGAGTATGGGCAGCCAGATCATGCCGCCGATCATGGGCGCCGTGGCCTTTATCATGGCCGAAACCATTAACGTGCCCTTTATCGAGATCGCCAAAGCGGCATTGATCCCCGCGCTTCTTTATTTCTGCTCAGTATTCTGGATGGTGCACTTAGAGGCCAAACGCGCCAATCTTTGTGGCCTGCCAAAAGATCAATGCCCCGATCCTTGGGCGGCGATTAAAGAACGCTGGTATCTCCTTATCCCCTTGTTTATTTTGGTCTACTTGCTGTTTTCGGGCAGAACGCCGCTGTTCTCTGGCATGGTTGGTTTAGCTTTGACCTCGATAGTGATCTTAGGCTCGGCCATCGTCCTGCGGTTGTCTTCAATGGCAATGCGGATTGCCTTTTGGATTGCCCTTGGGGTGTTATGTGCTGGCTTCTTCCAACTAGGGATTGGAGTCGTGTTTGGGGTTATCGCCCTGCTAGTCGCCATTTGTTGGTTTATTAAGGGCGGCAAAGAAACCCTCACAGTTTGCTTACACGCGCTGGTTGAAGGCGCGCGTCATGCTGTGCCTGTGGGTATTGCCTGCGCCTTAGTGGGCGTGATTATCGGCATAGTGTCACTCACAGGGATTGCTTCAACCTTCGCGAGCTACATTCTCGCCGTTGGCCAAGACAACCTGTTCTTGTCACTCGTGTTGACTATGATCACTTGCCTAGTACTCGGCATGGGGATCCCGACGATTCCTAACTACATTATTACCAGCTCAATAGCCGCACCCGCATTGCTCGACCTAGGCGTACCGCTTATCGTCTCGCATATGTTTGTGTTCTATTTCGGCATCATGGCCGATCTCACCCCGCCCGTTGCCTTGGCCTGCTTTGCCGCAGCGCCGATTGCGAAGGAATCCGGACTTAAGATCAGTCTCTGGGCGATTCGTATTGCCATTGCTGGTTTTGTGATCCCCTTTATGGCGGTTTACGATCCAGCCTTGATGCTCCAAGGTGATAGCTTATTAGAGACGGGCTTTGTGGTGCTGAAGGCAACGGTCGGTATTGGTATTTGGGGCGTGATCTTTACCGGATATCTACTACAAAAACTCTATTGGTGGGAACGCGTTATCGGCTTCCTTGCGGGGGCAAGTTTGATCCTTGCGACGCCATTGAGCGATGAAATCGGCTTTGGACTCGCGCTGTTGTTTATCGTGCAGCACAGTTGGCGCGCGCGCAAACTCAAACGTCTGGCAGAGCAAGGATAACCCCTTGGGATTAGCCGTCGTTAATAAGTCTAAGGTAAAGCTATGCTAGGCCTATGTTTAGGCCTAGCAGGTACCCTGTGGGCGCAAGTGCCCACAGAGCACTTCACCTTGGCATGGAACCACACCATAGAGAAAATCCGCTGGGAGGAAGACTATCACGTCACGCCTCAAGGCTTAGTGCTAGTCGAAGCGCGAGTAAAAGGCACGGGGGCAGGCATGGAAATCCCAGATGATGCCTATCTTAAAAATGGCAGCTGGCATTATCGGCCCAAGTTACCCACTCTGCCCAAATTACGTTTAGGCCGTACACCCGAGGCGGGAGATTTTGAACTTTGTTTTGCGCAGGCTTCTGGCAAGGTGCAATGCCAAGCCATGAGTCATTGGATTGGTCAGCCGAACAAGCAAGATGCCGCCGTTGAGGTGTGGGGTTGTGAACAGGCAAATGTCGCGCCTATTGATGTTCGCTAAGCGAGTAAATGACGGGCGGGTTAAGGGTTAGCAATCATCAGCTTGCTGGTAAAAGCGATAGCCATTTTTACCTTGGTGTTTCACGCGATACATAGCAGCATCCGCGCGATCGCAGCTTTTGGCAAAACTATCACCATAGCTAAATATATCGATACCGATACTCAGGCCTATCTCCACGTCACAACCTTCAAGCAAAAAGCCCTGTCGATAAACATCGAGCAAAGACTGTGCGAGCATAGCTAAAGATTCAATATCGGAGGACGGCAGTATGATCACAAACTCATCGCCACCTAGCCGAGCGATCTTCGCTAACTCACCCGAGTGAGACACTAATGTATGCGCTACATGCACCAATAAATTGTCGCCAAACTTATGGCCGTGACGGTCATTTAAGGCTTTAAAACCATCCAGATCGATAAAGAATAATGCGCCGCGCATCTCAGGTTGCAAACACTCATCGAACGCTTTGGCTATGGCTTGGCGATTCATTAAGTTGGTGAGGGGATCGCTGTGCGCTAACAGTGCCAAATCCAGTTCGTAGCGTTTTTCTTGGGTGATATCGATATGACTGCCCATCATCCGCAGCGGCGTGCCATCGGCAAAACGTTCAACAATGCGCCCACGGTCAGACACCCAAGTGACGCTGCCATCTTTATGCAGCATTCTGTGTACTGCCTGATAGTAATCGGACTTGCCACTGACATGATCTTCAAAGGCTTTTATCACCCATGCTTTATCTTCTGGGTGTAACTTACTTTTCCAGATATCAACGTGGGCGGCTAATTCTTCAGGACTAAAACCGAGCATTTCGCCCCAGCGCATATTGAATATCGTTAAATTCCCGCTTGGAATATGCTGTTCCCACAGGCACAAGCCATTGCCATCGAGGGCGGCAAACAGTTTTTCTTCGGCACGACGATTCAACGCCGTTAACTGAGCGTTTTCACGTTTGAGCTGAGCAATTTCAGCCTGAAGTTGATTGATGTGTTCTGCTGCCGTATCCGATGCCACGAAAAATAATTTCCTTAATTAGTCTCGGGTCAGCACTTCTAATAGCTCAATTTCGAAGGTCAGATCCGAATTGGGTTTAATATGCGCACCCACTTGGCGCTCGCCATAGGCCAAATGAGCTGGCACTAACAACTTACGTTTACCACCGACTTTCATCCCCATAATGCCTTGATCCCAGCCTTTAATCACACGGCCAGTGCCAATCACACATTGAAATGCCTGACCGCGATCATAGGATGAATCAAATTGGGTACCATCCTGCAAAAAACCACGGTATTGGGTAGTGATCAGCGCGCCTTTTACCGCTTCTTTTCCTTCGCCCACTTGCAGATCGATTACTTCTAATTCGGTCATTTCTTCACTCTCTTTTCTTTTCGCACTTAGGGCGTGATATGTAACTTATGCCAGATTTTATCACCGACGACCACGCTTGTCGGCGCTATTGCAATATTTCTGCCGCTCGGTGCACTGCTTTATCCTTGAGAATAAGGTCATCATGGCCGATAACATTATCACTCCCCCTTTAAATAACCGTCCTTTAGCCCAATATATTAATAATATCGACGTTTTATTTTGGAGCTTAGCCATGATTATTGCCTGCCCCCATTGCGATACGTTAAACCGTGTTCCCGATGAGCGTTTAACCCAGCAACCTACTTGCGGTAAATGTAAGCTCAGTGTCTTTACGGCTGCGCCGATTGAACTCACAAGCGCGAACTTTGCCAACCATGCCAATAAATCTGATCTCCCCCTAGTCGTTGATTTTTGGGCTAACTGGTGTGGCCCATGCAAAAGCTTTGCTCCGGTGTTTTCCGCGGCGGCTAAGACGTGGGAGCCGCAATTTCGCTTCGGTAAAATCAACACTGAAGAACAGCAAGCCCTCGCGGCACAGTTTAATATTCGCTCGATTCCCACTCTTATGATTTTCAAGCAAGGGAAAATACTCGCGCAGCAAGCGGGGGCTTTACCTCAGTCAGCCTTAAATCAATGGTTAAAAAGCCATAGTTAACCGCAGGTAACTATTTCGCGCCCATAAAAATACCCAGACTCGCTGGGTATTTGGGTTTACTAAAATCTCAACCTACCGATATCAGACATCCCAAAAAACATGGGCGATAATGCCTAGCACTATCATGCTGATAAAGTTGACTATCATACCGACCCGCACCATTTCCGATTGTTTGATATGGCCTGAACCATAAACGATCGCATTGGGCGGCGTCGCCACTGGCAGCATAAAGGCGCAGGACGCGGCAATACCAATCAGCACAGATAACATCACAGGCGATACGCCTAATGCCTCGGCAATTGCCGCAAATACAGGCACTAACAGTGCGGCACTGGCGGTGTTACTGGCAAATTCTGTTAGCATCACCACAAAGGCAATCACAGCAAACACAAACAATGACATGTGCGTGCTGCCGAAAATATCTGTCATCCAGTGGGCTAAAAACACACTGGTGCCTGTGCTTTTCAACACTGCGCTTAGCGTTAAACCACCACCAAACAATATCAGCACACCCCAATCTGTGGTCGATTCAATCTTTTTCCAGCCGACTAAGCCTAAACCAGCGAGCAAAACAACTGCGCCTAACGCCACTATGGTATCGAACTGAGTGATGCCACCTAATGCTTTGGCTAATGGCACACTGAAAATCCAACAACATACTGTCGCGAGGAAGATAAGCAGGGTGAACTTACCTTGGAACGTCAACTGCTGCGCTTCAACTTGCACATCGAACTTGGCTGAAAGATCCGGCTTAAAATACCAATACAAGGCGATCAACATTAACGGCAACATGAGGATGACGGTCGGAATACCAAACTTGAGCCAATCACTAAAACTCAAGCCAACTTGCGCCGCAGCAATCGCATTCGGTGGACTGCCCACTAAAGTACCGATACCGCCTATGTTGGCCGAATAGGCAATCCCAAGCAGTAAAAACACATAAGTACTGTGGTATTTTTCGCGGTCTAGTTGCTGCAAAATCCCGAGTGCCAATGGCAGCATCATCGCCGTGGTGGCGGTATTGCTGATCCACATAGAGAGCAGTGCCGTCACCCCAAACAGCATAAAGCAAGCGATACTGAGTTTGCCCTTAGAGGCTAACAACAACTTTTGTGCGATTAAGGTATCAATCTTTTGATGGTGTAAGGCCGCTGCGAGTACGAAGCCACCGAAGAATAAATAGATGATAGGATTTGCAAAGCTACTCATCGCTTCTTTGGTTTCAAACACCCCAAAGAATACCGCGAGTATAGGCACGAGGATCGCGGTGATACTAATGTGGATCGCTTCGGTCAACCAAAGAATGCCAGCGAAAACCAGAATCGCCAGACCCGTGTTCACCCCTTGTTCAAAGGGTAAGCCGTAATAGAGTGCAAATAACAGCACAATATCCGCCGCTAGGATCAGCATTTTCTTTTTATCGAGCCCTTCGCTGACGGGAGCTTTGTGAGGTGGAACAGTGCTTGAATCTGTTGATGACATGGTTACAACCTTAATACCATTTTATTTTGACGCAAATTTAGGGCATAGATCACACTTGGCAAAGCGGTTTATTTTGTAATTTTGCCACTTAGCAACCACACATTCTGCCGACTAAAAGCCCAGAAAAACCTTAAGTGAGATAAAAATCACCCATTTCTGATCTAAAGCCATGTGCAAAACTTTCAAACGAGCAAAAATCACGCAAAAGCTTGATAAAGCTGTAATTGAATAAGTGTTTAAAACTGTGACGTGGATCATGCTTCACTTTAATACTAAGTGACAAACACTGAATTTAACCTTAAATAAAGTGGTTAACGCTAATTCAATCCTGTAACCACAGTTTTTGCCTATAAAACACCCATGAATGTATTTACCACTCTTTGCCCCCCCTCAAGCTGACTGCAATTTAAAGCGATAACGTAAACGAACATACCAATGACAGAATTGCAGCTGGCATCAACTCAGTTTTATATTTCACGAATAACTTTCATTTTTCGCATTTAAGATTTTGGTTTACATACTTAAAAACTTAAATGGCATGGTGACGGAAAGAAGATTTAACCTTTTAAATCTATCTGATAATGCGAAAGGACATCTGATTAGCTTCCCTGTAGAATTTGTGCAGGCGCTTACCACTTAACTCCAGCAAGTGCTCGATAACGTCTCCTAGTGGTTCCATCATTTATTTGATGCAAAACTGTGTAGAAATTAAAAATGTTTCAAACCATCAAAGCCGAAAACAACCCTAGAATCCTACTCAAATAAATAACATTTACAACTCAATATCCCTATGAATAATAAACACAAATATTATTCACCATCTCAGTCAATCTAACTCACTTTACCCCGCGAGCAATCCAACCTAGAGTCGCGACCGTATTATCGTCTCCTGTTCATTTTTTACCTATTTTGGTACCGCTTGTGGAAAATATGCTGTCAGCTCAACCCAATCAAAAGCCAGGGCTGTTTGTGCCTGTGGCAGGACTCAGCCTATTTGCTTTAGCGTCAGGCTACTTGATGAGTTTGATCCCACTCTCGCTCACTTACTTTGATCTAAGCCTTGATCTTGCGCCTTGGCTGGCGAGTATTTTCTACCTTGGCTTATTACTAGGTGCACCTTGTATTGCACCGATTGTCAGCCGCATAGGTCACAGTAAGGCCTTTATTTTGTTCTTAAATATCTTACTGTGTAGCGTTGTGGTAATGGTATTACTGCCACAGAGCAGTGTTTGGCTAGTATCACGCCTGATTGCAGGCTTGGCTGTTGCAGGGATTTTTGTGGTGGTCGAGTCTTGGTTACTTATGGCCGACACCCAAAAACAACGGGCAAAACGCTTAGGCTTATATATGACCGCCCTCTACGGTGGCACTGCCATTGGGCAACTTGCCGTAGATTATTTAGGCACCACGGGTAATTTACCCTACTTGGTAGTAATAGGTTTGTTGGCAGCGGCAAGCTTACCTGCACTGTTAGTTAAACGCGGCCAACCGCAGTCCAGTGAACAACACGCTATTGCCCTTTCCGACCTTAAAACCTTAAGTAAACCTGCCATTGTCGGCTGTTTAGTCTCAGGATTATTACTCGGTCCCATCTACGGTTTATTGCCTGTTTATGTGTCGCGGGACATGGGTTTTGCCCAGCAGACGGGGCAATTTATGGCGCTGATCATTATGGGCGGCATGATAGTTCAACCCTTAGTGAGCTATTTATCCCCGCGTGTTGAAAAGAGTGTGTTGATGACAGCCTTTTGCTTAGTGGGTGCGGCGGCGCTGTTGTTACTGATACAAACATCGCTTGTGGGATTATGGTTAGGTTTTGTGTTACTCGGTGCCTGCGCCTTTGCTCTTTATCCCATCGCCATCAGTCTGGCGTGCGATCATTTACCCAGCAGCCAAATCGTCTCCGCCACTCAGATTATGTTGCTCAGTTATTCTGTGGGTTCGGTTATTGGTCCGGTTGCCGCCAGTCGTTTTGATGATGTAGAACATGGCTTACCGCTCTACTTAGCAGCAAGCTTTTTAGTCACGGTTTGCTATCTAAGCGCGCACTTACTCGCCCGAAGCAAAGCCCGTCTACCCACAGCGAAGGCTTAGCCCTGAGCCGTTAATGCTAAGTCTCTACACCCTGTGAATAACAATGGGCGCCGATAACGGCGCCCATTGTTATTATGATGTTTGCTGGGTTAATTCTGCCACTGGCACTGTGGCGGGAATGGCCCAGACACTGTCCTGCGGCCCATTAAGCACCCGATGGCGAGTCAGCCTGTAACCATAAAAGAACACTCCACTAAAGGCTAACGCCACCAGATCGACGCCTAACGTTGCCGCAGAATAAGGCGCCCATAAGCCTAAACTTGGCACGATTAACGCAACTAAAGACGTGATTGGCATCGCCAATGTAGCCAAGCCGCACAAAGGCAAAATCAGCAGCGCCGCCTTAGCAGCACCACGCCAAAAGGCGTAAACCACCAGCAAGCCAAACACCAGATAATACAGCCACAAATAGACGTGGTTAATATTGCTCACATGCACATATAACCATTTACCCAACAACATACTTATCGTTAAAGCGGCAACCGAGCCTAAGCAAATCCCCACCGTGGCGCTCGCCATTAATCGGCAAGCACGGGTTTGCTCGCTCGCCTGCTTTTTACGGCGTTTTTCCAGCCACAGCAAATTACCACTATAAAATAAAAAAGCACCGCTCAAACCTAGGAAAAAATACACCCAACGCCCGAGATCGCCCCCATAACTACCAAAATGTAATCCAAAGAATACCGCAACGGTTCTGGCCCAAATCCCCTTGTCGCTTTGATCAATCGTGCTATTGGTCACCTTAAGACTATAAGGATGCAGGTATAAGAAATCGGTAACGGGTCCACGCATAAAACCATTGGGGTTATATAACCCCAAGCGCAGAGTCGCACGGGGATTATTCAAGTTCATAAAGGTCATTTCATTCACTTGATAATCGGGGGCGATTTGCTGCACCTTGGCTAACACAGTGGTGACCTTTGGCAAATCGGCTAGTGTATAGGGCGTTTTGTCCGGTGCCGATTGAGCAAATAATGGTTTTTCACCATAAACCATATGCTTAAGCCCATCGTAAAGCTGATCATGGAAAGCAAACACAATCACAGTTACACATATCACTAGATGAAATGGCAGGCTGGTAATGCCCACTAAATTATGGGCATCGAGCCAGAAACGACTCTCACCTTTATCTTTACGCAGGGCGAAAAAACTTTTGGTGAACGTTGGCAGTAAAAAAATCACCCCAGAAACCAATGCCAAGAAGTATAAAACGGCGGCTATCCCCAACACATAGGCACCCGCTTGATCGTGACCGACTTCGCCGGCAATCCCCGCGGTGCGGTGTAATTGGTCAATCAGCTCAGCCAACTCGCTTGGTGTACTTAGTTGGGTGACTAATTGCCCCTGCTCGTCAAGGCTGGCATGCCAAAGCTGGTGACTCATGCTGAGTTCACGTTCCGAGCCCTGCTGATACCAAGTCATCGGCGATTGATGCTCATCATTTAAGTGCAAACTAAAACCGGTTTTGGCCTTATCATCCTGCGCTAACACTTGCGCGACTAAGTCATCCAGCTTCTCGGTGGGCACTTGAGGCAAGGTCAGGGCTGGCGGCATTGACCAAGCGTCAATCGCCCCCTTAAACATAGTGAGCGAGCCGGCATAAAAGCCGATAAACAATACGATTCCGGCGATGATACCAGTCCAAATATGGATAGACTGATACACACGTAACACATCACTGCGAACTTTCATCCTTGTCACCTAAAGGTATATAACACTATATAAGTCAAAACGTTAAACAAGCCCAAGTAGCCGATTGCCCTGAGTCCGGTTTTAAACATAAAGCTAAAACTTAAGATCAATAACCAGATAGGCGTAATCAGCCACATGTTGAACTGCACTTTAGTATCGACATCGATGCCGCCTGGGCCAAACCAGGCAAATAACCCCACCAATCCAAGTGCTAAAGTAAATCCTAAAATCAATCCAGCCAGTGATTTAGTCCACCAGTCAGGTTGCAATTTATCCTGTTCAGCTAAACGTGCCATGAGTTATTTCCGACCGAAAAGTGAGATAAAAGGCACTAACCCCATCAATAACATCAACAGGGCTAACCAAATAAAAATTGCGGCGCTAAGGGTAAAGAGGCTAAGCCAACCGATAAGACTGACAAAGGCAACACCGTAAGCGAGTAACCGCCAAGGCCGCTTAGGAAGGGAGCTTGCAAATAGTTTTTGCTGCTTATTCGTTAAATAAAATAACAAGCAGGCCAGAAGCGTCGACAACAGGAATATAAGTTGCAACACGGGATGTTATCCTCTCACTACAAAGCGTTAGCATTCGAGTCCATTTTCCTATGCTTGCTGTATATCATGTAAAAGATAAGCACATGAAAGCAATGGAAGAATTTTAATTTCGGGACTCTAGCCTTGGTGATAATAATTCGCAATAAGATTTACACTGTAAGGATGGTTTATGGTATTCAAATCACAAATAGGCAACACTTCTGCCTTGTCATTGCCAGTTGTTAACCATTAAGATACATTTCGCGTTAATAGTCTTGTCCCAAGATAAACAATCCGATTCACCCTCAAGCTCATTACTATGACATCAGCAAAGGAAGCTAAATGATTAAAAATGAATTCAATCTGCCGAGCTCAATTGGCCTCAGCAAAATTATCCCCATTGTTATTCTATTAATCCTCTTTATTTCCTTATTTGGCAGTTGGTATACAGTTGACCAAGGTGAACGTGGCGTACTGCTGCGCAACGGTAAAGTTATCGGTACAGCAGAACCTGGGCTTGGTTTTAAAATCCCACTGATAGACACTGTGGTGAAGATTTCGACCCAAACACACACCACCAGTTATACCTCGCTGCAAGCCTATAGCCGCGATCAACAACCTGCGACACTTAACGCATCGGTGACATTTAGCGTACCGCCAGACCGCGTCGAAGAAGTGTATGCTAACTTCAAGAGTATCGATGCCATGGTCACGCGTTTGCTCGACAGACAAGTGCCGACTCAGGTCGAAAACATCTTCGGTAAATACACGGCGATTTCTGTGGTACAAGAGCGGATCAAGTTCGGTATCGATGTGACCAGCGCGATCACTAACTCGATCAAAGGTCCGGTGGAAATCAACTCAGTGCAGATTGAGAATATCGACTTTTCCAACGCCTATGAAAAATCCGTCGAAGACAGAATGCGCGCCGAAGTAGAAGTGCAAACTCAACTGCAGAATCTAGAAAAAGAACGCGTCAGCGCGCAAATCGCCGTCACCCAAGCGCAAGCACAGGCCGACTCGCAATTAGCCCGCGCCAAGGCTGAAGCCGAAAGTATTCGCATTAAAGGTGATGCAGAAGCCTCTGCAATTAAAAGCCGCGCCGAAGCACTGGCACAAAATCAAAACTTAGTTGAATTAACTAAAGCGGAAAAGTGGGACGGTAAACTACCGACAACCATGCTACCGACAGGCACTCTGCCCTTTATCGATGTGAAAAAAGGCAACTAAGCTTGGGTTTAGCTCGAGCAAAAGCATAAATCGACAATAAAAAATCCCAGTGTTAGCCCTAACACTGGGATTTTTCGTTATTCGCTCGATAATTACTGAGCGGAATATGAGCTGATTAAGAACAGCAATCGTTGCGGCGGATCCAGCTTCGAGGGATCTTTTCAAACACCACTTTTGCCATGAGTAACGCCAGCACTATGCCAGAGGTTGCCACTAACCACTGAGGTAACATTTGGTGCTGCTCACCAATCTGTGGCATCACCACAAAGCCAAAGCTATCCACCAGATAATTGACCAATATACCTGCGACTAAGGCCACGCCGATCACGCCGCCCAAGTATCCCCACAACGCACGTTTGCCTAACTCTTTAGCCACCACACCTAATGTCGCGATATTGGTCGCAGGGCCCGCCATCATAAACACTAAAACGGCTCCCGGTGACACGCCAGCCAATAATAGTCCGGCTGCAATCGGTGTCGATGCCGTGGCGCAGATATACATAGGCACAGAGACCAACACCATGACTAACATAGCTAAGATACCGTTGCCCCATTGTGCTAAAAAGTCTGCGGGGACATAAGTTTGCACCAGTGCCGCGAAGAATAAACCCACCAGCAACCACAAGGTAGTGTCACGCACTAAATCCGTTGCCGCATATTTAAGACCAATACCGACGCGGCTTAATACAGATTGTGATTTTAACTCAGTCGCCATATCTTGAGTCGAGGCGCAGCAGCTATCCGCTTCACCTTGGGTTTGAGAACCATGGCCGTGAGCACTGTGATCATGTGTTCCAGACTCGGCTTTATTTGAAGTACCGCAACAGGCACCTTTTTTCACCACAAGGATTGTCTCAGGGGTGACAGATTCAGCTGTTTTACTAGCGCAGCAGGAAGCTGTTTTCTCAGCTTTTATCACACCGACGTTCGCAACACTGCCGCCATGAACCGTCATTAAGCTAGACGTTGCAGCCACAGGCGTCATTTTGATCGCACTCTTAGGCTCAGTCTTCTGCTCAGTATGACTTTCATTGCCGCAGCAGGATGCAGCCGCTTTAACAGGCGCTAAAGTTGGCTCTTTAGTTGATGAGCAACAGCTTTTAACCGGTTCAGCTTTAACAGCTTGAGACTGAGTAGCAGATTTCGACGCACAGCGGGCCGCCACGGGTACGTCGCTAGCTGACTTGGACTCTGACTTAACCGCAGGCTTGCCATCGTCGTCATCGCGGCCAACGAGTAAACCAGCCACAATCGCACTGGTAATCGCTGCAATCGGTCTGACGATCGCCATAAAGGGGCCGAGTAACACGTAGGAAACGGCGATTGAATCGACGCCTGTTTCTGGCGTCGACACTAAAAAGGAGGTCGTTGCCGCTTTAGAGGCACCAGAACGGCGTAACCCTACCGCCGCAGGAATCACGCCACAAGAACACAAAGGTAATGGTGCAC
Source organism: Shewanella sp. SP2S2-4 (assembly GCF_031932025.1). Taxonomy (NCBI): domain Bacteria; kingdom Pseudomonadati; phylum Pseudomonadota; class Gammaproteobacteria; order Alteromonadales; family Shewanellaceae; genus Shewanella; species Shewanella sp. SP2S2-4. The sequence goes on from NZ_JAUOER010000036.1 coordinate 25,086, forward strand.
CGAGCAGCGCCGCCTTCACCACAGTTTTAAAACCGTGACCGCCGAGCTGCTTTTGCATCCACACCATTGGTACGAATACTTTTAATAGCCCAGCCAGGATCAGGCCTAATAACAACCAAGGCGCCGAGTCTAAAAACAGATCGATAAAATTCTTCAGTAACATAATTAATTCCCTGACTCATCATGGATTGTTTTGCCGTGAGTATGCTGGTGCGACTCATTTTGATGTGCTTTATGCTGATGCGTTTCGTGCTGATTTCCATCATGAGAATGATGCTCAACGCGTACCCGCTCAGTACTGGATTCCAACGCCTCTAAAATCGAGCAATGTTCGGCGCTGCGCGGCCCGCCACAACAGGCATCGGACAGACTTTGTAAACTGGTTTGAAAATGATTCAGCTCGGCGATTTTGGCCTTCACTTGGGCCAATTTAATATCAACCATACCCTTCACATCGGCGCAGACGCGATTAGATTTATCAAGTTCGATTGAAAGCAATTCACTGATTTCATTGAGGGTAAAACCCACGGCCTTCGCCCGTAAGATAAAACGCAGTCGCGCGGCATCGGCCTCGGTATACACTCGATAGCCTGACTCGGTACGGCTCGACGGCGCGAGCAGACCGTGCTTCTCGTAAAATCTCAACGTGTCGGCTTTCACCTCACACAAATCCGCCAGTTCACCAATACGATACATGTCTTCATCCTTTGCGAAATCGCGCCCAACTCAGGGGGAGTTTCCAGCATACAGCTCAATAATGCGAGTATAAACCTTGGAGCCTACTCCAAGGTCAAGGGGTAATTCATACTTTACATAAAGTCGGCCGAGTCACGTCACTTTGTTCTGATATGAATATTGTGAAATCACGCAGAAAAAACACCCGTAAATGCAGTTTTACGGTAGAATACGCGCGCCGTGATGAAGGGATAAAAAGTTAGCTAATAAAGTAAAAATAGGACCAAGGGACTTTTGGAAAGCAGTGCAGCACTAAGGCTGTTCTGTTTTCCGAAAGATCCTTGAAACTAAAATAACTGGACCCTGTACCCAAATGACTGCTGCAAATAATGCCAGACCCATTCGTCGCGCGCTGTTAAGCGTTTCAGATAAAACCGGAATTCTCGAGTTCGCCAAAGCACTTCACGCCCAAGGTGTGGAGCTGTTATCAACTGGCGGCACCGCTCGCCTGTTAGCGGATAACGGCGTGCCTGTTATCGAAGTATCTGATTACACAGGACACCCTGAGATCATGGACGGTCGTGTTAAGACGCTGCACCCTAAAGTGCACGGCGGCATTTTGGCGCGCCGCGGTCTTGATGAAAGCGTTATGGCCGACAACAATATCAATGCCATCGATCTGGTTGCGGTTAACCTTTATCCTTTCGCTGAAACTGTTGCTAAAGCCGGTTGTACCTTAGAGGACGCTATCGAAAATATCGATATTGGCGGCCCAACTATGGTGCGCGCAGCGGCAAAAAACCACAAAGACGTCACCATAGTCGTTAATGCCGCCGATTACTCACGCGTACTGGCAGAAATGACGGCTAACAATGGCAGCACGACCCATGCGACGCGTTTCGACTTAGCGATTGCAGCCTTTGAGCACACTGCGGGTTACGATGGCATGATCGCCAACTACTTCGGCACTATGGTTCCTGCGCATAGCACGGACGAATGCTTTGCTGATTCTAAGTTCCCACGCACGTTCAACACCCAATTAGTGAAGAAGCAAGACTTACGCTATGGCGAAAACAGCCATCAAGCGGCGGCCTTCTATGTCGACACTAAAATTGATGAAGCCTCTGTGGCGACCGCAATTCAGTTGCAAGGCAAAGCGTTGTCTTACAACAACATTGCCGATACCGATGCCGCCCTTGAGTGCGTAAAAGAATTCTTGGAACCCGCCTGCGTTATCGTTAAACACGCTAACCCATGTGGTGTGGCCTTAGGTAAAGACTTGCTCGATGCCTATAACCGCGCTTATCAAACTGACCCAACGTCAGCCTTCGGTGGCATTATCGCCTTCAACGGCGAGTTAGATGCCGCGACGGCGAGCGCTATCGTTGAGCGTCAATTCGTTGAAGTGATTATCGCCCCAAGCGTCAGCCAAGCGGCCCGCGATGTGGTGGCGAAAAAGACCAACGTGCGTTTATTGGAATGTGGTCAGTGGAACACTAAAACCCAAACCTTAGACTACAAACGCGTTAACGGCGGCTTGTTAGTACAAGATCGCGACCAAGGCATGGTCGGTTTAGAAGACATCAAAGTGGTCTCTAAACGTCAACCAACTGCAAACGAACTGAAAGACTTAATGTTCTGCTGGAAAGTAGCGAAATTCGTTAAATCTAACGCCATCGTTTATGCCAAAGACGGCATGACTATCGGTGTCGGCGCAGGCCAAATGAGCCGCGTTTACAGCGCTAAAATCGCTGGCATCAAGGCCGCCGACGAAGGTTTAGAAGTAGTGAACTCTGTGATGGCATCCGATGCTTTCTTCCCCTTCCGTGACGGTATCGATGCCGCTGCGGCTGCGGGCATTAGCTGCATCATCCAACCGGGTGGCTCAATGCGCGATGCTGAAATCATCGCCGCAGCAGACGAGCACGGCATGGCCATGGTGATGACGGGCATGCGCCACTTCCGTCACTAATCAGTAGATTCTAGGTCCTAGATTCTAGGGCCTTATCCATTTCGATTCATGGGAGCTTTACAATGAAAGTATTAGTTATTGGTGGCGGCGGTCGCGAACATGCCCTAGCGTGGAAAGCTGCACAATCGGCTCAAGTTGAAACTGTCTATGTTGCGCCAGGCAATGCGGGCACAGCCCTAGAACCTAATGTTGAAAATCTGGCGATCAGCGCCACCGATATTCCTGCTCTGCTCGATTTTGCGAAAACCCATAAAATTGAACTGACTATAGTCGGCCCAGAAGCGCCATTAGTGATGGGCGTAGTTGATGCATTCAATGCCGCAGGTTTACCGATTTTTGGCCCAACTAAGGCGGCAGCTCAGCTCGAAGGTTCAAAAGCCTTCACTAAGGACTTTTTAGCCCGCCACAATATTCCAACTGCGGGTTACAAAAACTGCACCGAAATCAGCGACGCTAAAGCCTTCGTGCGTGAATTAACGGCCACAACAGGTTATCCAGTGGTCATCAAAGCTGACGGTTTGGCCGCAGGTAAAGGCGTGATTATCGCCCAAGACCAAGCTGAAGCCGATGCGGCGATTGATGACATGCTCGCAGGCAACAAGTTTGGCGATGCGGGTTCACGCGTGGTCATTGAAGAATTCCTGAAAGGCGAAGAAGCCAGCTTCATCGTCATGGTCGATGGCAAAAACATTCTGCCAATGGCGACCAGCCAAGATCATAAAGCCCGCGATAACGGCGACTATGGTCCAAACACGGGTGGTATGGGCGCTTACTCGCCAGCACCTGTGGTGACTCAAGCGGTACACGATTGGACTGTGGCAAACGTAATTCGCCCAACGGTTGATGGCATGGCCGCAGAAGGCAATATCTACACAGGCTTTTTGTATGCTGGTTTGATGATCTCTCCAGACGGCAGCGCCAAAGTACTTGAATACAACTGTCGCTTTGGCGATCCAGAAACTCAGCCAATCATGATGCGTTTAAAGTCTGACTTAGTGGAACTGTGTTTAGCCGCCACCCGTGGCGAGTTAGATAAAGTGACAGCTGAATACGACGAGCGCGCAGCCGTTGGCGTGGTATTAGCCGCTGGCGGTTATCCAGATGAGTATCGCAAGTTTGATGTGATTGACGGTCTCAGCCTTGGTGATAACAATGGCAAAGTCTTCCATGCTGGCACTGAGATGAAAGACGGCCACGTAGTCACCAACGGCGGGCGCGTACTCTGCGCGACTGCACTGGGTAACACAGTGACCGAAGCGCAAAAAGCGGCTTATAAATTGGTTGATGAAATCCACTGGGATGATGTGTATTTCCGCACCGATATTGGTTACCGTGCTATTGCACGTGAGCAGCAAGACTAATTGCTAGGCGCGTTAAAAAACCGGCCAGAAGCCGGTTTTTTTGTGCCTGAATTTTGACGAGCGTCAAATATAACGTCATGATTTTCAATAAAATTATATAATTAATTCTATTGAAAATTGGAGCAACGAGATACAATGTCAACCAAATGTTAAATACCTAAATATCAAGGACTCCCCATGAGGATTAGACTGCTGTGCGCCTCCATCGCCATACTGCTTAGCGGATGCGGTGGCGGCTCAGAAGATGCTGGCACGACCACACCACCGACTCAGCCGCCAGTCCAACCTCCCGCGCCGGTGCAATACATTGCTAGTAGTGTGTCAGCAAATGGCGGAGCCTTAGATCCAAGCAGTCAAAAAGTGGAGTCGGGTAAAAGCGCTATTTTTAGCATCACTGCCGATATTGGCTTTACACTCGAAGGCATTACTGGCTGTGGTGGCACGCTCAATGCGCTAACTTACACCACGGCGGCAATAACGGCGGATTGCACTATCACGCCGACATTTATTGCTAACGCCGAAAATGCCATTAAGCATCAAGACCACAGGCTTGCCAGTGCGAGTGAGTTAATTGATTTCAGCATCGCCGAACTCACTAATATCGACATCGAACGTAAAGCCCAGATAAATCAGCTATATCAAGGTGTCGGTAGCAGCGTCTCTTGGCATCCGACTCACGACTCAATTACCTTCTCGAGCTTTATGCCAGAGAACACTTTTACTGTCTTGCCATCGAATGTCGATGGCAGTGGTGCAAGCGCGGTTCGCGGCTTAGTCATGGCGGGCGAGCAACAAGGGCAAAGATATGCGGCCATGGGAGGAAATCTCTTTTCCGTCAACACCTCAGCTCAAACCGATACTTTGCTGAAAAATCTTTTAGGCTGGCTGACCAAAGGCGCCGATAAAACCGACGACCTCAACATAGTCACCACCCAAATGCCGAGCAAAGCCGACAGTTGGTATTTTCCCCATAACGAGGGTATTCGTACTTGGCTTGCAAACAACTACCCCGCTGCCCATAACATTAATGCGGCAAACACTTGTGACTACAGCGAGCTAAGCAACTGTATCGATACACTTAAGCCCGATGTGATAGTGATAAGTGACATAGACCGTCAATCCTTGGGTTTTGCCGGCATTAAAGCTGCTATCGCTAAGGCAAAAGCGGCGGGTATTCCCTTGTTGCTCTCAAACTACTGGCGTAATCAAAGCCCAATGCTATCGCCGCTTTACCTTGAAATGGGGCTTTCAACCTCAGGTAATTATTGGTCAAAGCTCAATGCCAACGACCTCAATGTGACTGATATTTTGGCCGAAGATACAGCTCTGACCAAGGTAAATAACCTACTCGGCAAGCTCAATGAAGCAAGCTTCGATACCTCAGTGCTTAACGACTGCACAGGCAATTATCTCAGCTGCAATGCTGCCGCCTTTGTTGACTCGTTCAAAGCGGGCGCAGATTGGTATCGCAGCAATGCCGAAACCTTAGATAACAACGCAATTGATGTGTTTACCAAGGCAGACTTCCCCTTGATGAAGGCTGGACTGCTGCTTGCAGATAAATATCGCAGCGAGATTGACTACCCCATAGCCTACAGCGAGTTCGCTCAATGGCAGCGGGCACTATTTGCCGATTGGACCGTCAGCTATGCCCGTAGCCATAACTTAGCCCAGCCAGATTTAGGTGAATATGTTACCGACAGAGCTAACCTCAGCAAGGGCAGCAATGCACACTACGTTTACCCTGCAACGGTTTCAGAGCGTAAAATCATTAGCGTGCCCTATGCGGGCCAATGGACGACCACGGGCTGGTATGCACTGCCAGGTCAAACCATCAAACTCACTCGTCTCGATAGCAGCGCTGCGAATGTGGAGATCAAACTCAACTACCATAGACGCAATACTAACCGTGCCTATGAGCAGAAAATCTACCGCGGCCCCTTGGAACTGGCCCAGCAACGCCTGCGCTTAGCACAAGGGCAAAGTATTGAGTTTTCCTCACCCTACGGCGGGCCGATTTATCTATACATCAATGGTGAGGTTTCGGGTGGTAATGGCGCGTTAAGTGTTGATGTCAATGCTGAGCATGTGGCAAAACATCCGACCATTATGGATTTCTCCAATCCGGTTGAAATCGCAGCCTTTAACGATCGCATTCAAAATACTGAATTACCCCATGTGGACTTGCGCACCGATGGCGCTGAGCAGCATCTGCGTCGCGACCGCTTTTTAAACGCCATCGGCGGCAATGTGCCCGATGTCAACGCGCTACTCAAAAGTATTGTCGATGACCATATAAATAGCGTTTACACCTTAGCTGGCCTTAAGATCCAAGGAAAGAGTTTAACTGAGTCCTTACCCGCCGATGTGCTCGCCGCCTGTAAAGGACTGTTTGGCGACGACTGTATAGACAATAATCTGCATACCCGCACTATTATTCAACACGCTAACTATGATCAAAATGCCCACTGCGGCGCCGGTTGTAGCGGAAATCCATGGGATGCGGCATGGAATATCGACCCAACGGGTTGGGGCGATAACCATGAGTTAGGCCACAATCTGCAAACTAACCGCCTCAATGTGCAATATGCCACTGCGGCTAATAGCGACAACTGGACAGGCTATGCCAGCCGCGCCGGAGAAAACTCCAATAACATCTTCCCCTATGTGGTGAAGTGGAAAACCCATTATCTGCGCGATAATAATACCGATACGGTTACTGATGGCCACATGAACCATAAAGATCTCTTCTATGTGTTTATGTCCGATGCTGCGGGCACAACAGATACCAGCGGTAAGCGCGTAGTGTTTGGCGCTAACTGTAAAGTGCTCGATGCAGGTGAAGACAGATACACAGCGCCTTGGGCCAGCAATGCATATGCTGTGCATAACGGCTATCGCATGTCGTTTTATATCCAAATGGCACTAAAGGCCCACGGCATGATGCTGAGCGATGGCACCATGCTGAACAATGGCTTTAATCTCTTTACCTTGCTGTATCAACACAGTCGTATTTTTGGCAAATATGCCAATAACGCCAGTGATTGGGAAGCGAACCGCAGCAAACTGGGCTTTGACCAATTTCCGTTTGACGGCAATAGTGTTTACGGCGGCAAAACCGTGAAAGATATTCCCGGCAACGACTTTATGTTGGTGTCTTTGAGTCAGCTCACAGGCAAAGATTGGCGTAATCATTTTGATATGCTGGGTCTGCGCTACTCAAGCCTTGCAGCAGCGCAAACAGTCGCTAATGCGACCTCGGGTACTATGCCCATGGGCATGTATGAGCTAGAAACCGACTTGCCGCCAGCGAACATGAGCCAAGGTTTAACCTTTGTGCCATTGTCACTCGCTGATGGTACTACACAATGGAAAGGTACGGGTTCGCCAACCCAGTGCACTAAACCATAAGTGCGCTAAGCCTTAATCAGACTAAGCGACTAACGCAACTGATAAACCTCGCTCTGGCGGGGTTTATTTTACCTGAAAAATGTGACCTAAAGCACATACCTAGGCTCAGATGACGTGCACCATCAAGCTTCTTATATTTTTAACAATCATAAAAATTAATAGGGTAAATATATGGGTTATTCGATAAAAGATCTTATTTATCAAGGTGAAAAATCAGGCGTGCATAACTGGCAAACCCTAGAAGGAGCCAGCTTTTACTGGCATCCAGATTGGTTTCATATTGCAGAGGATATGACGGGCCATATGGCCACTGCAACTATCGAAAAGCAAGGGGAAAAAGCAACGCAAAGCGAGGCTGAACAGTCAATCATTACGCATCTGAATAAGAGTGGCAAATAGCTTGTAATGCCAAAGATGTTAGTGCCCGGAGGCGATCGCCCTGCGGGCAATTTTATCGATTAAACCTGGCGCGATCAGCTTAAGCCAACGCCCCAAACGGCCACGAAGTGAAGTGATAAGTTGTCGGCCCCGAGTCGCAATCACAGGTAGCATCATATTGGCGCATTGCTCGGCCGTCAGTATCTTAGCTTCTTGCATCGGTGACTTGCCTAAAGGATTACCTGCACCATCGAGGGCACGTTTGTGAATTTGTGACACCACAAAATCGGGGCAAATTACCGTCACTGCCACATTATCGTCCGCGAGCTCAATCCGCAACGAATCGAAAAAGCCAATCACAGCATGTTTAGAAGCGGCATAACCGCTACGAGTTGGAACGCCCGTTAATCCAGCGACGGAGGCCACTACCACCACTTGGCCCTTACTGGCCTTTAAATGAGGTAACGCGGCATGGGTCAAATACGCGGGTCCAAGATAATTCACCCGCATAATGTCTTCAAGTACAGACAGCTGAGTCAGCTCGTCGAAACGTGACCACATGGTCATGCCGGCATTATTAATTAAAATATCGAGATGTCCGTAATGCGCGACCGTGGCTTCTATCAAGGCTTCGCACTGCTCAGCACGAGAAACATCGGCAGCAAATACAAAAGGAGGCGGACCATAATTAGCGATTTCTAAGGCGAGTGAAGCGAGACGTGTTTCATTGCGTGCACTGATCACGAGCTGGCAGCCCATTCGCGCCATTGCCACAGCGAGTGCTCGACCAATACCTTCTGAAGCACCCGTGATGATCACGACCTTGCCAGTGAGTCCATCCATAGTCATTCCTTTGTTATCGCTATGTTAATTACATCTTTAGCTAAATTGGCATAATCACACTAAAAGCGCAATCCATCACGCGCGTTGTGCAAGCCTCATCTCATATTGTTCACGATAATTCGCTAAGGGTTGTGGGCGCCCTATCGCATAACCTTGCGCGTAATTAATGCCAATGCTCAATAATCTGTCGATAATCTCCTGATTTTCAACAAATTCGGCCACAGTCTCGATCCCCATGACCCGACAAACATCCTGAATCGATTTAACGATAGCGTAATCTTTGGCGTTCACGGCAAGATTCTTGATAAAACAACCATCGATTTTGACATAATCGACAGGTAATTCACGCAAATAGCCGTAAGAGGCGAAACCACTGCCAAAATCATCCAAGGCAAACGAGAAGCCAAGCTTACGTAACTGCTTCAACATTTCCATACCACGATTGCGATTTTGGATCGCGGTGGTTTCAGTAATTTCAAAGCAAATACATTGACTTGGAATATCAAAAATATGCTGCTGCTGGGCGATATATTCCACCATACCTTCGGCGCCTAAACTATTGCCAGAAAGGTTGATCGAAATACAGTGATCAGGCCAAAGCACCGGGTGCAAAGATAACCATAAAAAGGCTTTGCGGATCACTTCTTTATCTATGTCAGGCATCAGCTTAAAGCGTTCAGCCGCGGCAATAAACTGCGCAGGCGCCAAAATACGGCCACAGGGTTCTTGAATTCGCAGCAGGATTTCCATGCGTTGTCGCTGTGGACCGCTGCCTAACCCACGGATCGGTTGGTAATACAGAATTAGCTCGTTTTCTTCAATCGCCTGCGCGATACGTACCGCCCACTTAGGCGCGTTTCTTTGGTAAGTGAGCTCTTTATCTTTATCATCGTAAAAATGAATTTGATTGGCGCCCTTAGCTTTAGCGGCAATGCAGGCAATATCCGCGTCTTTCAATAATTCTTGGGCATCAATATAGGGCGCACGACCAAAGGCGACACCTATGCTGAGACCAACTTTATAGTTACAGTTTTTGTCATTCAGCACTTGCATGGAGACTTGCGCAATCATTTGCTTCAGTAATTGCGCCACAGATAAAGCACTGCGATTACAAATCACTAAACCGAACTCATCGCCACCAAGGCGCGCCAATAGCTCCTGTGGCCCAAGACAAGCCTGCATAGCCTTAGCCACCATAGCGAGCATACGATCGCCTGCAGTATGGCCACAGCTGTCGTTAATCAACTTGAATTGCTCTAAATCGAGATAACAAACGGCGATGGTTTTAGCTGAAGCGGCAAATTGGGGTAACTGCTCATCAAATGCCTGACGGTTTAGCAGCCCTGTAATGCTATCGAAATTTGCCCTTTTTTGTAGCTGGTGTTTAAGTAACTCTTCTTGAGTGATATCCCGCAATACCACGACAGTACCAACAATTTCTTTATCGTGATTGCGCAGATTGCTGATACTGCGCTCCATAATCCGAGGCGAAGCAGTTAATAGCTTGATTTTCTCGACCTGTGGTGATGATTCGCCAAGACGAATACAAGTGAAGACCGCCTGATTCAACTGATCGCCAGCCTTTAACAGGCTTGCGAGGCTCTGATCTAGGGCATAACAACTGGCGACATCCAGAAGCGACTCGGCCCGCGGATTCATATAAATCACTTTGGCATCGACGTCGGTTAAAATCACCGCTTCTGCAATAGATTCTAAGGTGATTTTCGCGCGTTCTTTCTGTTGATAAATTCTGGCCAGCAAGCTATTAACGCGGCTGGCAAGCACTTTTAATTCCTCATTACCCTCACTGGTGACAGGTTGATAGACACTGGACATAGGATCGACCAGCGCCAATTGCCGCATCAAGTTTTTAAAGGGTTTGAGTAAACCTGAGCGCAGCCAAATATAGCCAAGGCCAACAATAAATACGCCAAAAAGAATAAACCCGAGCGATACCCAATCGAGCTTAAATTTCACCTCTTGGAAGGGCCCCTCGGAGAACTGCACTTGCAGGTAAACAGGTTTGTCTTTTAACAGGCTGGGTATTTCAATGGTGTCACTATGAACGCCCTCAACACTTGCCGTGACAGCGTTAGAGTGACTCATAGTCACTTTAGTTACCAATAAGGCCTGCGCATATTCAAGTAAGTCATTATCGGTCAACTGACGCACCAGCAGTACAGATTCATTAGGTGCAGAAGCCACGGCGGTAATGACATAAGCCTGCCCACCAATCAAATATGCACCAGCAACACTGGGCTTATTAGCGCTAATAATGGCGCTGGCAATTTCCCGCAGCTCATTAGACGCAAAAGTATATTCATTGGGGAAAAAAGTCTGCAGTTCGCCTTGGCGTAAAATATACCAACTAAGGTTGGCCGACATTGAACTATCGTGCCACGAGGACTCTAGCTTTTTTAGTTGCACTTCATCTAACTGCGACAAAGGTAAAGCGTAGATATTCGTGAGAAAGGTTAAGCGGTCAACATCAATTTGAAACTGCTGCTGGATATTAGCAAGTTCACGATTAGCACTGTCTTGGCGCAATAGCTCGACGCGATGATCGTACCAACACCCCAGACAATAGGAGACAATGACCACCGCGGGGAGACAAAAGCCCGCAATAAATACCAATATTTTCTTGCCAATGTGCATCTCTTACCACGGCTTGTTATGACTAAATTGATTGACGGCCTTGCATAATCCTTCACTGCGCCATGCAACATATCTCATTTGCGAATAGTATTAAACATCACTTCGCTTTAGTCGTTGCTAAAGTAGACATTTTCATGCAATCAAATCAATTTTATACCTTTGATTTAAAAATAAAATTTATAAAATAAACGATTATGAATTTTACTCTTTATCAAGATAATTCACACATAATCAGAATGTGAATATAGGGTGCTTAAGTCGTTATCTAAATGTAAGACTCATTAAGCTCGCAGACGATAGAAATCACCACATACGCTCATCCATAAAGATACCTTCGCCAGAAGCTCCAACGCTATCAAACCCAAATGTCAGAAATAAAACAGGCCCGCAAGCGGGCCTGTTTCGCAAACCAAAAATTACTTATGGTATTGCTTTGATTGCGCATGAACCGCCTTGATAAAAGCGCCGGCATGCTCTGGATCGACATGCTGATGGATGCCATGACCTAAGTTAAATACATGGCCAGTACCCTCACCATAACCCGCTAGGATATGGCCCACTTCTTCTTCGATACGTGGAATTGGTGCATATAACATTGAAGGGTCCATGTTGCCTTGCAATGCAACTTTATGGCCTACACGGCGACGGGCATCGGCAATGTCTACAGTCCAATCCAAACCTAACGCATCACAGCCAGTTTCTGCCATCGCTTCTAACCACAAACCACCACCTTTAGTGAACAGCGTCACTGGCACTTTGCGGCCATCGGCAAAACGTGTCAGACCATCGACAATCTTCTGCATATAACGCAAAGAAAACTCACGGTAAGCAGAGTGCGATAACGCGCCGCCCCATGAGTCAAAAATCATTAGTGATTGTGCACCATTAGCCACTTGGGCATTCAGGTATAAGATCACTGAATCGGCTAATTTATCTAACAGCATGTGTAATGCCATTGGCTCAGCGTAAGCCATCTTCTTAATTTTTTCGAAAGTTTTGCTCGAGCCGCCTTCAACCATATAAGTTGCTAGGGTCCAAGGTGAACCAGAAAAGCCAATTAACGGCACTGCGCCATTCAGTTCACGGCGAATAGTGCTAACGGCTTTCATCACATAACCCAGCTCATCTTCTGGATCTGGAATTGAGAGCTTTTTGATCGCATCGATAGTGTCTGTAGGGCGTTCGAAACGTGGGCCTTCACCCGCCTCAAAATACAAACCTAACCCCATTGCATCGGGCACTGTTAAAATATCGGAAAACAAAATCGCCGCATCGAGATCATAACGACGTAAAGGTTGCAGCGTGACTTCACAGGCAAGCTCATGATTTTTACACAAAGACATGAAGTCACCCGCTTGAGCGCGAGTAGCTTTATATTCAGGAAGATAACGGCCAGCTTGACGCATCATCCACACAGGGGTCACATCGACAGGCTCTTTTAGTAGGGCGCGTAAATAACGATCATTCTTTAATTCTGCCATTGGGCTTGGTTCCTAGTCTTATTGAGATCCGCTGGGTCGGTAGTTTAGCATTTACGCGAATAATGTAACCTTTATGTGCAAATATATGTGAGCTATTCCCCATCGTCGGCGTCGATTTGACCATATAAATTGGAAATTGTTATCCAGATAACATACTGCTGATTTATTCGTAACGAAGTCACACTCAGACAGAAAAAAGTTGCGCTGGTTCCCTGCCTTTGGTATAAAAAGTCTGCGCTAGCAAGAACAATCAAGAAGCTCGTCGCATCGAGCCTGCTATAAACTTTACTCACCCAACGATAGGTTTCTATCGTTGGGTTTTTTATTTGTATTTTTTGATGCAAAACAGCTGGTTTGTCCATTTCGTCATTCTCGCAAATTCGCATGAAAAGAGTTGATCGATTAGCGACTTGTCCCTACATTAGAGTTATGTGCTGGCACTTAAATGGAATGCATCATGCTGAGAGAACTTGAAAAAGCGGAACAGAAGTGGGGCGGCTCAAATAAGCTTATTGATCAATGGCTAAAAAACCGTCGAAAACTGTTAGTGCATTACTGCCAAATTGCTGGGCTTCCTCCTTACAGTAAATCAGAAAAATCACTTCCCTCGTTCGAACATGTTAAATCTTTCTGTGACTTATTAGTGGACTATGTCTCTGAAGGCCATTTCGAAGTCTACGATAGAGTCGTTAATGCCTGTAGTGAATATGGTGAATCAAGCAAAACACTCGCGCAACAAGTATTGCCAAAAATAACGCCAACCACGAATGCGGCATTAGACTTCAACGATAAATATGCGGAAACTCAAGACGATCTCGTGTTGTATCAACTCGATAAAGATTTATCTGAACTTGCCCATAACATGGAAACTCGCTTCGAACTCGAAGATGAACTACTCGAAGTACTCCACCGTAAGCATTCAGAACACACCCAGTAAGCCTCAATCAATTTAAGCGCACTTTGTTGTGTTCGGTGCGCTTATCTTGACCAATCCAACGACTATCGAAATATATGGGCTCACTAACAAGTAATGGCTCATTAGAAACGTCGGTTAAAACCTATCTCTAGAAACTGCAACTAAATATGAAATGCTCTTTACGCACCTCGCCCATCAAAGAGATACACTTTAACGCCTCAGTTAAGTGTTAACTAACCTAGCCAGTGAACGCCAAGAGCAGTCTGTAATAACTTTATGAGCGGCACACACGGACTCGCGCAAACGTATGCGCATTTCTCTGATTTAACTATGGCAGCGATGTTGTGGGATTATGCATGTTCTTCATGATTATAACGTGATAAT
>NZ_JAUOER010000037.1:0-27711 GCF_031932025.1 Shewanella sp. SP2S2-4
TCGGGATGGGTCCAATAACCTTCTTCACGTTCTACAGTTGCTGCTTGTATCGGGTTCATGCTGCTTCTCCTTTTATCCTGAGTTTTGATTCTGCGTTGAGTGCGAATACTTCGGCGTCGGCTTGGCCGAAGTCGCTGCACTCGATGGCGTTAAAAGACTTACAAATGCCCCAGCCGTGGTAATTGTTGGGGGTGTATTTCACTTCGATTTGCTGCTGATCGCACATCAAGGTGGAGTAGGGCTTAGATAACGTGACCACGCCATCTTTAGTGCTGAATGTATTCATGCCGCCTCCTTGTTTTGGTTGTCGCTGGTTTGGCTGACAGGCGAATGGCAGGGCAGGCGCATAGGGTGATATCGGTACGAATACACTATGGTGCGGCTAATGCCCTTGGCTAAGTTGGTTAAGCCGTTGCCCAATGCTTGCCAGTACAGGCAATCTAACGCGCCCAGTGCCAGCGCGATTTTGATGCTATCGCCCGTTGTAGCCTTGAGTAACAGGCTTAACTTATGGCTGCGGTAATGATTTAGCAGATGGCGAAACGCCGCTGATTGAGTCATTTAGGCCACCTGCTTCGGTTGCAAAGCGGTTGATTGCAAATGAGTTAATTGCAGCTTGGCCCAGTCGATGGCTTTAATGGCCTCAACCGTGGCGGCGATTTGCTCTAGCTTCTTTTGCCCGCGCATAAAGTTCGACAGTTCAATCCCGTGGCGAGCGGCCGCGCGTTCGGCGGGTAGGGCGCTGGTGTAATGCAGCGTTAACGCGGCGATCACCTCGGGCGAACTAATGCGGGTGAGCGATAGCAATAACGCAACGCGCTCTTGTGATTCAAAGCCTGGGAGTAAGTGGTTCATGCTGCACCGCCTGTGGTACTGATCACCCTGAACTCGACCACCCACACCCACGGGTTAGCATCCCAATTTTTATAGATTGAGTTCCATAGGGATTTAAAAGCATGCTGTGGGTTTTTATACCAACGCCAATGAGGCGAGTGAGGTTTATGGTTCGAATGCTTTTCAACGCCACCCCACTTTTGGTAAAGGGCGTGATATTGCAAACCTTCTGCTTTTGCATCTTGCTCGCTGATATCATTTAGCCTTTCTACCCTAACGGCGGTGACTTCAAGCAGAATACGAGCGCAAGAACGAGGCATATGGATAGATGGTTTCCATTTGCTTTCGTCACTATCACCCGTGGCTTTGAATAGAACCGTTCCGTTAGCCGGACATGAGCAAGGCGATTCACTGCAACCACATTCATCAGATGAATTGAATTGTCGCCAAGTCTCACGAACATAAAGTTGATCACCAACCAAGCCAAATGGACTACTTACTTCATCAGAACACCAAAACTTGAATATTCCTTTTGATGTTTCTAGCGGGAGTCTTTCGCTTTGAACTTGAGCAGGATTAACCGTTCTGCGCGTCTGTGTTTTACGGCCATCAAGAATGGCGCGCACCATTTCGGTGTTGAAGATAATAGGGCGCTGTTTCATGCTGCCACCTCGTCACATGGGTATTGCTTCCTTACATTGTTAATCGCGTCTTCCATGCTGGGATGGCGTTCATTCATTCGGCCTTCACGTTGATGGCGTTTATGTGCAACGAGCTTCAACATGCGCGGGCCCGATGGCTCGATTTGAAAGCGGATCATGCGGTCATGTGCAAGAACGACTGCAGTCGTGAGGGCGCTATAGTCGAAGGTAGACATGTAATGCGCGCTAGTACTGTTGATTGATAACCCGTGCTCACCACAGGCTTGGATTTTGCCAAACATGTGATTGCCGCCGTTGTGAATGTCACAAAGGAAATCAAAACACTCACGTTGATCTGCATTAAGCCAAGGGTAATGTTTGGCGTAAAAATCATGTTCGTTGCTCATGCTGCCTCCTTGCTTTGGGTGGCTTCATCGTATTGGCGGATGGCGAACACAATCGCGAAACAGCACCAGATAAAGCGATAGGTGAAGGGGTCTTTCCAGCCATCCCAAAAATCATCTAACGTCATGCCGCCCGCATCTTCCTCATCCCAATTATTGAGTCGATAAACCACATCCCACTCGACGTTTTCGCGGTTTTGGGTAAACTCCTTAACGGCATTGGTCGCGCTGTTAATCGCCTCTGCCTCTTCTTCGTTCGTTGGGTCGAGCCCCTCGACAAACCACTGCAAAAACTGCTCAAGGCGTTGATCGGCTTCTTTGGCATCAAACTCGCGAGTGCCGTCGGTCTTACACTCAGCCAGTACCTTTTCTTCCCAGTAACTCGCATTCACACCCCAGTCATCACCGCTTTGGCGAAAGAAGCAAAACATGTCCTGAACCCGAGAAAATACGTAACAGCCCATATCGCCACTGATGCACAGATGCTGCGGCCATGTGGTGATCTCAAAGCGATGCTCAAAGCTGCCTTGGCTGAGTTCCATGTGACGGAACACGCCATCATCTTTAAGAATGGTGAGTTGATGTTCTGCAACATCGTTTAAAAATGATGCTCTCGTTGGGTGGTTCATACGCTATTCCTTCCTTTTGAATCAGCAGGGCTAAGCTGCGGCTTCGCCGTTAAACACCACCAAATTGATGATGGGTTTCTTGGTTTTGGGGTTCACCTTGTCCGACAGCTTGTGATAGCGAATATGCACATCGCGGTGGGCTTCTTGTGTCATGGCTAACACGATGTATTGCTGGCACAGCGCGGGTGTCGATAACGAATGCGACAGGCGTTGTGGCTTCATGGTTTCAAACAAGTGCTGCGCCATATCATTCAACTTAGCTTGGTACTCGTCGGGGCTCAGTTGACGGCGGTTAGGGTGCGCGCCAACTGAGGTGCTGCACTTCTTGGCCGCTTGATTTTTCGCTAAGGTCATGGACACGCCGTAAACAAAAAACATAATTGCCTCCAACAAGGTGAAACTGTCGCCGTTATCGTTACAGGGATATGGACCATCACCCCTTGGTTGCTTTGTCTTGGCTGCTTTGCCTAGATAGCCTAAATCGCGGATGTGCGCGGCGGCTCTGCGGCTCTACTGCGTTAACGGCCGACGGGCGTGGCTGTGGTCATCGTGTGCAGCGGATGCACATTAGTGACGGCCATTGAGTCGTTACGCCACACCATCACCTTGCCGTACAAGCCTTGTTGGGGCTCGGTGAAGCGCAGGCTGAAGTTGAGCCCGAGTTCGCCCGTGTGGCGAATGAACTGGCGGTAAAAGGCGGCGCTAGGGTGGTGATAGGCAAAATGCTTGACCAGCTCGGCGCAACGGACTTGCACCCGTGGGCAATCCATTGGGTCGGTGTGGCCCTTGGCCAGCGCCATCAAGCAGGCAAAACGTATTGCAACCAGTAGACGAAACTCATCGCGTTGCTTAGGTGTTGTGTGAACTTTCGCTAGAATCATTTCCTTGTCCTCGGTAGTGGGTACAAGCAAAATATAACCTTGGTTAATTGCTTGGTCAATAACTATGGTTAATTAATTTGGTTAATTTTAGTTATATGATTTGATGAGCGACTTGTAATACCGAATAAGATATTGATATAAGGAGGGTTATGCTGGTGCTAGGTTAGGTCATGTTTGTAAGGAGAGGTTGATTGCGTTGTTATGCTCCGAAAGTGTTTTGGCTCGTTAGAACAATCGAAAATTCCCTCACCTGTTGCCCAACAAATTCTCATCTATTTGTCTAATGTGTGGCCCTATCGTGAAGCGACTAACAATGTACGGGTATGCAGTCGTATTTAAATTTGGATACTTTTGAGTGTTTTTTAACTCATTTTTTTGCGCGTTTTTCCATTCTAAAATTTACAAAACCCTTTAAAATCATTCGTATATACTATTCCAAAATTAGATAATAGGTTTGGGAAACACGCATGCGCGTTTTTCCGGATGGTGTATTTGATAAAAAGCTGATAAGTTCTTTGCATACAGATAGTTAACTGTGCGCGTTTTCACTGGTCTAACGTGATAAACGCGCATGCGTACTAATAAAATGTTAGGGCCCGTCAGGTAGGTGATATGGATTATTCGAAAACATTGGAAGTATTAGAAAATGATATCTGGGAAGAGCCAGAATTCAATTCTCATTTAGTTACAGCTTGCCACAAACTACGTAAAACCCCTTTAAAGAATTTAACGGCTGAAAACCTTAGAATGCTCATCGGCCAAGAAATTGGACTGATCTACTTAATACCTTTGGCTTTAGATATCCTTGAAAATCATTTGTTGGTATCAGGTGATATGTATGAAGGTGATTTACTATGTTCTTTGTCGGGTGTCAGCAAGCAGTTTTGGGATTCAAATACAGAGTTAAAAGCTAGAGCGTTTGATTTAATTCATTCTATTGACTCTGTACTGGAGACACTGCAAAGAGCTAAAAGCAAGCTAGACAGCAATATTTCGTGGTAATGTGCCCTAACAAGCCAAGCAAGTGGGACAATTACATGTGGGCTCCCTTCGCTTCGCTCCGTATTTTAGCCCACATGTAATTGCCCCTTCTTGGGGCGTTACATGCTTTAGTTGCTAATAGAATAGTTAATCCGAATTTGGCTAATGAGAGTTAATTGTCTAACAAGGTTATGCCCCAAAATAAGTTATAAGCGCCATTTTGGGGATTAAATTTTTTATAACAGTACTGAATACCAAAACACTTTGCCGATCACTTTGACCTGTTTAATTTGGTCGGCATCGAGGCGTTCGTCAGGATATTCGTCCGTGTTGTAGCTGCGCAGACGTAAACCACCACCGGGTAATTTATACAGCACTTTAATACGCAGCATGCCATCGTGGTTAACTGCGTACATTTTGCCGTCGATCACATCGGTGGCCGAGGTATCAACACCGACCGTTGAGCCGTGGGGTAATATGGGCTCCATGCTGTTGCCGTTCACTTTGACACAGGCTGCATAGTCACTATTCACACCTTGACGCTTAAGGGTGCTCTTAGTAAAGCGCAGTTTTGGCCCTTTAAATTCACGGCAATCGAGAATGCCATCGCCTGCGGCTAGCTCTACTTCCATGTAAAACGGTATTTCAACTTCATCTTCCCCTAACGGGGTATCACTGTCCCATATCTCAAATCCGCCAGCCCATTCAGCATTGGATTCAATTCTGTTAGCTGCCTTAGCTTTGGCAACTTCTTCGCCATATTGAAGTTCTTCGGCGGTGCAACGCAAAGCGGCCGCTATGTTCAGCAGCTTTCCAGTCGTTTTAACTTTACCGGAGACTAGTTTATGTACCATGACTTGAGAAATGTCTGCTCGTTCAGCTAACTCTTTTTGAGTCATGCCTATGGCTTCCATTCTGTCACGTATGTTTTGGGCAAGTGTTTTCATTGGTTAAGTATATTACCTAGGTTATATATGACAACTAACCAAAGTTATTGACTTGAATTAACCATAGTTATATTGTTGCTGTGTTTCATTCACTTTGGAGTCATTATGAAAAAAGCCGCAGCCATAGATCACTTTGGTTCACAAGCAAAGCTCGCGGCCGCTATTGGCGTGTCTCAAGCCGCCATATCGAAGTGGCCTGTAGACGTTCCCGAACTCCGCGCTTATCAAATCGAACGGTTAACTGGTGGTGAACTCAAGGCGACAGAGTTGCCGTTAATGAGCCCTGAGCACGCCGCTTAACACTGAACCGTTCTAACACGTTAACAGAGAGAGGCTTATTAGCATGAAAACCAATTCACGTAAGAATGACAGCCGTTTGAATTTGTTGATGAAAACGATTCATCGGGTGTTGGAGCTACCCAAGATGACGCGCTTTGCGCTGGCGATAGATTTTGTTGTGGCGGTTGAGCGCCTCGGGCTGAGTGAGGTGTTAGCGGCGGAGGGCATTAGCTTTGCGAGCACGCAAGACGTGCACAACGATGCGCGGATAAATGCGCAAAAGCTGTTCCGTTGGCTCGGCCAGTACGAGGGCCAACATCCGCAGGCGGATCGCTTGTTTCATGTTGAGCAAGCACTGGTTGCAGCACTGCCTGAGCATTTGCGGGTGCAGTATCTCAACGATGTATTTGGTTGCACTGGGGTGACGGTGATTGCCGATCGCATGAGTGATGGCCATGTGTTGCATGTGGCCGATATGGCGGCATCGCTCACCAAAGAGAACGCCGAGGCACAAGTGGCGGTGATCCATTTGGGTGCGGCACCGAAGCGCGAGCAGTTAGTGGCGGCGCACCGTGAGTTAAAAGAGTCGGCGGCAACCACGCAAGCGAGCATGGCGGCGTTAGAGCTGGCGTATCCGTATTTAGCGAGTCATGGCGGTAACGCGGCGCAATTCGCGGCCGAGAAGTAACCGCGATGCCGCAATCGAACCTAAACATCAATGTTATCGCCAGTGCTAAAGCTGAGTTGCACCAGCAGTTGATCCGCTTGGGCGACATGATCGGCGACGGTTTGCACTTAGAACCCGATGGCAAATGGATTGCGAAAGAGTATGTGAAAGTGGCGCGGGCGTTAGGGTATCGGCCTAAACGTGCGAATCACAGCGCACAGATTAATGCGGTAATGCTTAAGCGGGTGGCTGATGTGCCGTGTGGCCAATGCGGTTTGGCTTTAAAGCAAACCAAGTCGGGCTCGAAACGCGCCGTGTGTGCCAATGGGCATAAGTGGCAGTTGTTGAAATGACTTGTTGAAATGACTTGTTGAAATGAGTTGTTGAAATAAGAGAAGGAGTGAATGACATGTTCACAAATCAGTTAAGTGATAACTGGGCGCGTAAAAAGTGCCGTTATCAAATTGCCCGCCACAGTTTGGCGACCGATGCGGGCTTGATACCTAAGATGAAGTGAGGGCATAACGATGTTTGATCCTGAATGCTTAATTTGTTGTTTGGAGGGCGGCGCCGCGTGTTCGGTGCATGGGCAAGTTAGCAGTGATGATAGGCCCGCCGTGGCCGCGCTTACCGAAATGGAAACCGCGCAAGTGACGTTACTCATGATACAAGCAAAGCAGTTAATGCTTAAGGCGATGGCGCTTAAATCTAAGCCGAACATGCCTAATAGCACTGAGCCTAATGCCAATGAGCTTAGCGCGGCAACCTCTGAACGGGCCCCGTTAAGTGGCGTGAACATGGGTAAAGACATTGCCTGTTTTCATGGGCATACCACGGCGGAGTTGTTTAGGCGAACGCAGGTGGGCCGAATGGTTGAGGTGCTAAGGAGCTGCGATGAATTGCAGCATAGTCGCCCTGAGCGTTGGGCGGTTATCGCGACCGACATCGTGGATAAGGCGTTGCTGGGCAGTGGTAAGCAGTTGTTGCTGCCGACGGTGAGCATCGATTGGATTATGAATTATCTGCTGATGGAAGAACAACGCGCGGAACGTTCTATTGCGCTATTGGCAGCGGATGTAGGCGCGGCCGATGCGAGTGCGACTAATGCGAATGCCGCTGATATGAGTGCAGCTAATGTGAATACCATCGTGACTAGCCGCAACGAGCACATTAAACGGCGAGATTTTTTTAGCCAGTTGCGCAGTAACTTGGCGCACAAGGTTTACTTGCTTGGCAGTGAAGGCGAGCGAGCGGAGGGCAACGGGGCGCATTGCAGTTGATCCCGTTGTTGTAGACATAAGAAAGCCCGCTGAAGTTTTGGCGACCGATGCGGGCTTAATACCTAAGTGAGGCTATTACATGTTACGTATACATGATGGTTTCGTCAATTTTAGGCAGTGGGTTGCTCTGTTTGGGGGTGACTTATGAGTATGGAATTGATGGTAAAAGCGATGAAGGTCAAGGTGGGTAATCCACTGCGTAAGCTGGTGTTGATCAAGCTTGCCGATAACGCCAATGACCAAGGCGAATGCTGGCCGAGTTACGAGTATATTTCGCAGGCTTGCGAGATAAGCGAGCGGTCGGCGATTAACCACATTAATGCGCTGGTTGACGTTGGACTGGTGCGCAAAATTACCCGCAAGAGTGAGCATAAACGCAATACATCCAACCTGTATATTTTGGACTTTTCATCGTGTGTTCTGAGTGATAAACCTGCGCAAAACCTACCTTTTTCTGAGGGTGCAGCAAATTCACCCTTAGAAAATACTGAGGGTGCAGCATATTCACCCCTAGAAAATACTGGGGGTGCAGCAGATTCACCCCTAGCCAATTTTGAGGGTGCAGCAAATGCACCCATGGGTGCAGGAGATTCACCCTCTGAGGGTGCAGGAGCTGCACCCAGAATCAGTCACTCTTTTGAACCTATCAAAGAATCTTTAAAAGACTCTTGTCCAGCAACGAGTGCTAAGTCGGTTTTCAATGCGTTTTTCAAAGCCTATCCCGCCCATCGCAAAGGCGGCTCGGATTCGGCTGCGTGGAAAGCGTGGAAGGCCGAAAAGCTGACCGACGCCGATTGTGTGTTGGCGGTGAGCTGGTTGAAGGAGGCTGCGGCACTGGATACGAGTTGGGGCTTTAGCGCTAACGGCCAGTTTGTGCTCGGCATTACCAAGTTTATCCGCGAACGTCACTGGCTAACACCGTTGCCAAGACCGATGGGTACCGCCGTTGGGCAAGTGGATTGGAGTTACGCGGTATATGACCCTGAGGACCCCTTGATATGACGGCCAACCAAAATGCGAGCATGAAATCACTGCAGACCTTAATCCGCCAGCCGCTGGTTGGGCAGGGGCGTGTTAGCCAACCCGAACCCACGGCAATGGACATGGCGATTGTGGACAGCGTGTTTAGTAAGTTGCGGGTGTTGTTTCCGGTGAGTGCACCGCGGCCTGAGGACGAAGCGACCCACAAAGCCGAGTGGCTTAAAACCTTGGCGGCACAGGGGATTGCGAGTCGCGAGCAAGTGCAAGCGGGGCTGAATCGCGCGAGACGCGAGCAGGGCGATAGGCAGTTTTGGCCGACACCGCGCCAGTTTGCGCTGTGGTGTCAACCCACGGCTTGTGATTTGGGGCTACCCAAGTTAGAGGCGGCGTTTAAGGAGGCAACGCGCCATTACCATCACCCTGACAAGCATACGTGGAGCCATGATGTGGTGCGCTTAGCGGTGCGCGAGACGGGCAGTTGGATGTTTGCGACTGGGCTTGAAAAGGACGTGTTAATGACGTTTGAGCGCAACTACAAAGTGTTATGCAGACGCTTTAGCCGTGGCGAGTTGACCGATGTTGAGTTGCCAAAGGCACTACCTGAAACGGTGACGCGGCCCACTGAGGCGGCAAAGGCGAAATCAATTATTGCCAATTTACGAACCAACCTTGGGCTTAAGGGGGCAAACGATGGCGACTAAACCACTGACCCAGCGCGAACGCTTGATGCGCATCATCACAGGTAAACGGTTTTGGACCCTGTTTGAAATCCAGCAAGAGAGCTTTAACCGCTTTGGGGTTCACGACAGTGAGACGGCGTTAAGTGCGCGGTTTCGGGATATGCCGATGAACCAGCGGGTAAAACGCATTCGCTCGGGTACCCATCACACCTTTGAATATCGGTTGGAGGGCTAGATGGCGCAGATTGTGACAGCAACAGGCGTAGAGCAAGGCAAGTTAAACGATGCGGTGTTACGCCGTTGGTTGCGGGCAGGGGTGACGCGGGACTTTCGGGACACGCAGTTTCCGGCGGTGCGGTTACGGGCCTCGACCGATAGACGCCAAGCCTCGGTGTATTTAGTGATGAACGAAGCGGGCAAAACCGTGTGGCAAAAGCAGGGTGTATGGCCCGTGATGTGCTTGAAGACCTTTTTAACGGAGTTACCCAGTTTGCTCGCCAAACGCAGCATGGGCCAAGCGGTAATCAGCAACGAGTTTGCGAACGTAGCGCAATTACTGGCGTGGTTTGTCACCCATGTGGAATGCAACCGCACCTTAAGCAACAGCTGGCGCAGTAACTGTAAATCGTTAGTGAGTAAACATCTCAGCGGCTGCTTTGCTGAGTTACCGCTCAATGAGCTGAACTTTATCGCGGTGGACAGTTATTTAGTCAAACCCATGTTGGCGCAGGGCTATTCGGCCAATTACATCAAAGCCGCGGTGAAGGTATTAAAGCGGGCGTTATCGGTTGCCGCCGATTTACGGGTATTAGACACCAATAGCTTGGCGGGGTATCGGGTGCAAATGAGTTTGAAGATGCCGCCTTTGGTGGGCACGCAATTAAGCGAGTCGGACGTGGGCCCGTTATTCAGCGCATTGCGAAATGCAGCAAGACCGGTGGCGATGCTGTTTGTGCTGATGCTGATGTTCGGTACCCGCATTGGTGAAACCCGTTTAGCCAGATGGGACCACTTTGCCGGCGATTACTGGTTTATTCCCGCCGAGAATGCCAAGAACCGCCAAGAGCACCGACTGCCCATGACGCCCACAGCCAAGAAGCTGATAACCCATTACGCCCACTGGCAATACACGCATGTGGGCAAGCGGGCGTTTTTGTTCCCAGGCGAAGTAGGGCCGGTGAGCATTCGCACCGCGCAGTATTGGAGTGAGACGATTCGGTTTAAGGCGTTTACCTCCCATGCATTAAGAAAACTGTGCCGCACCATTATCGCGGATATGGGCGTAGATACCATGGTGGGTGAGCGGATATTGAATCACACCTTGCCATTACTGCTGCGTACTTACGTTAACAGCACTTTAGATAAGGGCATGTTGATGGCGTTGGATGCCTACCACGCACACTTAATCACGCTGGGGTTTGATGATGTGGCGCCCGAGATTATGCGCCAATCGACCATTGAGACGAGCGAGCCAGACGAGCCAATGTTAGTGGGGTGGTTATGACGCTAACAATGACAATCACAAAAACAATCACAAATAAAACGAGTGGGTTATGGACTTCACGCAGGAGGATTTATGGCTAATCGCGCCGCGGATGTATTGAAAGTAGGGCGCCGTTTACGGGGCATGACCCAAGACGAAGTGGCTGAGATTTACGGCATTAGCCGCAACACTTACCAACGTTGGGAAAATGGCCGTACGACTGCGCCCTATGACGATGTGACATCGATATGCCTTGATGTGTTTAAGCTTTCGATTGAGAAGATAAATGAGGTGGCCAATGGGCTTTAGCGATGAACCCGAGCAGAGGATGAACATTAAGGCGTTGCGGTTAGGGCTGTATCGCTGGGGCCGTTATTGGGTGCACCAAGAGTTAGGCAAGGGGTTTTCAAACCGCAGCGCCTGCGACCGTTTAGGCGAAGCCCTGGGCGGCGGCAACTTAAAGCACGAACTCAACGTGCCTGCCCACGTCGCCCACTTTGACCACCTCGTTGAGCAGTTATCCATAAACTGCAAACGCGCCATCCGCGCCCATTACCTCTGCAAAGAGCAATGGGCCTTAATGGGATTTGACAGCAAAAAGTCCTACATCTTCTGGCTAAGAAAAGCCGAAATGGCACTGCTAGATAGGATGAATTAGAAGGAACGCCCTCTTGTGAGGGCTGGCGGGTTAGAGGTTGTCCACCAAGACTGCTAACCCGTTAACTGGATTTTATCAAAGGTTCGGCCCGTTATCTCGGTAAATATGCCGATTCCACTTTTCATTGCAATGGGAATAACCTTGTCAATCTAGGTTGTTTCCACTGCAGGTTGATCTAAAGTTCGTGGTTAACGACGCTGTTTCGTTATCGTTTACAGCGCCAAATACCGCAAAACCTACCTAATTTGAAATGAATGGTTACTTAAGGTGATGCTTAACTGGCTGAAATATAGTGACAATTACCAGTTGTTACTGGTTTGCATGTTGTATATTAAGTGGTATATTGCTTTCTTAACAAGGACGAGCTCAAAGTGCACCTGCGATGAATACCGCATCACAGCACAGCGATGACAAATACTTGCATCAGGGACGATGTATCATGTGTGTTAAATCACAACTTCTTGATACCTATCACTAATCACTCCCTATACAAACGTATAATCTCCTTGATTTTATTATAGTTAAGCGCACCTAAAGCCAAGCTGAACGCTGTACTTACTGCGGCGAAACGCATTGATTATTGTGCATACAAGACCTGTGTTAAACAGATGACATTCGCATTGTGGTAGCTATGGCCTCGTGTGGTAGCTATAGCCTCGTGCGGTAGCCTGCCTGATTTTTGAGATGTAAGTGAAAACAGTGAGATCGTAACATTTCTTATTAGGTGGCCTGATTTACTATGCCACTACAGAGCCAACAAAAGTGAGTATACCAACTAAACAAAAAAAGGAGAGGATGAAAACCTCCTTTTTAGAAAGAGTTTTACAAGCAGGATTGGCTAAGGTGAGTGAAAAGCGGACAACTCATGCGGTCGCCCTGGGTTCATCACCTATCAAAATTCTGTATAAAATTACTATATATATATCAATCGGATAATCCATTTAAAATTAATAAAAACTGAAAGGAACTCAAATGAACGTTTTTAATAAGAATAAAATAGTTATTGCATCGAGACAAACCACACTAAAGTTGCTTGAGCAAACTGCAGAAATTGCGAAAGAAGTTAATCTGTCTCCTGACATGAGAAAGTCATTCAATGTAGAGATAGCCAATATTCAACAAAGTACAGAAAAATTAGAGTTGGTACTATCTGTTGTTGGTATTATGAAAGCTGGTAAGTCGACCTTAATTAATAGTATTGTTGGTAAAGAGCTTTTACCCAGTAGGAATACCGCGATGACTGTTATTCCGACTTACATCAAGCATGATAAAAGTATCGCGGGGGTTAACTACCAATTTAAGCATGCCGCAGCATTTAGTCAGCTTTTAAAACAGCTTAAACAAGAAGGTTATACTACCAGCCATGAAACCTCTTTGATTGCGCAACGACTTGCCAATAATAACTTCGTGTTTAACCAAACGTTATGTAACCTTGAACAAATTCATGAAGAACTTGAGGTGATTAATGATATTTGCCGTTTCTGCTTTGACCAAACAAAATATCGAGACAAGCTTAATAATATGTTTCGAAATTCAGATGACTTTCCAACGTTATTTACAGAATTTAAGGTACTAGAAAGTGTAGAGACCGGCTGTGACGTTAGTCATTTTGTGGTGGTTGATACCCCAGGTGCCAATGAAGCGAGATTACCGATTCTTAAAAACATTGTTGACCAACAAATCGCCCGTTCATCAGCCTTGTTGTTAGTCCTCAATTATACCGATTTAGCCTCTGAAGCCGATGAAGCTATGCGTATTCGCATTAAAGAAGAAGCAAGCGGGTATAAAGACAGATTGATTGTGGCAGTTAATCGCTTTGACGCTAAAGATCACAGATCAATGAAAAAATCTGAAACGGTGCGTTATGTAAAAGAAGAGTTATTAGAGGATATAGCACTTGATGATGACTATATTTTTCCTGTGTCGGCTCGAAACGCCTTGCTAAGTAGCCAAGCATTAGAGTTTCTAGTCAGCCATAAAAAATTCGAGCTAGCAGGCTTGCAAGGGTGGCAACGTGATTTTCTTGATAATACCACCGGTGGTGAGTGGGATGAAGAGGATGAAGATGACCTTGAAGTTATTGATAATCCAAAAGAGACTCTTCGCTTAGCAAATAAGATGTTTAAAAGCTCTAAAATAGGTGAGTTTATTGACACGGCTATTACCAGAGCCTATCAAAATGCCGGGCCTGATACGTTAATTGCATCGTTAACCAAATTAAAGGCACTAATAGAAAAGCGTTTAATATGTTGCTTAGAAACGGATATTGACTCATCAAGAAGAACCGTAGAAGAATTAACACAAAGAGTTAGCCGTGTGGAAGAGGGTTTAACTTCTTTAAAGGAGTTAATGTTTTCTACTGAACAAAAGTTGCTAAGCTGGCAAAAAAGCCAAATTACAGACACAGAAAAGCATATAAAATGGTCTCTCGACTCGATTAATATCGATAAACTTGAATTTAAAGTAGTTAGCACGAAAGAACAAAAAATTTGGTTCAAAGATTTATTTCACTTCTTTAAAAATAATCCAGATAGTCGGTCACCAACTGAAAAAAATAGCGAAGATGCCTTTAAAAAAACACTAGTCAAAATGGTTTCAGCGATACAAAAGGCTATCGATAAAAAATTAAAAGAAAGCTCTACTTTATTAGCCAAAGATTTACAAAGTGATGTCGATAAGTTTTCTAACTTGATTGAAAAAGAGCTATTAGGTGATATTAATTTAACACCGAGAGCATTACATATAAAAATTGAATTTGATCATGATGCTATCGACAAGGATGATCATATCGAAGAAAAAACCGAGATCACGAGGCGTGAACGCAAATTATTTGGCTTTATTAGCCTCTCATGGTTTCCAGACTCAATCGCCTATGAAACCTCTACTGAAACAACAAAAACGTTTAATAAAGAATCATATATTAAAGCATTAATCGATCAAGTGAAGGCTATTAATAAAGATAGTTTATCGATTATAAAAGATAAATTACAAGGGGTTGCGGATGAATACCAAAGTGAAATTAGCCAACTTTGTGAAATTGTTCAGCATAGTTCAAGGTCAGCAATTGAAGAAAAGAATAGAGTGTCAGAAGAGCAAACCGTAAAGGAATCCTATCTACGTTATCAAATAACCGGTCTTGATGGCATCGCTGAAAATTGCCAAGAAATTGCTCATGGTTTAGAAAAAGAAAAGGAAGCTTAATATGAGTGATCATGAAAAAACGGTTGATAAATTGGTTGGCCAATATAGCTTTTTAGCGGATGTCGCATTTATTGAACTTCAAAATAGTATTAACGTTTCAAAAGATCAAAATAATGCGTTGAAAAATAAAAATTCATTTGTTACTCGTGCAGTTAATTTGGTTTTTGGTACACAAGATAAAAAGCAGCACCAAATTAATGAAGAGTTCACCAATGCTATAGAAAAATTATCTGAGTTAGATGAAAGAAGAGTAAAACAGCTAATTCAAACGCAGCAAGGCTTAAAAAAAACCATTAGCGCCTTACTTGAGTTGAAAAAAGACGTGAGTGTGTGGAAAGAGCGCTTTGAGACTGCCCTAAATTCATTAGATCAACGAGTTTCTGTTTTAGAGCAGAAAATTGATATTCGTGACCGAGTTAGAACCGTTATTAATAACTGGAAAAGTCAAAATGACCAAATGCAAGCTTATTTCAGCTTGGTAATGTTGCTAACTCAGCTTAAGTGGGAATGTATCGGTAATGGTGAGCTTGAAGATAGTGTTTTTTGCGACTGGGTTAAAAGTGAGGTATTAGCGGCGTTTAAAATTAAGTTTGGCTGTACACCCGAACAACTTGTACCTATATATCATGAAATTGAGCTGGCTAAATTAGCTAAAGATAAATCACCAATAATGTTAGATGCAATTAACCTGGCATTAGGCAGTGTAGAAAACCCAATGTACCAATTTACCTCAAAGATGCTTTTAGACGATTTACATGGAACCGAATGTGTCATTATGCCAGTAATGTCGGTGTCACGTTTAACGAGCTCTCTTTTAGAAGGGAGACTTAGATGAGAATTGGCCTAGTATTATCAGGCGGCGCAGCTAAAGGCGCTTACCATGTAGGAATATTGAAGGCGCTTCATGAACATGATATTGATGTTGATATATATTCCGGCGCAAGTATCGGTGCACTAAATGCAGTCATTGCGGCCTCAGCGCCTAGTATGGCTGAAGCATATCAACGTTTGGAGTTGGTTTGGCAAGATCTGATAGTTAATAACCCGGTAAAGGTAAATGAAAAGGCTGTTTTTATTAGTGTTGCTAAGGCACTTGCTTCTTTGGCTGCTTCATACCCAAATCCTTTTGCAAGAAAAGCAGGTACAGCTGCGAGAGTTGTAATTAATCAGTTTACTGATGAGGAGGGCCTGTTAGATGACCAGCCAATTTTAGATAAATTTCATCAGTATGTAGATTTAAGCAAAAAGGCAGAGTGGTCAGATATTTGGGTATCTACATTTGAAGGTGCAGGCTATGAAGCTGTAGCTGAATTTATTAAAAATGAGCTAGGCATTGACGGTAAAAGTGCTAGTTATCATGAATTAAAAACCTTAAGTGATGATGAGCTTTTTGAAACAGTAATGGCTTCTGCAGCATTACCTTTGCTTTATCAAACAAGAACCATAGAAGGTAAAACCCATTACGATGGTGGCATAAGAGATAACACCCCAATAGAAAAGTTAATTGGAAAGTGTGATGTTTGTTTTGTTAGTCATCTTTCAAATGGTTCAAATTTTAATCGTCATGAATATGATTCAAGTGAAACCAAAGTAATTGAAATTCGACCTAATGATA
Source organism: Shewanella sp. SP2S2-4 (assembly GCF_031932025.1). Taxonomy (NCBI): domain Bacteria; kingdom Pseudomonadati; phylum Pseudomonadota; class Gammaproteobacteria; order Alteromonadales; family Shewanellaceae; genus Shewanella; species Shewanella sp. SP2S2-4. Next base: position 16,162 of record NZ_JAUOER010000037.1, read on the forward strand.
AATTCGTTACGGAAGAAGGGGCCTTTTCTGGAGTTCAGTCAATGATGAACTTTTCAAAAGATAAAATTAATTACCTTTCTGCTATGGGTTATGAAGATACCGTCAGGGTGATAAAAGAACTAAAAAGAAAGAGTGAATTAGAGTTGCAAGTGGAAAATGAACTAGATGAAATAGATAGTTTATTGGCAAAGCTCTAGTCAATAATCGAAGGCTGGATTTAGCTCACTTTCGGGTGCCGGTCTAGTATGTTGCAAGATAAAGAAGGTTTGAAATACAGAGTGGTAAGCTCCTTTTTTTTGAGACACTAAGTAGTCCATTAAGCAGCCATACTTTTATTAATCCTACTAGCAGCCTTTAGAGCCGCAGTTCTAGCTCACTTCTGTCCCAAAATGTGCGATGGAGCATAAATCATTTATGTCCCAAAGTGAGTCAGTGAATGCGTTTCTCAATATCCTTGAACACATGTGTGTGAAGTACGACTTCATCTACGATGAAGATAAGCTGTGAGAGCTGACTAAAAACATGAAGGTGACAGTGGATGATAGTGTCCAGTATTCCGACTGGACCAACCGCGACGACATCAGCCGTAGACCTGATCCTACTGCTGTATCGCTACAGCTTTCCATCTATGGCCAATGATGCGGTCTACAAAAGCGTACAAGAACAAGCTGAGAACTTTAAGAAGTAACATTATGGATGATGGGGCGACTCTCATTTAGATATACCGTTGACCAAAAAAAGGGTGGAATAAATGAAATTCTGGTGGGTCAATCATAAACAAACTTACAAGCAAGAAGTTGAAGGTGGCTACATTTGGTCACCTAAGACAAACAGTAATGGTGCTAAGAATCAGACCTATATCAATCTCAAGCTGATCAAGCCGGGAGATATTGTTTTTTCTTACGCTAGCACCTTGATAAAAGCGATTGGTACCGTGACTGAGGCACATAGTGAGCAGCCTAAGCCTGACTTTGGTGTCGCTGGTGATGCTTGGTCAAACGTGGGATGGAAAGTGTCGATCCGGTGGGAAATATTAAAGCAGCCCATTCGACCTAAAGCTCACATAGACAAAATCAAGACCCTGCTTCCGGGAAAAAACGCTCCCTTACAAACAAATGGTAACGGTAATCAAAGCTGTTATTTGGCTGCTATCGGTGAAGAACTGGGTAATTTGATCTTCTCTCTAGCGAGAGAAACTGACAACGACCTCATTGATGCACTTGAGCTTGAGCTTAAAGACAATGAGGAAGAGGAAGCCGTTGCATCCATAAACTCCTCCAGCTTAGACGTGACGGAAAAGCAACAGCAGATTATGGCTCGACGTGGCCAGGGTGTGTTCCGTAAAAATGTTGAGACGATTGAGCTCTCTTGCCGAGTGACTGGTATCAGAACTAAGAATCTTCTAATTGCCAGTCACATCAAACCTTGGCGAGTCAGTGCTAATAGTGAACGGCTAGATGGCAATAACGGACTATTACTCTCTCCTCATATTGACAAGCTCTTTGATGGTGGTTGGATCAGTTTCGAAGATAATGGCGAACTGCTTTGCTCTGGGCCGGACATTGTCGCCACCCTAGAAACATGGGGCGTTAGACTACCCAATAATGTTGGGGAATTTAACCAAGACCAGGCTAAATATCTAGATTTCCACCGCTCAGAGGTTTTCAAGGGGAGCTATTTTTTGATTTTTAGCAATATGCCCCAAACTGAAGTTCAAGCTGAAGCTTTAGTTGCATAACTTCGGATTTTCGCCTGTTGAAAATGATGAAGTCTACAAGAGCGTACTAGAACAAGCTGAGATCTTTAAAAATAAAAACTAGGGAGACAAGTTTACATGGATTCTGAAGTTCGCACGATTAGTGAAGCTATCGTTCAGCTAAATAAAGTTGGCTACTATGAAAATGATTTTCAACATTTTGTTGAAGTGGAGGGGGAGCTATACCCTGCTAAGGCTTTATATAGTCACATTCATAATGTTCAACATTCAACGTTCAACACTTCAGATGCTGTGAAGTACTTCAAAAATGCAGGCTATACGTTGGTGAACAAAAACCTGCAAAATCGGTTACCTACTATTTGGAAGGTTTCTCATGGTACTGGAGAAATATCTGATGAATCCTCACGTTGGCTTGATAAAAACCATTACATTTCAGTTCACCGCGATACAGGAAAAAACCAAGGGAATAAATTTTATAATGAAGTTCAGGTTGGCGATATTGTCAGTCTTTATCGCAGTGGAGATGTAAAAGCTTTAGTTAGAGTTGCCAGTGATATTCTTACTGATGCTAGCTCTCCTTTAGGGCAAGAATGGTTGCTTAGGAAATATGAAGTTATTTATGAGTTACCTGAATTAAAGAAATATTCCGGAGTGAGTAAAGGCTGGTCACCTAGCTACAATAATACTATTGGTAAGTTATCTACGCGAATGGCTGAGTTAGCTTTATTTGAAAAAAATATATTGCAACCCTATTACGGCATAAGTTTAGAGAACTTATGTGATTGCACAGGAATGTCTCTTCAAGGAAGTGCAATGGATAATCACATGTCTAATCAAGCCATCAGTACACCGCTGAATCTGATCCTTTATGGTCCTCCAGGAACTGGTAAAACTTACCGGACCATTGATAAGGCGCTGGCGATACTTGAGCCTACGCTGCTGGCCAAACCGGGCGTCAGCCGAGATGAACTTAAGGCTGCATTTTATGGTTATCAAGAGGCTGGACAAGTGGCCTTTGTCACATTCCATCAAAGTTTTAGCTATGAGGACTTTGTGGAGGGGATTAGGGCTGATAGCCGGGAAGACGGTGGGCTGGAGTATAAGGTGGAGCCCGGTGTGTTTGCCAACATTTGCGAGCGTGCTGGATGGGGGGTAATAGCTACTGACGACCCTTTTGAACAGTCACTACGGAAGTTAGCTGAACAAGCCGAACAGAGCGATGATGGTTGGTTGCCAATGCAGACGATCCGTAGCAAGTGCTTCCGGGCACGCTATTCAGCTGAGAAGTGTACCTTCTTGGTCGAGCAGGAAAATAGGTTGGGAAATCGCAACCCAGATTCGGCCAATATGGATCACGTTCGGACCTTATATCAGACCGGTAAAAAAGTCGGTTATAACCCTTCTTACGTGCAGGGTATGCTCGACTACTTGAAAAAATATTGCGGTTTGCCTAGTCAATACCTACCGCCGGTCAGTAGTCGGCGTAAGCCGTTCGTGCTGATTATTGACGAAATCAACCGGGGCAACGTCTCGCGTATATTTGGCGAGCTGATAACCCTCATTGAGCCAAGCAAGCGGGCTGGAGCGAGTGAGGCGCTGACCACAATCTTACCTTATTCAAAACGTCACTTTAGCGTGCCAGATAATCTTTATCTAATCGGCACAATGAACACCGCCGATCGTTCTTTGTCCGGATTAGATATTGCTCTGCGCCGCCGTTTTGAATTTGAAGAAATGCCTCCTCGCCCAGAATTGCTGGAAGATGTCGTCGTCAAAAATGGAGAATATCTTGTCAACGTTGGCGAGCTTCTGAATGTACTTAATCAACGGATAGAAGTGCTGCTAGACCGTGACCATTGCCTCGGTCACGCTAATTTTATGTTACTCAAAGAAGAGCCTACACTGGATAAACTGAGTGCTATTTTCCAGAATCAGGTCTTACCGCTATTGCAGGAGTATTTCTTCGAGGATTGGCAGCGAATTGCCTGGGTGCTTAATGATCACCGCAAAAACCAACCTGAGACCATGTTCCTGCAAGCTCCTAAGCTTGATATTAAGTCTCTGCTGGGTGATGTGCCAGTCGGTAGGCAGCGTCAGCGCTGGGTGCTTAACTCTGATGCGTTTGACAATATTGCTAGTTATGCGTTGACTATCACAGGCGATAAGGAGGGGCAGTGAAGGCCCCTATAAAGGTTCGAGAATATGGTCGCCTGACTACTAGGCCTGTGGCCCAGCCAAGCTTGGCACTTGCACAGATAGAGCCAGCTGATTTCGATTGGTTATGTCAGTTGAGCAAGCGTTACAAAGTGAACCATGAACCAGCGCTAACCGAACTGGAAGACAGTCGTACTCTGCAACTGGATAGCTATGTGGGGGTGATTGAGACTCCCACGGGTCAAGTGATAGAAATATTACCCAAGACTGCTAATGATGGTGACTCTCCAGAACTGGGCCGAGAGCTCATTCGCCGTATGCTCGAAAGTTCTCTCGATTTGCCTTCTCGTGAGGTGACGGAAGCATCGCTTGATTGCTTCAATATGCCCCTTAGCGAATGGGTAATGGCACGTTTTCTCACCGAACTCGATCAGCTAGTCAAACGCGGGGTGCGTTCCGACTATCAGCGCCGGGAGTCGATAGAACCATTTCTGCGAGGACAACTTGATGTGGTACGACAAATGCGCCAGCCTCCAAGGAGGGGCCATCACTTCGCTCTGCGTTATGATATTTTTCTGCCCGACCGGGCCGAGAACCGCCTACTCAAACTGGCCCTGGAGACGGTTGAAAATACCACTCAGCACCCGGATAACAGGCGTTTAGCGCAAGAGTTGCGACACCTGCTGGCTGAGATTCCGATGAGTCGGGACGTAGAAGGAGACTTTAGACTGTGGCGATGTGACCGTCTGATGGCCCACTATCAGAGAGCACGACCATGGTGCGAGCTTATTCTCTATCGAGCCATGCCGAGCAGTCTGCATGGTGAGTGGCGTGGAGTCAGCTTACTTTTCCCTATGGAGAAACTGTTCGAACGCTACGTTGAGGCGTGTTTGCGTGAACAGTTGTTGCCCGGTGCTAGCCTCAAGGCACAAGCTGGCAGTCAGTTCCTGTGTTCACACCAGGGCAAGACTATGTTTCAACTGCAACCAGACCTTCTGCTTCATCATGGCACTAAACGTTGGATATTGGATATAAAGTGGAAGCGTCTCAATAGCGGTAGTCGTGAGGAAAACTACGGCATCAGCCAGAGCGATCTTTACCAGTTATTTGCCTATGGTCACAAATACTTGCATGACCAAGATGAGGGCCATCTGGTGCTGATCTACCCATCATGGATTGAGCTAAAAGAACCTCTCGAACCGTTCCATTATGATAAGCGCCTGACGCTGTGGGTCTTGCCGTTTGAGTTGGATATGAGTTTACCTCCCCGTCTGGTATTACCCAGCCAGCAGGATGATTCACTAAGTCGGTTGTCTTTGCCTGTTCTGGTCATATGATCCTTCCGTGTTTGCCTGAAGGTGTGTCCGCTAATCGCGCGCTGGCTAATCGCTTGTTGAGATAACGGGATTGATAGGGCTGATATAGACATGATGTGCGAGGATGGCGAGTGAGAAAATCACACGTTTTCTTTGCCTTAGTTGTTTCTGGTATGTTGTGTGGCGATAGGGCTTTTACATTCAACAGTTTCTTCAATGCGGCCTTGATAATCCCTAGATCCCCTCAAAAAGATGGGAGCACTTAAACCGATGCTGCAGTGGGGCACAGTCGAGTCATTGCATCAACCCTAGAAGAGGATGCAATGATTTGTATTTGTTTGTTTTGTATTAATAGTTTCCGCTCAAAAAGGTCTGGGGAATTGCGATATGTTTGCTGATTTACGTGGACTGCTGCTCTCAATCGTAAAATCTTCACTCCGACACCACCCAATTTAATTCTGGACAAAAGTGAGGTAGGGATAATACTCAAAAAGGATGCAGCAAGATTAGGAAATGTATGGTAAAAAGATAAAGTTTACGCTTGACCTACATATCAAAGAGCAAAAACTAATGCTAAAGAGTGAATACGAAGATAAAAAGGCACAAAAACATTACAAAGGTGCACAGGTTTTTGTATACAGTAAATATGAATATGAAATGCTATTAAAGGCAAGAAATGCCGAAATAGAAGATCTACCCGCTATGGCTGCAAATAACCATCTAAGGCGTAATGTTGATAAAAAGACTTGGTTTATAAATGGGGCGGTAACTATGTTTATCGCAACTCAAGTTTTTAAATATTTTTTCGGTCTGTAATAAGTACCGATTTTTTATTAATTCTACTTAATATTAGTATAATTAAGCGAGCTCCCCCTGTCATGACTAGGTGATACCTCACTAGCAAACACGAAATGGGACAAAAGCGAGCTAGAATAATCACGTCAATACTTTCACTTTAGATTAGGTTCTGTAATGAGTTAGTACCCATTGAATAGTTTCATCAGCCTAACTTTGATTTTGAACTAACACCACCATAGACATCAATCGTCAACCCTCGCTCTTTCTCATAAGTTTTAGGTGTAAAGCCAAGCTGTTTTTAAGGTGGCGGATCAAGTGAGGTTGATCACTAAAACCAAATTTGAAGACAACTTCAACCCAATCTAGTTCAGTCGATTCACGTTGATAGAGATACTCTAGCATTGCTTCTAATCTATTCATCGACTGGCACTGTTTAAGGGTAAGCCCTGTGGTGCGTTGAAAGCTTCTTTCTAGGGTTCTTTGTGAACAATACAGTTTTTCACCCAGCTCAGATATCGTACTCTGGTCTAGATGTTTAAGTACATTGCGAGTGATTTTACTGTGCTGATCTTCGGTGCACTGTTCTAACCAAGGCGACAGCGTCGTATCTAACTGCTCTACACACTGCTGTGGATTAGTTCGAGCCTGTTCAATCAGTTTGCTTTCATCCATACCTAATTGCTTGAACAATGTTGAGTCTTCCACTGACTCCACTTCATCTAGTGCCAAAGGATTGGCAGAAAAATCGGGTAAACAGTAAAGAGCGCCGACACGAAACTTGATACCAAGATGAACAAATGGCTTAGAGTGATCTAATTCAAAGGTCTGCCGATGTGGATAAAGCCAATGGCTGCCTTCTCCCTTCGCTATGCTCGGGTTCAGGTCATAAGAGTAGGCTTGATTGTGAGGTGAAAGAATCAAATGTGCCGATGGGTCAGGGTTGAGCTTTGGGAATTGATAAGTCTCTGAATCAGGGCGCTTATCAATCAACCAATAGCATTCTACATATTGGGAAACACATGGTGAGTTTGGCGACTTTAGCCAATGGATCATAACCATTTCCGTTAGGTTTATTGATTAAGGGTACTATAAGTCAGATCGTCGTAAACAAAAATCCCCCTTACCACAGCAAGAGGGATAACAAGTTATTTGTTGTTAAATTCAACCTGAACAATGCGGTTTGAAGATGATAAACCCGCACGTTTAATAGCTTTTTGTGCACCTACATTGCTGCTCTCAGTAGAACAGATAGGCGTTAAACCACGCTGATTAGCTGAGTTAACTAACCATTTAAGCAGTTGAGTAGCAATGCCTTTTCCACGTTGTGATTGAGCGACAATCATGCCAAGGTCTGCATATTCCGTTTGGTACTCATCAGACAGACGGCACTCGCCCGTTGCAATAAGTTCATTCTCGCTCCAGTAACCGAATAACTCTTTACGATTAATCAGGTTACCAAAGTAGCCTGTAAGCCACTGCTCTGGTGCGCCAATAGTAGTGGCTGCAAACTCAACAAACTGCTCCAGTTGCTCTGACTCTGCTAGCTTTAGTTCAAACTCAGGGATAATGCTTTGCTTACTCGCCTCTTTTTGCTTGTACATCAGAGAATTAACCTTCACTGCTGATGCGTTATCAAGGCTAAGTGACAGATACTGTGGCTCTGCTGTACTGACAAATGCACCATTTACAGCCCCAATGACTGAGCTATTTTGTTCTGCGATAAGCGTGAAAAGTTCTTTTGCATCCATTTTAGCATCATTACTCAAGTAGAACTGCAACATATAACCTTCGCCATTGATGCAGCAGTATCCAACTAGAGTTTCTTGTTCATAAAACCCAAAGTGTGTAGACATGGGCACAAATCCAAAGTGCCACATACCATCAAGCGGTGCTGTTGATTGTGCAAAATATGCTTGCTTTAGTGTGCTGATTTCTTCTAGATTTTCGATTGGTTTAATGTCTAACATCGCTTTTTACCTAATTTTTTTGATTTACCGGAAAGCCTTCCACCTTTATCTAAGAAGTGCCTCGCTTTCGGATGCCACACATAATAAGCAATGTCCGCTCGCTAAGATTGAACAAAAACGACAATGTTTAAATCGGTTTTTTAGATGTTGGGCTAAGTTCGAACTAAGTGACTCTCATAAGCAATTAATAACTTATTGAAGGTGTTTTCAAATAAGGATTAGTAATCGATTACTGCTGCTAATGAAACACACTTTGGGCAGAAGTGAGCTAAAGCAGCCTGTCGAATCTATTTGTATCGTGATTTGAATATTGACAGGTTAAGTCCATGACTAATCCAGTTCAATCGTGCGTTCGGTTTGACTTATTCTTAGACCACTATCTTCACCTGCAGACGTGTCACCCAATCTCGTTACGCTTTTGCCCAGTCGTCGGTTTTCCCCAATCCCAATGCACATCATGAGCTGTGGGCAGTTATACGCTAATGCCGGTGATCTATCTCGCTGGTACCTAAGCGTATTGTTCTGCTTGGTCCTATGTTCCTGCCGTGTTGACCTGCAGGTGTGTCCGCTAATCTCACGCTGGCTAAATAGTCTTTGTGAGGCAGGGAGATTAGTTAGGCGGATAGGTGTTGATAGCTAGCATCAAGGTGCATGCTTCCGTTCGTTAGCTGCTTAATACCTGCAGATGTATTAGTCGTTCAGGCATTTACTAATGTCTGTGGGTGAAGCCGGCATTGATAGAACAGATATAGGCGTGTTGTGCGACGATGACGAGTGAGAATACCGCACGTTTCCTTAGTCTCATTTGTTGCTAGCATGTTGTATTTCGATAGGGGCATTACACCATTAGAGTTCAACTGTACTTCGATGCGGCCTAGATAATCCCTAGATAGCCTCAAAAAGTTGGGAGCTCTCAAACCCATGCAGCAGTTGGGCTACAGACATATCGTTGCATCAACCCTACAGGAGGATGCAATGACGTGTTTTTGTTTCTTTTGTGTTAATTGTTTCCGTTCGAAAAGGTCTGGGGAATTGCGAGATTTTGAGATGTCTTGTGTGAGCAGTATGCGCTAAATTGTACAATCTCTACGCGACATCACACAACTTACTTCGGGGCAAAAAGCGAGCTAGATTCCTAACTCTAATTCGTGAGTTTCGGAGTCCTCTAGATGAATTGTTAGGCATCACTGACGGGCATGCTCATGAAAGCCTCTTTTTTCTAAGTCCACGCGAATTTCAGAGTCCCGCTTGCTTTTGCCCGTGTAGAACGCAAAGGTTTTTAGACTACTGGGCACCGAGTCTGTAACGAAACTATTGTAATCAATCGCGGTTTTATAAACTCGCAATGACGAGAGTCCCTTCAAGTCCTCAATACCTGCAATCTTTTCAAGCGTTTTGCAGTTGATGATCTTCATGTCACTCAATTTGGGGTTTGGACCAACTTTTACGTCAGCCAACCTAATCTGATCTTCTATAAACAAGCGCTCTATATTCTCGAAACGTCCTATGTCACCCAAGTCTTCGAGCCCTTGAACTCGAATGACTTCTAGTGACTCAAGCTGCGGTGAGGTTATTTGAGCTATGGACGAGCGACCACCAAGAATGAAGCGCAATGTCTTCAATGTCGGGATACTGGAAACGAACTCGATGCCGTCTTTCTTCTTGATTGAAGCAAGGGATAAGCCTCTGAACAACGGCAAATTGCAGATAGTTGAAATGTTTTTTGTGTGGCCAGTCGTGTGAAGTTCCTCTAGAACAACACTCTTAGAGAGATGCCGAAAATCAATATTACATCTTCTCGTTTCTCCCAATGACAGAACTTTCAAAGAAGGGAGATTGCAATAGCTGAGAACGTCAGCATCTTCGAGTTCGAACACACCAAGTCTAAGCTCCGCAAGGGATCGAATTTTGGATAATGCCTCAAGATTAGACGCCTTCATAAGGCAATCTATCGAAACACATTGGGCGTCAGGAATGAACTGCAATACTGAGGCGTCAAAAGATTCAGAGTAGTGGCCATAAAAGCGGATTTCAAAACTCCGCCCATGATTCTTTGCCAGCTGGTTCAGTAGTGTTAGCTGTTGTGCGGAATAGCCGCTCTTCGAATACTGAACGATCACTCGCTCACCAGCATCGATGTATTTGGCGATGCTGACTGGGTTAATATCTTCATAGCCGTCGATTCTGCGCTGCATTGTGATGCCCAAAATTTTATTTATTAGTGCTCATGCGCCTTTACCTCATTAGACCAGTAAAAATGCGCATAGTTAACTGATTGTATTGCAAAGAACTTATCAGCTTTTTCTCAAATGTACCATCCGGAAAAACGTTCATGCGCCTTTTTCAAATCTATCATCAAAGCTCTGTTTTACATAAGTGGTTAATTTTAAAGTATATCTATCCAGCTTGATCACACTGATTAAGCGCTAAAAGGAGGGTTGAAAAGCAAAGTTAATAGATAAGAATTTGTAGTGCAGCCTGTCTGCAATTTTTCGATTCACTAAACGAGTGCTCGCAAGCTTTGGTGCAGAAGTGGGTTAAAGCCATCTGTCGGATCTAATTGCATAGTGGTTTGAATATTGAGGGGTTAAGTCAAGACTAATCCAGTTCAATCGTGCGTTCAGTTTGACCTGTTCTTAGACCACTATCTTCACCTGCAGACGTGTCACTCGATCACCTTAAGCTTCATGGCTAGTCGCTGGCTTGGTACGGCGAACTCTTTATCCGTGCTCTTTTCATCTGCAGACGCGTCACCCGATCACCTTAGGCTTCATGCTCAGTCGTCGGCTTTGCCCAATCCTAATGTATATCATGAGCTATGCGCAGTTATACGCTAATGCCGGTGGTCGATAATGGCACGTACCTAAGCGTGTTGTTCCGCTTGGTCCTATGATCTAGCCGTGTGTTTACCTGCAGATGTTTTAGTCGTTCAGGCATTTACTCATGTCTGTGGGTGAAGCCGGCATAAATAGGGCTGATATAGATGTGTTGAGCGACGATGACGAGTGAGAATACCGCACGTTTTCTTAGTTGTAGTTGTTACTTATATGTTATATGGCGATAGGGGGATTACGCCATTCGAGTTCAACAGTACTTCGATGCGGCCTAGATAATCCCTAGATAGCCTCAAAAAGTTGGGAGCACTCAAACCCATGCAGTAGTAAGGCTACAGGCGAGTCGTTGCATCAACCCTAGAGGAGGATGCAACGGCTCGCTTTTGTTGCTGTTGTGTTAACGCTTGAAGGGCGTAAAGGGTAGGGCAAAAGGTGAGTTTTTTGGCTGTTTTGGGTGAATTGATGGCGCCCTAATAGATCCTTCTATTCGGCTCACTGTTTCGGTCGCGGCCTCATCCTGCGAAGGCGTTATCCGCTCCCCGTTTTTGGTCATCGAAAGCAGGTGAACTGGGATGATCTGCACACTGTTTTCGGGTGATTGAACGCGTTTTTAGGCTCATGCTGCCTTAATCTGAATTGTTATTGGTATGTTTCTATTCAATAGGTGTTGTTCAGTGTGTTGCACCAATATGGTTCAACCGTTTTTTGATGCGGCCTAGATAATCCCTAGATAGCCTCAAAAAGTTGGGAGCACTCTAGCCCAT
>NZ_JAUOER010000038.1:0-25135 GCF_031932025.1 Shewanella sp. SP2S2-4
CGGCAGACTCACTGGGGCCGACATCCAGCAATACATCTCGAGTGAGTTTAATGTCGAGTATCATCCCAATCACATCTACAAGCTACTAAAGAGCATGGGATTCTGTTGGATAACCAGCCGCTCCAGGCATCCAAAACAAACTCAGAGCTTACAGGACGCTTTTAAAAAAGTTTCCTCTGGAAACGATCCTTCACGCTCCCATTCATATACAACCACACCAGATTGATATTTGGTTTCAGGACGAAGCCTGATTCGGCCAGCAAAATACAACGACACGACTTTGGGCCCCCAAAGGCAGTAGACCAAGAGCGCTAAGACAGCAGCAGTTTGAATATGTGCATCTCTTCGGCGCAGTCTGTCCTGCAACAGGAGAAACTGAAGCCATCATCACGCCATTCGTTAATAAGGACATCATGCACCAGCACTTGGAGCTGATTGCAAAACGCACCAAACCTGGCCGCCATGCTGTCGTGGTAATGGACGGTGCGGGTTGGCATACCAATGACATTGCTGCTGATATCCCCAACCTGTCGATACTCAAACTGCCGCCATATTCCCCAGAACTAAACCCCATCGAACAGGTATGGAGTTGGCTGCGCCAACATTATCTCGCCAATCGCTGTTTTAAAGGATATGAGGACATAGTGGATGCCTGCAGCCAGGCATGGAACAGCTTTATCAGCTGTACAAAACGCGTGGTAAAAATGTGCTCTCGGGAATGGGCAAAGGTGACTGAACTTTAATGCGGAATGGTATTATTTAGGTGTGTTTATTGTTAAGCAAATACTTAAATTCCAAGAATGATTGAAATTGAGTTATTTGCCCCAAGATAGTCTTAAGTGCTGCAGTTTTGTAGCGTCCATCACTGAGGTCAATGCCATGCTTTATGATTTAACGGTTGTACAATTTAGCAAGATGCTGAAAAATTTAAGCGTTATTCTTGAAAAGGGCGAATGCTTCGCAAACCTCAAGAAAGTCGATATGGCGGTGCTATTAAACTCACGTTTAGCGCCGGATCAATTTAACCTTATTCGCCAAGTTCAGATTGCCTGCGATACTGCCAAAATTGGCGTGGCACGTTTGACCGATAACTTAGATACAGTGCCAAAGCACGATGATAGCGAAACGACGTTAGCTGATCTGCAAGCGCGTATTAGCTCAGTATTAGCTTACTTAGCAACATTCAAAGCGGATGATTTTGCTAATGCGGCTACGATCCATGTCTCACAACCGCGTTGGGAAGGAAAATATCTGACGGGTTATGAGTTTGCTATTGAGCATGCGATTCCGAACATTTACTTCCATGTAACAACAGCCTACGCGATTTTGCGCCACAACGGTGTTGAAATTGGCAAGAAAGATTACCTTGGCGCTATGCCATATAAGTCGTAAATCTGGGCTAGATGTAGTACTGTTGCGTAGCCTAATTGTTGCGCAGCAGCGCTTTGCCGCTCGAGCTTACCAACCTTTCTGCATTACCACCTGTTTATGTTATGCCGCTTTGTCGCTGGAAATTTAGGGCTCGTTAGGGTCTGTTACGCCGATGAAGTCATTCAATACTCAGTTTTTCATTTCGACCTTACGTCTCGATTATTTTTATCCTGTTAGCATGTGATTTAATTTTGTTGGCTTAGGTAAATGATATGGGCCGTAAGTTTATGAGTCGCCAAATTATCTATTACTTAAATAGTGAATGGCGAATTGACTCATTATAAAGATGACCTGTTTGTTCGTTTTGAGCAGGGATTTACTGGAAGAGCCTATTTAAGGTTCTAATTAAAGGAGTTAGCTATGTCTATCGAATCTCAAGCCGTCGAGAGTCCAACGGATGCAACGACAACTAAGAGCAAGAAAGCAAAAAAAGCCGCCATTACTAGTGGTTTGCGCCTCAAAGACAAGTTGACCCAAGACACTCGCCGCCGAATTGAAATTCTGCACGAGCAACGCCAACTATCCAATCGTTTCGGCGTGGATATAGAAATTGACTAAAGCCTTTGGCTTGTCGCTAAGTATTGGATATCACATCTAGATATTTAGCCAGCATGTACAGCTTCACGACGCCCGTCGTGGGGCTTGCTCACTCTCCTTAAGCATTCACTTCTTAAATTCATATTCCATTATCGTGACCATCTCGCCCATATAATCTTCCCGTGAAATCTTTGACCAACCAAGCGTTTGATAAAAGTCTGCTTTGTCTGCGGTAAACAAATAGATTTTTTGTAATCCGAGTGCTTTGGCATAATCAACGACGGCACTGACTAATAATTTCCCTAAGCCTTTATTTCGATAGTGTGGATTAACATACACATTGGCCAGCCAAGGGCTTAAGTCGGTTCGGGTATCCATATCTGCTGCGGTTAATGAGGAGGAGCCCATGACTTGGTTAGCGTCTTCACAGATAAACATCTTAGGAATGGCGGCGTCGGTGAGGTACTCGCTCATTTGCTCAATGAGTGTGGTGACTGTAGCGTCCGCAGAACTTAAATGTGCCCATTCTTGATGATGCCATTGTGCCAGCTGTGGAATGTGCTGCGGGGCCGATTTTAGGTCGATAACTTTCATATAAATCTCTGACGTGTGTTATGCAAAGGGCTTAATGGTGCGACATAGTGGCACGAATACTTAAGTCCGTTCGCTGGTCTGAATGATGTGGTGGCAGGTTTGATTGAGTATGGTTTGGCTGAGTATACCGCTTAACTCGGTATCGGCAGAAATACGCTGGCTTCGAGACCCCCTTGTTTCGCGTGGCTAAAGCTAAGTTCGCCCTGATAACTGTCGACGATATCTTTACAGATTGATAATCCTAAGCCATGGCCTTGGATGCTTTCATCTAGTCGAATGCCGCGCTCGATGATAATCGACAATGCGGCATCGGAGACGCCTTCGCCATCATCGCTGACTATGATCCCATAACCTGCGGTGGGAGCCGTTTGATGCACTATACGGATCTCAATGTTCTTGCGGCTATGTTTGCAGGCGTTATCCAGTAAATTGCCTAAGAGTTCGAGTAAGTCATCGCGGTCAAATGGCATCACTAAGCCACTCGCGTAATGACTATGAATAATGCGGTCTGGGTAGATGCGCTGCATCACTTGAATCAGCGGCGCGAGATCGTCATCGAGTACGGTATAACGCCCCGGAGTGGAAAGGCCGACAATCTTAGTGCGCTTAAGCTCTCTCTCAATGATGTGGTGCAGGTTTGCGAGCACCTTGCTGCCCTCACTCCTCTGTTCCGGTGGAAGGCTTTCTAGGTAGGACTGCAGCCCTTGTAGCGGACGTTTCATTTCGTGGGCTAAGTTACCCAAGGCATTGCGGGAGCGTTGTACTCGTTGGCCCAATTGATTGACTAAACGATCTATCTCCTCAATCAGCGGGATGATTTCACTCGGCATTTGGTCTGGATTGATTTCTTGCCCTTGGGTGCGCATCTGCCGTATGGCTTCTGGCATCTGCTCTAAGGGTTTAAAGCCGCGTTTCAGTAGCTGATACTGCGCCATTAATAGAATAACAATCGTGAGCAACACCGCAGCGCTGGCAAAGGCTAAAAATTGCACTTGGGTCTGTTCGAGCTCGCTGATGTCTTCTGTCACCCACAGGGTAACTAATTGATCATCTTTGATTACGGCCTGACTGAACATCAGCCAATGTTCTTTGCCGACAAACTCAGTGGCTTGGTGGTGCTCACCGGCGGTCAGTTTTGGCATGTCCACGTTATGGTCGAATAGGGAGCGTGAGCGCAGGGTTTGTTCGCCGATTTGAATTGCAAAATAATGCCCAGAATTAACCCTGTGGTACACATTGGGCAAGCGGTCGGTGGTGAGCGCCCAGTTGCCATCGGGATGGTTATTCAGGGCGGAGATCAGGCTGTCGGCATCGTGCTGCAATCGCGAGGCAACAAAATCTTGGGTCAATATTTGGATACCTTGGTACAGAAAATACAGTAACAGCACCATGGCAAAGGTGAGCGTGATCAGCAGATTGCGCGTCAGATAACCCTTGAGTGAATACACGCCTTTTACTCCTTGAGTCGATAACCTTGGCCGCGACGGGTTTCGATATAATCCTTGCCTAAGCGCTGACGCAGGCGGTTGACGTACACTTCGATGACATTGCTGTCTTTGATTTGATCTTCTTCGTAAATGCGTTCACTGAGCTCTGACTTAGAGACGATTTTGCTGGGATTGACCATTAAATAATGCAGTAGGCGATATTCAATCTTAGTCAGCTCTATCACTTCACCGTCGACATTGGTGACGGCTTGTTTGTCGACATCGAGGGAAACGCCCGCATGTTGCAACACATTGTCGGCGCGGCCAAAGTGGCGGCGGATCAACACTTCGAGCCTTGCGAGTAGTTCTTCGATGTGAAAAGGCTTGCCAAGGTAATCATCGGCACCCGCCTTGAGGCCATCGACCCGCTCGTGCCACGCATCGCGGGCGGTGAGGATCAGCACTGGCATGGCTAAGCCTTTTTGTCGCCATTGGCCGAGGACTTGTAAACCGGGTTTGCCGGGTAAACCGAGATCGAGGATCACGGCTTCGAAGTTTTCTTCTTCGACTAAAAAGGCGCCATCAATACCGTTATCGGCGTGCTCGACGGTATAACCCGCCTTGTTAAGGGCGGGAATGAGGCGCGCGACCAGATCGGTATCATCTTCAATCAATAGCAAACGCATCAGTCGACCTTTTCCTTTAGCCACTCGCCGGTTTTGGCGTCAATCTTGATTTCATACACTATGCCATCGTCACGAAGGATTTCGAGTTCGTAGATGATCCTTCCATGTTTTTGCTCGACTTCGAGATCGAGCAACCGTCCCTTTAGCCGTGATTCATAGCGTTGCATTATGGTGTCGAAGGGCAAAACCTTGCCCTCCTTAACCCACTCGACCACCTTGTTTGAAAGATCATCGTCGTGGGCATTGCAGCTGGGGCTGCTAATCATCCCAACGGCCAACGCCAGGAATATTAACGGTATCTTCATCGAATATGCCCTTTTCTGCGAGGTTGTGACAATTGCTGCATTGACTGAATGAGCCGACTTTGGGGTTATCTTGCACCATACGTCTTGGGATCTCATCGTGTTTGCGAATAAAAAATGCCTGTTCTGTGATCTTCTGCGGCCCAGCGCCTGCAAGCAGTGGCGTGCTGTTTTTCATCACCTTACCATTTTGCGCCGCATGTTGAACCAGATATTCCTCAATTCTAGCAGTGACTTGAGGATCTAGGCTGGCGTTGTCACCAAAGTGATTCTCAAGATTGGTGGTAATGGCGCGCCATTTGTCGGCGGGGAGTAAGTTCGCGGGATAAGCCATGTGGCAGCTGCCACATTCTGCCGTATATTCCGCATTTTGTGGAATGGCGCGGCTGAGCTCGCGGCCATCGTCTGCATAGCCTGTGCCGGTTAAGGTTAGACTGATACCGATAACGCCAATGGCTAATGCCGCGGCTGTGAGTGATGAACCTAAGATCCAGCTAATAGGGTGTGCTTGTTTAGTCATGACATCTTCCTTTTTGTGCCGTTACCTTCTGTGGAAGGTATTGAAATTAATTGATCTAATTGAATGAGTTATAAGGTCGAAATTTGGCGGTTATTGCAGGCTTAACCAGAGTAAGGCATCGCCTTTTTCCTGCGGCGTGCAGTCGCGTTTAAAGGTCCAGTTACAGTTACGGGTAAACCATTTCTCGATTTTGGCTGAGTCTGTTAACCGATCTGCGGTAATCGACGGCGCCATAGGGTCAATGGGTTTACGGGTATTTTGGTGCATCCCCATGTCGGTGACTTTGGCGGTATGGCAACTGGCGCAGCTGCGACCGTCCATGTCCTGTAGCCAAAGCTTTTGTCCTGCGGCGGCGGTAAAGGGTCCAGCGCCTTGGGCTTGATAGCTTTGCAGCTGCGTGCCGATGCGCTCGGCGCTAAGTGGCAGGCTTTGCACTTTACTGTTAGCGGCGCTAACGCTAAGGCTGCTCAGCAGCAAGGTGGAAATCGCGACGATAGCAAGGCGACTTTTATTCGTGTGTCTGGTTAATCTGTTCATAGGGCATTCCTTTTGGGCTGGATGTCTTGTTGCTAAGCAAAATGGCTAATGGATTAATCTTTTTGTTCCACTGGGCGTTGTTTCTTGCCCGTGACCATGGCTCTGACTAAGTTTTCTTTGTGTAGCAGGCTGCTGACGATGACGCCGCCAACATGGATGACCACAAGGAACACGGTGAAGTTGGCAAAGAATTCATGGACTTCTTTTATGGCGCCTTCGGGCCAAGTGGCGAAAAAGCTCGTGGCTAATGGGCCGTGTCCGTCGGTGGCGTATAGAGCTATGCCTGAGAATCCCGTGATGGCGATGCTGGCAATCAAGGCTACTATCATCATTGCTCCAGCGGGGTTATGGCCTATGTAGTCTTTGGCTTTGCCTGTGATGAGCCCTTTGAGGTACACCAGCACTTCTTTAGGGCGAGTGATAAAGTTGCTAAAGCGCGCATTGTGGGTACCAATCACGCCCCACAGTAGACGAAACACCAGTAAAATTAAGATGCTGTAACCTGCGTAACTGTGGATGGTCATCCACTCGTCTTCGCCTTCAGTGAGGTAGGCTAAGGCAAAAAAACCGACGAGTGACCAATGGAATATGCGGATCAACAGGTCCCAGACTTTGATGGTTTGCAGTGTGTTTGATGACATGGTGTGACGCTCCTAAGTTGGTTTAGGTGTAGGCTACTTAACCCAAACTTAAACCTCGCTTAAATTTTGAGGCGCGAACATTCAGTGAGTTGATGGGGTTGAGTGATACGCTTGCCTGGGTGACGAGCCTTAAATGTTAACGAAAGCTCACTTGTTAACCTCTTGATATTACGGTAAATTCTGCCACCTCAACCGAGTGAAGTTAGGGACTAACTTATCTATGTCTACCGCCGTTATTCGCGCTTTCATCAGCCGCAATCCGAGTCGTAAATCCTTTTTTATTTATGCCGTTTTATTATTTTTGACTGAAGTCTTAATCGCTTTATATGCGCCTGCGGGTTTTATCCGTGGTTTTGTGGGCGATGTATTGGTGGTGATCTTGCTGTTTTGCATGGCGCGCGTTGTCGTTCCTGTCACCCATCCGGTAGAAAATACCGCAGCAAAAAACACCGGCGATGGCATTAAGCGCTTATTTCAAACTCCTTGGCTGGCGTTTGCGGTATTGCTGTTTGCCTTTGCTATCGAGTTTGGTCAGTATTGGGGTTTAGTCGACAAGCTAGGCTTGGGCGGAAATCGCTTGGCGCGGATAGTGATAGGTAGCCATTTTGATCCACTCGATCTCGTGGCATATTTTGTCGGTTACTTGATCTTATTGGGCTGTTATTGGAAAAGCCGCCAGTCCTAGTGATTTGAATCCGCAAGAGTCACGCGACATGTGTGTTCGCGGACAGGCGAGATAAGTGGGGTAAGGGATGCAACCGATAACGGCATTTTCACTGCTAACAGCACGTACTAATGGACTTGAGCTTAATCCACTGAAAATGCCTTTGTATTTCAATGGCCAACCTACTCACACCTTTATTGCTGGCCTAGTGATTGAAGGCCAATACCGCTGCGTTTTACCCAATAAAACCTCGGGGTATTTGGTCATCACTTCTTTCGATTGTCCCTTCGAAGAATCAACCGAGTTTAGTCTGCTTGATGAAGCGTTTAAGCTCATTGCGACGACATCTTTGGCGCAAATGTATGATTCATTTTTACTGCACTCACACTGGCCCATAGCCGATAACCGCTTGCGACTGCACTATTACGGTCAGTTTGTGCTGGATTTAGTCATTACTGCGGGCAGCTCTTGGTTAACGGCGCGGCCAAAACTTAAGCTGATTGAAGTTGTTGATCCCCAAAGCGATCCGCAAACGGCCGCCGCTATGGCCGAATTGGCTCAGCGTTTAGCGGCCATCGAAAAGTCTCTAATGTGGGACTAAAAATGGCGTCATCTGCTGATTTAACCATGCCATAAAGACTTGCAGGCGTTTAGATAAATGCCGCCTGTGGGGATACAGCAAGCTTACAGGCATAGGTGGCGCAGGGTAATTTGGCAGGATCTCGACCAACTCTCCAGTGTGTAAATACTTAGCCACCCCTATGCTGGGAACTTGAATGATCCCCAGCCCCGCCAAGCAGGCTGAGCCATAGGCATCGGCATTATTGACCGTAATCAGTTTAGGCAGTTGGATAGTAAGGTTCCCTTGATGAGTGTGGGGATCTTGATATTCAAAGCCTGAGTCAGTGCCACCTAATTGGCTTACGTAGTGGACGAGTTTGTGGTTTTGTTGGGTCAAATCTTCAAGGCTTTCGGGTTTACCGTATTGGGTAATATAAGCTGGGCTGACACAGTTCAGCATCTTAAAATGCCCCAGCTTTTTCGCTATTAATCCTTCTTGCTGCACACTGCCGACCCTAATGACACAATCGAATCCTTCGGCAATGACATCTACCTTACGATCTGTGCTGCTTAGTTCAAGCTCGATATGCGGATATTGCTCAATAAACTCAGCCAGTTTAGGGAGCACTAAGTTGCGGGCAATGCCAGTCGACATATCGACTCTGAGCCGTCCCGACACTTGCTCGGCTTGCAGTTGGAACAGGCCTTCTAATTCTTGAAATTCCGCCAGTAAACTTTTACAGCGCTCATAACAACTCTGGCCATCTTGGGTTAAGCGTACCGTCCGCGTGGTGCGTTGCAACAAGCGCGCGCCTAGAAATGTTTCGAACTGCGCCACCACATTCGACACATGGGTTTTCGATAGACCTAAGCTGACGCTTGCTTGGGTAAAGCTTTGTAATTCAGCGACCCGCATAAAAATTTGCATGGCTTGCAGTCTATCTTGCACGGCGATTGTCCTTTATTGGCTAACAGTCTTAGCATTTATAGTGTGTTTATCTCGTTAATTGCAAGTAATAAGCTGTGTGCAGTTAATTAGGCATCAAGGCTTAGGTTCCACTTCCAGCGACGATTATAAGGACTGACCATGAACACGACTCCAATTGCACTTATCACTGGCGCTAGCCGCGGCTTAGGTAAAAACACTGCCCTGAAATTAGCGGCGCAGGGGATAGATATTATCCTGACCTATCAAACGAATGCTGCAGCGGCCGCTGAAGTGGTCGCCGAGATTGAATGGCTGGGACGCAAAGCGGTAGCACTGCCGCTGGATATGAGCGATAGCGGCTCATTTGTCGAGTTTGCGACCCAAGTGAGCACTATATTAGCTCAGACTTGGCAGCGGGAGTCGTTTAACTATTTGATTAACAATGCTGGTATCGGGATTCATGTGCCTATGGCGGAAACCAGTATCGAACAGTTCGATACCTTGATGAACATCCACGTCAAAGGACCGTTCTTTTTGACTCAAACCTTATTGCCACTGCTGATGGATGGGGGAAGCATTGTCAATATTTCCACCGGCTTGACGCGCTTTGCGATTCCCGGATTTGGCGCGTATGCCACTATGAAGGGCGCGGTCGAAACTATGACTAAGTACTGGGCGAAGGAGTTAGGCCCGAGGGGTATTCGGGTCAATGTGCTTGCCCCTGGGGCGATTGAAACAGATTTTGGCGGCGGTGCTGTACGGGATAATGAACAGATGAATCAGTTTTTAGCGCAGCAAACTGCGTTAGGGCGTGTGGGCTTGCCTGACGATATCGGCGGCGCGATTAGTGCCTTGTTATCGCCTGCGGCCGCTTGGATCAATGCCCAGCGTATCGAAGCCTCAGGTGGTATGTTTCTGTAAGTATTTTATAAGCATGTGATTTATTAATATGTGAGGCAGAAACAAAGAAAGGGCGAATCGCCCTTTCTTGTCTATCACTTCTGCGCTGCAATGATGGTTATTACACTATCGTTATCACACCATCGTTATCACGTTTAGCAGAACTGCTAATAACTACTGCTGTAGCAGGTTAGAGACGTCCTTTGAAAACCTCTTAGATAAAACCTCTTAGATATAGCCCTTCACAAAGCTTCTTAGAAGAAACCCAGTGGATTCACATCGTAACTTACCAAGAGATTCTTGGTATTTTGATAATGGTTGAGCATCATCTTATGGGTTTCGCGGCCGATGCCGGATTTTTTGTATCCACCAAAGGCGGCATGGGCAGGATAGGCGTGGTAACAGTTAATCCACACGCGGCCCGCTTGAATGCCACGTCCCATACGTTGTGCCGTGTTCATATCCCGCGTCCACACTCCAGCACCTAAGCCGTACTCAGTATCATTGGCGATCGCTAAGGCTTCGGCTTCATCTTTGAAGGTGGTGACCGAAATCACAGGGCCGAAGATTTCCTCTTGGAAGATACGCATCTTATTGTGGCCTTTCATAATGGTTGGGCTGATGTAGTAGCCTTCGCTTTGGCCGCCATCGAGTTGGCAAAGTGTGCCGCCCAGTAGCACTTCTGCACCTTCAGCCTTACCTATGGCTAAGTAGCTTAAGATTTTATCGAACTGTTCTTTAGAGGCTTGAGCGCCAACTTGAGTGTCGGTATCTAAGGGATCGCCTTGCTTAATGGTTTGGGCGCGGGCGAGCACTTTCTCGATAAAGCGATCGAAAATCGATTCTTGGACTAGCACCCGAGATGGGCAGGTACAGACTTCACCTTGGTTAAAGAAGGCCAGTAACATGCCTTCGACGGCCTTATTTAAATATTCGTCTTCATGGTCCATCACATCGGCAAAAAACACGTTAGGCGATTTGCCGCCAAGCTCAACGGTCGATGGAATTAAGGATTCGGCGGCGCATTTTAAAATGTGATAGCCAATTTCGGTGGAGCCCGTAAACGCAAGCTTAGCGATGCGTTTGCTGGTGGCCAGTGCTTGTCCTGCTTCGGCGCCAAAGCCGTTGACTACGTTAAGAATGCCCGCGGGTAATAGGTCTTCAATCAGCTCGAGTAATACCAGAATCGATACCGGCGTTTGCTCCGCAGGCTTGAGTACCACACAGTTACCCGCCGCCAGCGCAGGAGCGATTTTCCATGCCGCCATCAAGAGTGGGAAGTTCCAAGGAATGATCTGGCCGACCACGCCCAGTGGTTCTGGGAAGTGATAGCTGACTGTGTTGCCGTCGATATCGGCGGCGCTGCCTTCCTGTGCGCGGATACAACCAGCAAAGTAGCGGAAGTGATCGACAAATAAGGGCAAGTCGGCGTTTAAGGTTTCACGCACCGCTTTACCGTTTTCCCAGGTTTCGGCGACGGCTAAATATTCGAGATTTTGTTCGACCCGATCGGCAATGCGCAGTAACAGGTTTGAGCGTTCGGTGACTGAAGTTTTACCCCATGCTTCTTTGGCTGCGTGGGCGGCATCTAACGCTAATTCAATATCTTGTGCATCGGATCGCGGGATTTGGCAAAAGTTTTGGCCATTCACGGGTGAGCGATTGTCGAAGTATTTGCCATTGACTGGGGCGACCCATTTACCGCCGATGAAGTTGGCGTATTTTTCTTTGAAGTTAACGATTGCGCCTGCGGTTCCGGGTTGAGCATAAATCATAGAATCATTCCTTCTTGTTGATTAGCTTAGTGTTCTCTAACGTAACACTTGAGACTTACATACCTAAGGTGCATCGCAAGGAGGGTGCCAAACTGGCAAGAGTTGTACACTTGTTGTGCTAACAGTATGATGGAAAGCTAATTTTGCAGATTTGAAACAGTGTGGGCACTCAGGGAGAGAGGTGTGTCCTGTGGTCACTTTGTCATCGAACGGCACACTGCAACTGTGCCGAAACGGAACACAGCTCGGGGGAGCACGGCTATGACAGTTAAACCGCATTTACCATCGACACAGGCGTGGTTGGCCGATTCGTGGCAGCGAAGCATTGGCGCTGGCTTGTCCGAGTTTCAGTTACCCCAAGAACTTAGGCTCGATGCTAGCGAACTAAAGCAGAAACATGAGCAATATCAGATGCTCATAGCATTAGTGCAATCCCATGCCTTGCCTTTGTTCAATCAGTTGATGGCGCATTCTAATAGCCGACTCTTGCTCAGTGATGCTGAGGGTTATGTGCTCAGGCACTGGGGCGTGAGCCGTTACTCCACAAAATTGGCGGATGTGGCTCTGGATATCGGGGTGAATTGGCTTGAGCAGCACAAGGGCACCAATGCGATAGGGACGGCGCTCACCGCCAAACAAGCGGTATCAGTGGTGGGTGAGCAGCATTTTATTCGTCAGAATCGTTTTATGAGTTGCACTGCTTGCCCAATATTTTCCCCCCAAGGTGAGATGCTCGGGGTGATAGATATCACCAGCGAGCAGCAAAGGCACACCCAGCAGACGCTGATGTTAGTGTCGAGTTTGGCGCAGCAGGTCGAGACCGCGCTTTTGTGTCATCTGCCCGATAGCCATTATCGAATCGATTTAGCGGCGCAGCCAAATTTACTGAATTCGGGTTGGCAGGGCATAGTGATTGCCGACAGCGATGGCCGCATTGTGGGTTGTAATCCCATGGCGAAACAATTGCTTAATCAAGCCAAGGTGGGTGATAGCGTTGAGCAGTACTTAGGCGATAATTGGAGCCGTGCGGGTGGTTTTAATCAGCATTTAGACTTGCATCTACAGACTCAGCCCTTAAATATTCCTAGCATCAAGAGTCGGGTAGCGACTAGCAATAAATCGCTTAATCAACTGGGCGTGCGGTTTCGCGATCCTCAACTTGAGCGCGCATGGCAACATGCCAATAAGGTGATCACCAAGCAAATTCCGCTGTTAGTGCTCGGAGAAACCGGCGTTGGTAAAGAGCAGTTTGTTAAAAAGCTCCACGCCCAGAGTGCGCGGCGCAGCGAGCCTTTAGTGGCGGTGAACTGTGCGGCATTGCCTGCAGAGTTAGTCGAATCTGAACTCTTTGGTTATCAGGCGGGCGCGTTTACTGGGGCGAACCGCACTGGATTTATCGGCAAAATTCGCCAAGCCCACGGCGGTTTTTTGTTTTTAGATGAAATAGGTGAAATGCCGCTGGCGGCACAGAGTCGTTTACTCAGGGTATTGCAGGAGCGCGAAGTGGTGCCCGTTGGCAGTAATCAAAGCTTTAAAGTCGATATCCAAATCATTGCCGCGACCCATATGGATTTAGAAAAACAGGTGACTCAAGGGCTGTTTCGACAGGATTTATTCTATCGATTAAATGGCTTGCAAGTGCGTTTGCCTGCGCTGCGGGAGCGGCAGGATATCGAGCGCATTATCCATAAATTGCATCGTAAACATCGCATTGCGCTGCAGGCGATCTGCCCTGAGTTGTTAGGGTTGCTGATGCGACACGACTGGCCCGGCAATTTGCGTGAGCTCGATAATCTTATGCAAGTCGCTTGCTTGATGGCTGAAGGGGATGACACCCTAACTTGGCAGCATTTACCCGATTATCTTGCACAAAAATTAGCGTGCGAGCCGTTAAAAGTGGATCCGTTAAATGCACAGCTGTTAAACACACAGCTGTTAAATGAAGAGCAGCCGTTAGGTGAAGAGGTTAAAACCGGTCAGCATTCGGTATCATATCCGCTGGCTGGTAAAGTTGTGAGTGACAAAGTTACAAGTGGCAAGATTGCGGCGCAGCCAACTGTCACTGCGGTGCAATCGGATTCTCTCTACGAGGCGATTTATAGCAATGTGCTGCAGGCATACCAAGCCTGTAATGGCAATGTGAGCCAATGCGCTAAGCGTTTAGGGATCAGCCGTAATGCCTTGTACCGGCGATTAAAACAGATGGGGATTAAGGATTAAGGATTAATGCTAGCTTACGGCTCTTGTTGTGAAGCTCAATCAATTGCTAAATATCTCTTAATCACCCCACGTTTATCCACTTCGCAATAGACTAAAACCGAGAGGTTTTAGTCCACAATCTCTAGCTTCAGTATCTGACAATGGGACTTTTTGTTGTTGCCAATTTATGTCTAATAGGTTTTATTGATTCATATAATCGATAAAGATCGCTACTTCTAATTATAAATTCAGAACTATACTGCGGGCAGGCAGAAAAGAGCTTGGTGTTATGCATAGAAGAGGAACTGTTATGCATCTTACTAAAAGCCTTTTAATTATTTCTATGGGTCTGACATTGAATGTACAGGCTCAAACTTTACCAACAAATACCCTGACACGTGACAATGGTGCACCTGTGGGTGATAACCAAAACTCGACCACAGCGGGCAGTAATGGCAGCGTGTTATTGCAAGATGTACAGCTTATCCAGAAGCTACAACGCTTTGCCCGTGAACGTATTCCTGAGCGTGTCGTCCACGCCAGAGGCACTGGTGTACATGGTGAGTTTGTATCGAGTGGCGATTTTAGTAACCTAACCCAAGCGGCACCCTTTGCACAAAAAGGTAAAGTGACGCCCGTATTTGTGCGCTTTTCTACCGTGATCCACTCGAAAGGTTCGCCAGAAACGCTGCGTGATCCCCGAGGGTTTGCGACCAAATTTTATTCGGACCAAGGTAACTGGGACTTAGTGGGTAATAACTTACCCGTATTCTTCATTCGCGATGCGATCAAGTTTCCTGACATGGTGCATTCACTCAAACCATCGCCAGTGACCAATATGCAAGATCCGAATCGTTTCTTCGATTTTTTCAGTCACGAAGCGGGTTCAACCCATATGTTGACTCAGGTTTACAGTAACTTAGGTGTACCTGCCAGTTATCGTGAAATGGACGGTTTCGGTGTGCATGCGTACAAATTTGTGAATCGAGATAACCAAGTTAAATACGTGAAATTTAACTGGAAGAGTCTGCAAGGTGTTAAAGGCTTACGTCCCGATGAAGTGGTTAAAGTCCAAGGGCAAAACTTTAACCATTTAACTGATGATCTTTATAGTGAGATCAACAAGGGTAACTATCCTAAGTGGGATCTGTACGTTCAATTACTCGACCCGACTGAGCTTAATAAGTTTGATTACAACCCGTTAGACGCCACTAAGGTGTGGCTAGATGTGCCAGAACAAAAAGTGGGCACTATGACGCTTAATCGCATGCCAGCAAACTTCTTCCAAGAAACTGAGCAAGCGGCATTTGCGCCATCGAATTTGATCCCTGGGATTGAGCCTTCGGAAGACAGATTATTGCAAGGTCGTATGTTCTCCTACGCCGATACTCAACTGTATCGACTCGGCGCGAATTTGTCGCAATTGCCGATTAATAAACCCTTAGTGGCGGTGGCAAACCACAACCAAGAAGGCGCGGGCAATATGGGGCATACCCAGTCCGATGTGAATTATCAACCGAGCGTACATTTAGCCTTGGCCGAAGATAATCGTTATCGTGCGGTAACGACTGCGCTCAGTGGCACAGTGCAACAAACGGCTATTAGCAAGCAGGATAACTTTAGCCAAGCGGGCGTTTTTTACCGCAGCTTGAGCAAGCAAGATAGAGCAGATCTGATCACTAACTTGGCCGGTGACTTAGGCAAAGTGAACGATGCTAAGGTGAAACATCAAATGCTCAGTCACTTTTATCGTGCAGACCCAGAGTTTGGTGAGCGCTTAACCAAGGCCGTAAAAGGTGATTTGGCCGACGTTAAACAGCGTTCAATTTAACTCATCATTTTAGAGCGATTTGGTGCAGATATTCGCGTTAAACCGCTCAAACCCAGTAAGTCCCGCAAGGCGCAATCAAGCTCTTTTCTGCCCAGTTTAAGAGGGCGTCTTGCGGGCATTTCGTCACCTCTTATTGTTTAAATCTCTATTTTTGCTGCGCGGGAGTTATTGATGAAACACAATATTACTATCTTATTATTGATGATTGCGGCACTGAGTATGTCGGTGGTGATGGGCGCAGGTTCGGCTCAGGCATCCGCAACTGTTAGCCAAGCGGACGAGCCCGATACTGCACAAGTGCAATTGCTGGTGGACTACTTTTTTGCTGCCGCGCGTACTGGCGATATCACAGTGCTTGAGCATTTTCTTGATGCGGGCTTCCCTATTGACCAGAGAAATAGTCAATCCTATACCGCGCTAATGGTGGCGGCTTATAACGGCCAAGAGGCTGCAACAGATGTATTACTTGAGCATGGTGCTAATGCTTGTTTGCAAGATAAGCGTGGTAATACGGCAATCATGGGCGCTGTGATTAAGGCCGAATTCAATATCGTAAAGCGGCTATACGCGAAAGAATGTGATGCGAACCTAACGAATAATGCCGGAATGACCTTGGTTGAGTTTGCCCGCTACTGGGGTCAAAGTGGCGCTTTGCAGCAGGCGAGTTTGAAGCCATAAAGGCATCATTTTTTGCCATCTTTTGCGCTCGATCACTCTGGGTCATTCTCTTTAATCTGTTTAGATCTCAGCGTTTACTATTAGCCATAAGTCTGCTTGTTAATAGCGTCTATGCCTTTTATGGTAACTTTTTGAATATCGTTTAATACGATTTTCATGGCCTTCGGAGAGCAAGTTATGTTTGATGCCTTACTACTGACACAAGAAGATAAACGCACGTTTGTTCAAGTTTCACAGATTACAGAAGCCGATTTACCAGAAGGGGAAGTCTTAGTTGAGGTCGACTATTCCTCGCTGAATTATAAAGATGGTTTAGCTGTGACGGGTGCTGGCAAAATCATTCGCCAGTTTCCTATGGTGCCGGGCATCGATTTTGCGGGGGTCGTGCGCGAATCAACAGATGCAAGATACCAAGTTGGCGATCAGGTGATTTTGACCGGCTGGGGCGTGGGTGAAAATCACTGGGGTGGTATGGCGCAAAAAGCGCGCGTTAAAGCCGACTGGCTGGTGCCCATGCCGCAAGACTGTGATGCCGCTAAAGCCATGATGATTGGCACGGCTGGACTTACGGCTATGTTGTGCGTGCAAGCGCTGCAGCAGGCTGGGGTAACACCGCAAAGTGGGGATATTCTGGTCACAGGTGCCAGTGGTGGTGTGGGGGCCGTGGCGGTGACTTTGCTCGCCAATGCTGGCTATCGCGTGGTTGCCTGCAGTGGTCGGGTCGAGCAAAATGCACCTTTATTGAAGGAGCTTGGCGCCGCTGAAGTGATTGATCGCAGTGAGCTTGAACAGGATGCTAAGCCACTTGAGGCGCAGCGCTGGGCGGGTGTGGTCGATACCGTTGGCAACAAGATCCTCGCCAAAGCATTAGCGCAAATGCAATACGGTGGCGCCGCCGCTATTTGCGGTTTAGCGGGCGGTTTTGCATTACCCACAACCGTAATGCCATTTATTTTACGGGGAGTGAGTTTGCTGGGAATCGATTCTGTTTCTTGTCCATTTGAGAAACGAAAAGCGGCGTGGGAAGCTGTGATTAAAGCACTGCCTGCACATTTCTATCAGCAAGCTTGCCAGCAGATTTCATTGGCAGAGGTGCCTGATTTCGCGAATAAAATTATCCAAGGTCAAGTCACGGGGCGTGTATTAGTTAAGCTGTAATCTAATACTATTTCGTTAAAGTTAGATTTAACGAATCTCTCTACTTTAAATAAATGGCAACACTAATGTGTTGCCATTTTCGTATTCCAATCATACAGCGGATTTATGTCTATTTAGTTTTCACTCTGTTTTGAATTCACCATTTGGAATGGTTTCCATAATGCAGTTTAAGTCATTTTTTTAGACAAAACTGAAGTTGGTTAATGTTTCTGCCATGTTGTTTATTTGTAGCGGAGGCAACTCTTGATGCACTCACGTTTTGGAATGCATTCCATCGTTATGATGTTTATGTCTATTAAAACAACAAAGGTGATGACAGATGAGTAATGCAAATCTGCTAGGACGCCGTAATTTCATCAAAGGTTTAGGTGCCGCTACTGGGGTAGCAATGGTATCGCCTGTGATGGCAGTTTCTGAGAAAGCTGACGGTATTAAGTGGGATAAAGAGATTGAAATTCTAATCGTGGGTTCAGGTTTTGCTGGATTAGCGGCTGCAATTGAAGCGACGCGCAAGGGCGCAAAAGATGTACACATTTTCGAGAAAATGTCTTACTTCGGTGGTAATTCTGCAATCAATGGGGGTTTATTCGCAGCCCCAGGCACACCAATGCAGAAAAAAGAAGGAGTGGAAGATTCAGTTGAAAAAATGGTTGCGGATCAAATTGCCTCTGGCCGCGGTATTGCTGACGAGAGCTTATTACGGCATGTGGCTTCACATGCTGTAGAGGCGCTGCAAATGACGTTGGATGCTGGAGCTGAATTTCATCCATATTTGCAGCAATTAGGTGGTCATTCTGTTGCTCGAACTTACCAAACGAGCGTGAGTTGTGGTGCCGGTATTACGCAACCACTCTTAAAAGAGTGCCGCCGATTGGGTGTAAAGACCCATAACCGCGCTAAGTTCGAAGGCTTTTTATTGGGTGATAAGGGTAATGTTGTCGGCGTGAAAATGCGTGAAAACTATCATTTTGGTGAGGATCAGCCTGGAAAAGTGCTAAATATTCGCACAAAACGTGGCGTGATTATGGCGACTGGAGGGTTTGCTCAAAATATCGATTTTCGTATGGCACAAGATCCGACACTGACCTCTGAAGTAGGTTGTACCAATGCGCCTGGCGCTACCGGTGAGGGCATGTTGGAAATGTTCCGTTTAGGGGCTGTACCTGTCCATCTTGCCCATATCCAATCTGGACCATGGGCTTCGCCTGATGAAGGCGGCTTTGGCTATGTATCTAATTATTCAATTTTTAACTTTCCTCATTCAATTTCCATTAACTGTATGACAGGTAAACGCTTTATGGATGAGATTGCGGACCGGAAAACACGTGCGGATGCTGAGTTGGCATGTCGTGATGCTAAAGGTGAACCGCTACCGCCCATTTTAATTACGAGCTTTAAAGACTCTAAGCAGCATCCTAATACTGCCAAAGTACTCAAATATAACGTGGGTTGGAAGTTCGACACTCTTGAGGAATTAGCGAAACACTTTGGCGTACCACTCGAGCCATTAAAAGCGCAGATTGAAGAATACAACAGCTATGTCAAAACGGGTGTTGATAAGCAATTTAGCAAGAATATGACAAAAGCCAAGGATAAATATATTGAAGCGCCATTTACCGTAGTTCGTCTATGGCCAAAAGTGCATTACTGCCAAGGTGGTGTGCAGGTCAATACTAAGGCGGAAGTAAAAGACAGCCTTACGGGTCAGTCTATCCCAGGTTTGTATGCTGCTGGCGAAGTCTGCGGCGGTATTCACGGCGTTAGCCGTTTGGGTAGCTGCTCAATTCCAGAATGTATGGTGATGGGTATGACTGCCGCCCGTAGCATGATGCAAGCCTAAGTGGCCAGTAAATAAGAGGAATCAATAATGAAAATGCTAAATATTGTACTCGCGCTGGTCTTAGTCGGCTTGGTGAGTCTATCTGCTCAAGCCGTTGAGCAACGCCCTTGGCATAAAGAAGTCATTGGCAAAGATTGTAAGGTATGTCACGACAATGGCATCAAACAGTTCCCGTCGGATCAAGCCTGTTTACAGTGCCATGATGTGGACGATTTAGCCAAGAAAACGGCTCGTAGTGAAGAGGATAAGTGGCAGAATCCCCATAATAACCTTCACTATGGCAAAGACTTACCTTGCCAAGAGTGTCATGGTGAGCATAAAGCTAAAAAGCCATTATGCAGCAACTGCCATACATTTAAGTTTGATAAGCATCAAGAGTAATCTCCACCTCTAGGCCCATTGAGAAATGGGCCTATCTTCGATTTTCTCCTCCACCTCAGGAATGGGGTTTACTATTAATTAATGAAGTAATTATCCATGCAATGATGTTATATCGTTAATTAATCTTGCTTACTACACCTCTTAGCATTCCCGCTTCGCTAAGAGGTTTTTTATATATTTACTCTTGATTTTTTAATTATATTTTTTGTGACATGAAGGCTGTTTTTGTATATATAGTCGTTGCAATTTTGTGCTGTTTATATTTTTGGAACTGATTCCAAGTTTATTATTCATCTCGTATTAGATTCTACCTAAAATAATTACAGTGGTGAGATGAATGAAAAAGACCTTTATTGCAATGTCGCTCCTTATTGCTAATAGTGCTTTAGCGAGTGAGTTACCTGATTTTTTAGATGCTAATGATATAAATAATGTCGAGTTCAAATGTCTTGGAGATTCTCCAACATATTCTGCAGATGATCAAAAATATGTGAATATGCTGTGGGATGAGACGCTAACTTATCTAAAAGCCTATGCAGTAGCCTTAACTAACGGCGAAAACAGTCATTGTCTGAATTCAGATGAGGCCATGGTCGACTCGACCCAAGGTGGTCAGAAGATGTGCGTTATGGATCGCCGTGATATGAAGTTGATGGTGAAAAATATTTATCAGGTGATCAACAATCCGGATAAAGCAAAGCAGTGCTTTGGTGCCCGTGAAGAGGTTAACTGGATCTATAACCCTGGTGGAGAGTTAACTAAAAACTCACCAGTCGCGCAGCATTTTAAACGCACTACTTTTGAAGAGTTCTTCAAGACTAAGGTCACTAACAAAGAGGTTCAGAAACTCGGTAAGAGCTTCACTACAAACTTTGCCAAGATGGTGACGGGCGATGAAGTAAAAATGCCAACAGCTTTCCCTTACGACATCAGTGCTAACGCGCTGCCCAATCTTTGGGCTGCGGCGGGCTGGTTCCCTATGTACGCCGAAGAGAGTAAGCGTAACGATAAGAACTTCAATAACATTCGTGGTGGTTATGCCTACGCTGAGATCTTTGGCCATTGGGGACTGCTCCGTATCGATGAGATCAATGGTGATAAGGTCGGCGCCGAAGTGGGTATGACTGTGCAATCAGTCGATACGCTTTATCCCTATCATAACCACGCGATTTCAGAGATCTACTACAACATGCGCGTGCCAGCATGTGCCAATGAGTTCAAGAGTTTCGCGGTACGCGAAGACTCACCACTGGTTCGTACTGTTAAAGAAGATGACAAGATGCGTCGAGTGCAATTTGATGCCGCGCAGCATAATGGGCATACCATGTGGTTAGCCGGTAGTTATCTGCAAGACCCGCTGATGTACTTCCATCAAAACACCATTCATGCCTTCGACATTGACGGTAGCTGTGAAGCTAAACCAGAAGAACGTGCCATTGTCTCTGTTTGGGCTAGAAGCAACGCCCACGATAAACGTAATGACTATGGTACGACCTTATTATGTGAATCGGCTAAAAATCCTGGAACTCCAGCAAATAAAGATGAAGTTATTCAATGCGATTTAACCAAGATTAAGTGGTAATCGGTTATTTAATTTTTGAGTTTATTAAATATTATTTAAGGCGTTATTTAGCCGTTATTTATTGAAATATAAGTTGGTGATGATATGAAATCATTTAAATTATCTGTGTTGTCTGTTATGACATTTTTACTCTTCTCTAGCGCTGTCGTGCAAGCACAAGAAAAAGAAGATGGCATTAATGTGTCGGGAACCGTTAGGGTTAATTATGCTTATAAAGATTATGATCAAGCTTCAAAAGATAAAAGCGGCGATTTTACTTTCGATATGGCCGCGATTAAATTTAATGGTAAATTGGGTAACTGGGGTTTAGCCAGTGAATACCGTTTCTTCGATGGTTGGCAGGCATTACGTTATGGTTATGGCTTCTATGATTTGAATCCTGAGTGGCAACTGCAGTTTGGTGTGACGCAAAAGCCCTTCGGTAATCCTGGTTTTATCTCTAATAGCTTTTGGTTTGGTGTGCCTTATTACTTAGGTTTCGAGGATGACTATGACCTAGGGGTTAAAGGGGTTTATAAAAATGGTGCTTGGGGCACCGAGATCGCTTTCTTTAAGAACGCGGAATATGGTGCGAGTCGAAGCGAACGTTATTCAACCGACTTGTATAGTGGCGTAGTTAACGGCACTGAATACAATAACGAAGAGACTAATCAGCTTAACTTACGTCAAATGTATGAGATGACCTATGAAGGCGGCAGTGCAAACCTTGGTGGTTCTGTTGAGTATGGCCAGATTTATAACAACAAGACAGGCAACAATGGTGATCGCTACGCTGTTGCCATCCATTTTGATGCTAGCTATAACAGCTGGAATCTGCAGTTACAGGCTATGCAGTATGAGTATGATGCCGCCGATGCCGTTGATAGTAATAAAATTGCTGTCGCAGCCTATAACTGGCAATACGAAATAGCATCGAAAGCGCAAGCCTATAGTGTGAATCTTGCTAAGACAGTGACAACCGATTGGGGCAACCTTAAGTTCTATAATGATTTCGGTGTGGTGACGCCTGATGTAGCAGATGATGGCTTTGATACTAGTTATCAAAACGTCACCGGTTGTGCGATTTCGGCAGGCCCAACTTATACCATGATCGATTTCATTGTGGGTAAAAACATGTATGCCTCGACTCGTGACAATGGTCATGTGGGCCTACCTGAAATGGGTAATAGCTGGGACAAGCGGGTTAACATTAATTTCGGCTACTACTTCTAAGCCGATTAAACACAAATTATCTTTGTAATAAGAATGCCAACTTTAAGGTTGGCATTTTTATTTTCAGCTCTAACCAACCAATTTCATTCGGCGGGTTCTTTACTGTGACTACTGAGCTGTTGTTTTTATTACTTTATTTTAAATTGCGAAGGTTAATTAGTCGTAGAGGGCACAGCTTGGAATTGATTCCACAGGTAAAGTGACCCCATTTGGGTTAATACCTCAGTGACGAGAGTAAATTTGTAATGAATACAATAGGCTTTAAAAAAACTATCACTCTATCGGTGATCATTTTAGTCTCTTTATGCTTGGCTTTTTCCAACCTGTTTTCTTACTTAACACTTAAGTCAAACACGGTCGAGCAAGTGCGTGGCAACCTCGAGACGATTGCTCGTTTCGAGGCAAAAAGCATACAAAGCTGGTTCATGAGCAAAGCCAACAGTATCAATGCACTTGCTGATCAATACAGACAAAGCCGAGTGAATGGCGAATATGCCATGGTGGCTAAGTTGGTCAAAGAAAACAGCCGTCTGTATTCCGTATTTTGGGGTTTCGAAGATGGTAGCTCCTATGCCAGTGTGGTTGATGATGATATTTGGCATGACGGTGTTGCCGATCCCACTTTATACGATCCAAGGCCTAGAGGCTGGTATCAACTGGCTAGAAACAATAGCAAAGCGGTGTTGACCGATATCTATGTCGATATGGTGACAGGCAATCCGGTGATCTCAATAGTGACAAATGTGGGCGATGGTGTGTTGTCCGGTGATATTGGCTTAGAGATCCTCAATGACACGGTTAAAGGGATCGACTTTTCGGGTGCAACGGCCGCCATTGTTGATGAGACGGGTAAAGTGCTGGCGTCAAATATGCCCCATTTGCAGGCGGGTAAGTTGATGAGTCAACAAGGCTGGGGACAATTGGAGCAGCTGGTGGCTCATGATACCTATGCTGGCGACTATCACAATGCAGGCAAAGACTTGCTTATATTCAGCCATGCAATTCCGCTACTGCAGGGAAAAAAGAAGTGGTTTCTTGTGCTTAATGTCGATAAGGAGGTTGCTTTTGCTAAGGTCGATGAGGCACTGAATTCAGCCCTGATTAACTCTGGGATAATGCTGTTGATTAGTAGCTTACTCGTATTGTTTATTTTGAATCGTCTTTATCGACCCATTTTACAGCTAAAGCAGGTTGTCTTGGGACTATCTCAAGGGCAGGCCGACCTCACCATGAGGTTGCCGGTAAATAGCCATGATGATCTCGGTGATATAGCCTCTGGCATTAATCTGTTTATTGCTAATCTTGAGGCAATCGTCAAGGAGCTTTGCGCCAATTCGCAGGGAATAGGGCAAAGTATTAGGGCGCTACAAGAACTGATGGACGGTAATAGTCGGGTGCTGACGAAACATGTGCAAGAGACTGAGCAGATAGTGGCGGCCGTCGAGGAGATGAGCGCTACGGCAAATGATGTGGCAAACAATACCTCACAAGGCTCCCATATGGCGACTTTAGCCAGTATCCAAGTTAACGACATCAAGCAGATCGTATCCAATACTCGTGAGACCGTTGAGCGCTTGATTGATGATGTTGAAGCTACCGAAGTGAGTATTGCCAACATTTCCGATGACGCGGTGACAATTACCAAAGTGTTGCAGGTTATCGGTGATATTGCCTCTCAAACTAATCTATTAGCCCTTAATGCGGCCATTGAAGCAGCGCGGGCGGGAGAGCAGGGGCGAGGCTTTGCCGTCGTGGCTGATGAGGTTAGGGCGTTAGCGGGTCGAACCCAGTCGAGTACGGCAGAAATCGAGCAAACATTAGATAAATTGCTTCAAGGTATTGATGAAACAGTGGCGACCATGAAACAAACCAAAGGTACCTGTGAACAAACCAGCCTCTGGACCAATAGTGTAACGCAGAATTTAGATGAGGTGATTAAATCTGTGGAAACAGTAAGCGATCTTAATACGCAAATCGCCACCGCGGCCGAAGAGCAAAGTATGGTATCTGTGGAAATAAGTCGTAACATGGCCGAGATAAGAGACATGGTCATAGCACTAGAAGATAGTGGCTCAGCGAGTAGTGCTGAGACACATAAGTTATCATTAATCAATCAGAAGTTAGTGGCAGTGGTGGACAAGTTTACTATCGACACTGTTTAAGTTCTGTTGAGTTTTTTTGATTTTTAATACCAATCTCACATCTAATGTATTTTGTCACTCTTGCTGGATGAGATTGCTTTGTCTATAAAATGCAACGCCTTCCGCAACAGTCGTTTAAGTAAGCCGAAGTGCCCGATAGCGGCACTTCATCGTCTCTTACGCAAGGGCTAGTTGTCGTTGGCTTCTGCTAGATTTTCAACGTTGGCTTTGATTAGTGTGATTAACTGCTGGGTAGCGTTAGTTTGCGTGTTGGAATTGAGATACAGGGCTTCGTTAAACACTGGTAGCACAGGCAGGTGGTGCTCGACAGGATCTAAGATCTGCATATTGTTATCAATGCGAAACTCGGCAATGGGCGCAATTGCGAGATCGTTTTCTACCGCCATACATAAGGCCTGTGGCGATGGTGTCGATAACAATACATTTATCGGCCGCATCGTGAGCTGATGATTCGCAAATACCTGTGCACGTATAGGACAATTTTCTGGGTACAGTGCCATCGGAATCGTTTCGCGCTTGTGGGCATTGCCCGCTTTAGCTGCGACCCAGTGAAACTTACGCTCAAACAGCAGTTCACCATGGGCAGGTG
>NZ_JAUOER010000039.1:0-24347 GCF_031932025.1 Shewanella sp. SP2S2-4
TTGACTTACGTCAAACGGCTCAATGAATTCTGTCATTTGTTTCCGCTTTTAAAAAAGCGAAACCAAAATTATATACATATTGCTATGAACACTCTTCATCATTGATTTAATTCTTTGATTACTCACTCGAAAGTAAAGTAATTTCGATTAACTCAACACCTGTGAGTGTCCACACAGATTTCTTGTTTTATCTTGTTAAAGAGCAACTCAATATTCATAAGAGAACATGAGTACCACACTGAGCGCCGAACGCTTCCAGTTGGCTAGGGCTGCGTATTCTACGCATTTCCCGTTTCGCGTCAAGGAGTATTTTTCAACTTCTTGCTGCGCTTGAATTAAGTGCTTAAAAGCGACTCAATTCAACCCAACTTGTCAGCTGGCTTTCGCTGTCTGCCGTGTCAGTGGATGCGCATTATAGGGAGCAGGAGATTTTGTGCAAGGGCTTTTTAATGAAAAAAGATCGCATGGCGTTCTTTTAAACAATGGCGATTCTTTTACGGGCAGAGTGTCGATTAATTGGGCTTTTTACTGCCTTTATCGATAAAACCTTGGATTAGTGAGACAGCTTTGGCATCGTCCCAATCAACATAAGATCGAACAAAAGCTATCAATTGGCCCTGTTGATCGAGAATAAATGTCGCTGGAATCGTATCGAGCGGAAAAACATCCCCAAGACTTTGTGGCTGATCGTAGTAAGAGTTGAAATTTGGCATACCTAATGAGCTTAAGAACGGCTGGACCTGTTGCTTACCTTCTGCATCAATAGAGATAGGTAATAGTACGAAATCTTCAGCTTTGAACTTAGTCGCTAGCCTTTCGATTGCTGGCAGCTCCCTTACACAGGGTGGACACCAGGTCGCCCACATGTTCACCATAATGATCTTACCTTTAAATTGACTGAAGTCGATGGTTTTACCATCGACGTCATTAAAGGTGACAGGCTCTATTGGGAAAGTCTTTGGCAAGACATTGATCAAATCAACAGTTGATTCCATCGGTTTAGTCGTTTGCTGCATGCCGGGGTACGCATGCGCGACCCCACCAGCAAGTAACGAAAAGAGCGATGACAACATTAATGCCGTTATGACTTTACGCTTCATTTAGTATTACGCTTTAGCAAGGAATCTAACTCACGCTGATCTTCTTCGCTAATTTCATTCGGCACATTACCGCTGATGCGTTGTTTACGAATGAAGATAAAACCAATCACTAGCCCAATGAGTAACAAGCCAACGGGACCTAACCAAAGAATGTAGGTCTTAGTTTCCATCTTAGGCTTATAGAGTACAAACTCACCGTAACGGCTGGTCATAAACTCGATGATCTCATCATCTCCTTTGCCTTCGTCTACCATCTTGAAGACTTCAAGACGCAGATCGCGCGCAACCGGTGAGTTTGAGTCGATCAAGTTTTGGTTTTGACACTGTGGGCAACGTAGCTCATGGGCCAAAGACAAACCGCGCTTTTGATTTTCAGGCGTTTTGAATTCGTAAGTATCAACCGGTGTTGCCATAACGGCGGTCGTCATGCTGAATAACAGCACTAGACTACCAATGATTTTTGTCAGCGTTCTCATGATGCGCCATCCTTCGCCGCTTCAGCTTGTAATTGTTGGATCATAGGGTAAAGGGTTTCGCTCCATACGCGTTGGTCGATTGGACCCGCATAACGGAAGCGGATAATACCGTTGTGATCAACCACAAAACTTTCAGGTGCACCATAGACGCCAAGGTCTAATCCTAAACGGCCATCTTTATCATAGATATTGACGTTGTAGGGGTCGCCCTGACGCTTCAACTCTTCTAATGCGGGAGCACGCTCATCGCGATAGTTGATCCCGTAAATTGGCAGAAGATTTTTACGCTTTAGCATCACTAAGAAAGGATGCTCATATTTACAAGATGGACACCAAGTCGCCCACACATTAAGTAATGACACCTTACCTTTTAATTGCTCATTCGTAATGATCTCAGCTGGTGTCTCTAAGCGTTCCAGTTGGAAAGCCGGAATAGGCTTTCCTTCCAGTGCCGAATCCAATTGCTGCGGATTCAGGAATAAGCCTTTATATAGAAACACCCCCATGGCGAGAAATATGACCAATGGGATAAACAGAACCAACTTCTTCATACATTCCCCAATTATTGAGCCGTTGCCAATTTTGCCTTTTCGGCCGAAGGCGCGATGGCTGCAGTGACTTTCGCACGGTAACGTTTATCCGATGCCGCGAAGAATCCACCAATCATCATGAAAATTGCCCCAAACCATAACCAACGCACGAACGGCTTGTAGTTCAAACGAACCGCAAATTCAGTGCTGGTAATTGGATCGCCCATGGTCACATATAAGTCACGGAATAGACCCCAGTCGATACCCGCTTCTGTCATGTCCATAGTACGCACATTATATTGACGACGGTCTGGCTTGAGTAATGTCAGCAGCTCATCACCTTTGTAGACTTCTATCTGTCCCTGCATTGCAGTGTAGTTAGGACCCACTACGTTTTTGGTCTCGAGATACTTAAAGGTATAACCCGCAAGCTCTTGGCTAATACCAGGTCCCATGCGAACACTTTTCTCAATGGAGTAATTCGACACCATAGTAGCGCCAATCACAGATACAGCAATACCAAGATGCGCGAAGATCATGCCCAGCTGACTACGGCCCATACGGCTGATGCTGATATCACCTTCTTTCGACTTGACTATATTATAGGCCGCTCTAGCAGTCGCCAGGATAATCCAAGCCGCTGCCGCGATACCAAAGGCAACCCAAGTATTGAATACACCATCGACGATAAATGGCGTCACAATACCGATAGCCGCAGCAATCATTGCAGGGATCAATAACTGACGCTTAAGCTCGCCTGCTTTCGATTTTTTCCAACGGATAATTGGACCAATACCCATAAAGCCAAATAAGACTAATACGATAGGCACAAACACAGCGTTGAAGTATGGAGGTCCTACAGAGATTTTACCCATGCCGAGCGCATCGATGAGCAATGGATAGAGCGTACCCAATAGCACAGTACCTGCGGCAACGGTCAGTAACACATTACAGACCAGTAGCATGGTTTCTTTAGACTTCAGCTCGAAACGGGCTGGACTGCTCATTTCACTGGCGCGGAAGGCAAACAGTGTCAATGAACCACCAATCGCTAAGCCAAGTAACAACAGAATAAACATACCGCGGCTTGGATCGGCTGCGAATGAATGTACTGAGGTTAATACGCCTGAGCGAACAATAAAGGTACCAAGCAAACTTAAAGAGAAAGCGAAGATAGATAGTAATACGGTCCAGTTACGGAAAGCGCCGCGTTTCTCGGTCACAATCAAAGAGTGAACAAGCGCAGTACCCACTAACCAAGGCATGAAAGAGGCGTTCTCTACAGGATCCCAGAACCACCAGCCGCCCCAGCCTAATTCATAATATGCCCACCAAGAACCTAACGCGATACCTCCTGTTAGGAAGATCCAAGCGGCTAAGGTCCAAGGACGCGTCCAACGAGCCCATGCAGAATCGAGACGACCGCTCATCAGCGCGGCAATCGCAAATGCAAAGCTCACCGAGAAACCCACATAACCTAAATACAGCATAGGTGGATGGAAGATTAATCCCACATCTTGCAGCATTGGGTTCAAGTCACGGCCTTCGGCAGGGATCGGGAACAAACGTTCGAATGGACTAGAAGTAAGTAACATGAATAAGCTAAAGCCAATCACGATCAGCGCTAATACTGCCAGTACACGCGCAGTAAACACTTCCTCTAAACCTTTACTAAATAAGGCAACCGCTGCAGCCCAAGTCGATAAAGCAAACACCCAGAACAACAGTGACCCTTCATGACCGCCCCATACGGCCGATATCTTAAAGAAGATAGGTAACTGAGAATTAGAGTGATGTGCCACATAAGCGACGGAGAAATCGTCGACGGCAAAGCTATAAGCCAGTACGACAACAGATACAGTGATAAAAAAGAACATTCCGTACGTTAACGGCCAAGCATACCTAACAAGGTATTGATCTTTACGGGCAACACCTATTAGGGGGACGCTGATTAATAAGAAGGCAAAAGCCACCCCTATTATCAGCGCAAAGTGTCCAAGTTCTGGGATCATGGGTTTTCCTCAGTCTTCAATAATATGTTGATTTAGAAAGACTCTATCTCAACGCACAACATGTTATTCACGCAAATGCACGAAATGTTGCTCATTTTAGTATTTGCTATTGTTCCTGTCTGCCTCTTTCGTACAAAACTGGGTTACTTGTCTCATTCTCAATTTTAGAGGTTGTTGAAAGTCACGGAAGAGGCTCAGTTCTGCATGTGACCG
Source organism: Shewanella sp. SP2S2-4 (assembly GCF_031932025.1). Lineage (NCBI taxonomy): Bacteria > Pseudomonadati > Pseudomonadota > Gammaproteobacteria > Alteromonadales > Shewanellaceae > Shewanella > Shewanella sp. SP2S2-4. The sequence continues at coordinate 4,332 of NZ_JAUOER010000039.1, forward strand.
ACAAATGACACTTAAGTTTCATACAAAATTTACAAGAAGAATCAATTTGTGAACCAGTGCCCAACTATAAGCTTTCGGTACTGGGATTACCTTATATTACTGTTCAATGAACAATCTTTACGTATAATCTTGCTTCCAAGCCTAGCGGTTACTCCGCTTTCTGCAAACTAAAGTGAATATAGAAACAATGACGACATTTTGGATTTTTATTGCGCTTGTTATGTTAGTCGGCCTGATGCTGATTTGGATCCCGCATTTCAGACAGCAGAAGTTGCTGAAAACTGAAGAAGCCGGAGTTCGTAAACAAACGAACCTTGAATTGTTCAATGAGCGCCTGGGCGTTCTTGAAAAAGAATTAAGCGAAGAGTTACTGGATCAAGCCGAATTCGATGCATTGAAAAAAGAGCTTGAAATCAGTCTACTCCAAGACATCAAAGAAGCGAGCGATGATTCACTGGTCAACCAAATCAAGCCAAAGACGATTCTGTGGCCGTCGATCATGTCAGTTTGTTTGATTGTTATCTCAGGCTATCTCTATCAGCACTTAGGTGCCTTCGAAAATATTGAAACTGCCCAACAACCTGCTAACCCACATGCGGGAATGGATACGGCTCAAATCATGGCGCAGCGCGTACAGATGATGGAAGCCCAAGTAAAAGCCGAGCCAGAGAATAGTCAAGTATGGTTCAGCTTAGGCCACGCTTATGTATCGGCAAACCAATACGACAAAGGGATTGCGGCTTTCGATAAAGTGATGGATTTAGTCGGAAAACATGCAGAATTATTAGGCCCAAAAGCAACAGCCATGTATTACAAAGCGGGTCAGCAAATGACACCGCAAATCAAAGCGATCATCGATGAGTCTTTAGCTATGGATGCTCAAGATCCTTCAACGTTATTGCTTGTAGGTATGGATGCCTTCTTTACGGCTGATTACAAGAAAGCCATTGCCTCTTGGCAAACTATCCTTGATAGCGATCGTGCCGATGTTGATCGCGCAGCCCTAATGAATGCTATCGAAACGGCTAACTTACGTATGCAGTCTGAAACGGCGGGCATGCCAAATGATGAAGCCCACAAGCAAGTGAAAGCAAGTGCGACCAAATCAGTCAATGTCACTATATCTATCTCTGCAGAACTTGCCGCTAAAGCCAGCCCTGAAGACACTATCTTTATCTTTGCCCGTGCAACTGAAGGACCAAAAGTCCCATTAGCGGCGACCAAAGTCAGTGCTAAGTCGCTCCCAATTACGGTGACATTAGATGACAGCAGCGGTATGGGTGGTGATAAGAAGTTGAGTGACGCTACCAATGTGGAAGTGATTGCAGTGCTTTCTAAACACGGTAATATCAAACCACAAGCTGGCGATCTTCAAGGTAAGATCAGCACAGTCGCTGTCGGCGATACCGCCAACCTAGTACTTGATACCCAAGTGCAATAAACCCAGTTTATTGCAGACATAAAAAAACCGGCTTTGGCCGGTTTTTTATTAACACTGAAAAAATTACTGAGCTTTAGACATAAACTCGATAGCTGCTTTGTAATCTTCGTCAGTACAATCGGTACACATACCGCCTGGTGGCATTGCGTTTAGACCAGTTTTTACACTGTGCAGTAGAGTATCCATACCCTTAGCTAAGCGTGGTTCCCATTCTGCAGCGTTATGCGCTTTTGGAGCACCAGCAACACCCATGCTGTGGCATACGGTACATGCCTTGTTGAAAATAGCTTCAGCTTCTTGAGCTGATACGTTGACTGACATAGTCAAAGCAGCGACTGCAGTCATTGCTAACAGTTTTTTCATGTTCAATGTTCCTAATGCAAATACGTACAAAGCTCGGCGCTGCCCTTACTTAGGCAGACTCATTATAGCCGACTAAGATTACTACAAACTTCAAGAAATCTCATCTTTTTGTGATTAGAATCTCAACACAAAATGAATCAGGCGACAAGGGTGACAAATTCGTTAATATATTAGCAAGTCGTAAAAAAGTTCGATAAATATTGCGGTTATTGGAACCACATCATATTGCTGACATCTAGTGCAAACCAAGAGTAAACCCCCAATAACGTTTGTGTTAGAATCACTTGTGTTTCCTTCCGGCTTGAGATAGAGGGTTCAGTGACAAATATAACTAAAGAAACCACATTAGTGTCAGCCAGCAAGCTGACCTGTATCCGCGAAGAACGCATCCTTTTTGATGAGTTAAGTTTTGATATTAATGCCGGCGACATTGTTCAAATCGAAGGCCCTAACGGCGCAGGCAAAACCAGTTTATTACGCATATTAGCAGGTCTTTCTCGCCCTTATGCTGGGCAAACGTTTTACATAAATGAAGACATAAACCGCTGTCGTGATGAATACAATGAAGATCTCTTGTATCTCGGCCATTTGGCGGGCGTTAAATGTGAGCTGACTGCCGAAGAAAACCTTAATTTCAATTTAAGAATCAGTGGTTATGATGACTTTGATACCTCAGCCATTTTAGCCAAAGTAAACTTAACCGGTTTTGAAGAGGCGCTTGCTGGACATTTATCTGCAGGTCAGCATCGCAGAACTGCGCTATCGAGATTGTGGCATAGCAATTGTAAAATTTGGATCCTTGACGAACCTTTTACCGCGATCGATAAAAAAGGCGTCGAAGAGCTGGAGCAATTATTTATTCAGCATGCGGATAATGGCGGCTGTGTGATCCTCACAACTCACCAAGATATGGGCATTATCAAAGATGATAGGCTTCGTAAAATTCGTCTAGATTATCGCTTCATATAAGGTCAGGCTAAATGAAAAGAGGCATCAGTTTTACCCAGGCATTTTTCACCTTGCTGCAGCGAGATCTTAAAATTGCCATTCGCCACCGCGGCGACATTTTTAACCCACTGCTATTTTTTATTATGGTTGTGACCTTATTCCCACTGGGGATCGGCCCAGAGCCACAGATGTTAGCCCGTGTAGCACCCGGAATAATTTGGGTTGCAGCGTTACTAGCCTCTATGTTGTCACTTGAAAGGCTTTTCAAAGCCGACTTTAGTGATGGTAGCTTAGAACAAATGTTATTGAGTCCGCAGCCATTAGCCATTCTCGTATTAGCTAAAGTGTTAGCCCATTGGATTTTAACCGGTGTGCCACTGATTATTATCGCACCACTGTTAGCAGTATTACTGAATTTAGATGGCAATAGTTATGGTGCGTTAATATCAACGCTCGCGCTAGGCACGCCAGTATTGTCGCTATTAGGTGCCATTGGCGTGGCATTAACCGTCGGCCTTAGAAAAGGTGGTGTGTTACTCAGCTTACTTATTTTGCCCTTGTATATTCCGGTTCTCATTTTTGCAACGAGTGCCATAGACGCGGCAGGAATGAATTTACCCTATGACGGTCAGCTCGCTATAATAGGCGCTATGCTGGTCGGATCGTTAACCTTAGCACCTTTTGCAATTGGTGCATCTCTGCGAGTGAGTACTAACTAAAATGTGGAAATGGTTACACCCTTACGCGGATCCTGAACGCGCATATAAGTTATCAGGAACATTATTTCCATGGTTTGCGATTTTAGCAGGTCTGTTTATTGCTGTGGGCACAACATGGGGACTTGTATTCGCACCGACTGATTATCAGCAGGGTGATAGCTATCGCATCATCTTTATCCATGTCCCAGCAGCTTCTATGTCGATGGCAGCTTACATGGGGATGGCAACAGCGGCCTTTATCGGTCTAGTTTGGCAAATAAAACTTGCCGACTGGGCAGCGGCTTCTATTGCGCCTATTGGTGCGGTGATCACCTTTATTGCTCTCTTTACCGGTGCGGCTTGGGGCAAACCTATGTGGGGCGCTTGGTGGGTATGGGATGCACGCTTAACCTCAGAGCTAGTATTACTGTTCTTATATCTAGGTGTTATCTCACTCTATGCTTCATTTGAGGATAAAGTGCTCGCTGCTCGTGCTGCTGGGATCCTCGCGATTGTGGGTGTAATTAACATCCCAATCATCAAATACTCAGTTGAATGGTGGAGCTCATTGCATCAGCCATCGACTATCCGCATTACCGAGAAATCGACAATGTCGACGGAAATGCTCTATCCACTGTTAATCAATATGCTTGGCTTCGGTCTCATGATAGGTGCCATCACTATTGTGCGATTCAAGGCAGAAATTTTAGCAAGAAATGGCATGCGCCCTTGGGTGCGTGAACTAGCTAAGGCTGAGGAGGTCAAATAATGCAATTCGATTCGATCAGTGATTTTTTTAATATGGGCGGCTATGCATTCTATGTATGGCTATCCTACGGAGTAACCTTCTTTTGCCTGTCAACGCTTATCATTACCAGTGCACGCCAAAAGCGTAAGGTGTTAATTGAAATCGCGAAGAAGATGGATAGAGAAGAACGCCTAAAAGAAACTAGGAGTACCAAATCGTGAACCCAAGACGCAAAAAAAGACTGACGTTAGCAGTAGCATTAATCGGTGGTGTTGCCGCGATTACTTCGCTTTTGCTTTATGCGCTGAACTCCAACTTAAACTTATTTTATACACCGTCTGAAATTGTCCACGGCAAAACAGATACCGGCGTTAAACCTGAAATTGGTCAGCGCATTCGTGTCGGTGGTATGGTAACTGTTGGTTCAATGGTACGGGATCCTAAGAGTTTACATGTACAATTCGCAGTACATGATTCACTCGGCGGCGAAATACAGGTCACCTATGACGATCTCTTGCCTGACCTATTTCGTGAAGGACAAGGTATTGTGGCGCAAGGTGTGCTTGGAGCAGATGGTAAGCTAGAAGCGACTGAAGTACTGGCTAAGCATGATGAAAACTACATGCCACCAGAAGTTGCCGAAGCAATGGGCCAAAAGCATGAGAAGTTGGATTACAGCCAACAAAAGGCACCCGACACGAATTAAGCCGTTAATATAATAGCAACAACATACTAACTAAGCCTCCTAGCCTAATAACTAGTGAGGCTTTTTTATTATCTCAATCTAGATAATTAAAGGTGAACTATACTCAAGACAGCTTCAAAACCTAAGACTGCGTATGATTCAAATAAGACAACTAAACTCTAGTTTGCAACACATTCTAAGCTTCCTGATTATTTGCTTGGTAGGCATCTCTCATGAAGCCAATGCAGCTAAAGTCGTCGTCATCGAAAGCTATCATCAAGGCTATCAATGGGACCAAGAATATAGCCGAGCGATTAATGACACGCTCAGCCCTTTACACGATGTTAGCTATTTCGAAATGGATACCAAGCGCATACCAAAGGAGCAATTTGGCGAAAGAGCTGATTTAGCGTGGAAGTACATCCAAAGCCAAGTACCTCAACTGGTTATTCTCGCCGATGATAATGCGGTTAACCTGTTACATCAGCGCCTCAATGACAGCTTAATCCCTGTCGTATATCTCGGGGTGAATATGAACCCAAGGGCCTATCATCTCAACGAGCACAAGCGATTTACAGGGGTCATAGAAAGACCGCTGCTACGACGCTCTCTGCTGCTCATTCAACGCATACTCCCACAGACTATACACCGCAAAATACTCGTGCTGTTCGATCAAGGTGTGACTTCAGACTCAGCCGCAGAATACATCAACAAGCAACACTCTAGTATTTTGGGTGATATCGAAGTGAATCTGGTGCAATTGTCACAGCTAGCAGATTGGCAGCAACAGGTATTGACGGCGAAAAAGCAAGGCTATAACGCCATTGTCGTAGCGCTATACCATACAGTTAGAGATGCGGAGAATCGTTCTGTTGATGCGGATCAGCTACTAAAATGGATATCTGAACATACCCCAGTACCCAATTTCGGGTTTTGGGGATTCAGTGTCTCCGCCGAGGGTAATATTGGCGGCTACGTACTCGATGGCTATCATCATGGCAAGATAGCAGCCAATATGGCATTAAAAATACTGGCAGGCGATAAACCCGAGAATATCTTTCCAGTGACAGATGATCTTGGAAAATACATGTTTAGTCAGCAAGGCTTGGCAAGATGGAATATATCCCTACCGAAAGACATAGAGAAAAATACACTGTGGGTAGAGTAGAAAAATGGGTATAAAAAAGCCGGGCATTGCCCGGCTTTTTAAAAGTGTAACCTTAATTACTCAGCAGCTTCAACATCAACAGCTTGAGCAGCTTCTGGACGGCCAACTAGCTCGATGTAAGCCATAGGGGCTTTATCACCAGCACGTAAACCGCACTTAAGGATACGGGTATAGCCACCAGGACGTTCCTGGTAACGTGGACCCAACTCAGTAAATAACTTACCAACGACTTCAGCGTCGCGAGTACGTGCAAACGCTAAACGACGGTTTGCAACGCTGTCACTCTTAGCAAGTGTTATCAGAGGCTCAACTACGCGACGCAGTTCTTTCGCTTTAGCCACAGTTGTCTTGATGATCTCATGACGAACTAGTGAACCGGCCATGTTGCGAAACATGGCTTGGCGATGACTGCTGTTACGGTTTAGTTGACGACCACTCTTACGATGGCGCATGACCTAATCCTTATAACCTAAATCTGTACAAACCTGAGACTTATAGGTCGTCTGCTAAACTAGCTGGAGGCCAGTTTTCCAAACGCATACCTAACGACAGTCCGCGAGAAGCTAAAACGTCCTTAATTTCAGTAAGAGACTTCTTACCTAAGTTAGGGGTCTTCAGCAACTCAACTTCAGTGCGCTGTACCAGATCTCCGATGTAATGAATCGCTTCGGCTTTCAAGCAGTTAGCCGAACGTACAGTTAGCTCTAAATCGTCGACAGGACGCAGCAGAATCGGATCGAATTCCGGCTTCTCTTCTTTCAGCTCTGGCTCAGTCACGTCACGTAATTCAACAAACGCATCTAGCTGTTCAGCTAAAATTGTTGCAGAACGACGGATAGCTTCCTCAGGATCGATAGTACCGTTTGTGGTCATATCGATAACGAGTTTATCTAAGTCAGTACGCTGTTCTACACGTGCTGCTTCTACATTGTAGGCAATACGCGCAACTGGCGAGAAAGAAGCATCAACCAGCAAGCGGCCGATTGGGCGATCATCGTCTTCAGTCTGTGCACGAGCAGATGCTGGTACATAGCCACGACCACGCTCAACGCGAATACGCATGCTGATATCATTGTTACCTGTCAGGTGACAGATAATATGATCAGGATTCACGATAGTGACATCACCATCATGCGTGATATCTGCTGCGATGACAGGGCCTGCGCCGGACTTGCTCAACGTAAGCATAGCCTCGTCTTTACCCTCGATAGTCACTGCTAACCCTTTCAGGTTTAACAAGATCTCAAGGATATCTTCTTGAACGCCTTCCTTACTGCTGTATTCGTGCAGTACACCGTCAATCTCGACTTCGGTAACCGCGCAGCCGGGCATAGACGACAATAGGATGCGACGCAACGCGTTACCTAAAGTGTGGCCGAAACCACGCTCAAGTGGTTCCAATGTAACCTTGGCACGTGTTGAGTTAACCTGCTCGATATCAACGAGACGCGGTTTAAGAAATTCTGTAACAGAACCCTGCATTGTGTCCTCTCTTGTTTGTTAGCCTTACTTAGAGTAAAGCTCGACGATCAGCTGTTCGTTAATTTCCGCAGACAAATCGCTACGTTCTGGAACGCGCTTGAAAGCACCTTCCATTTTCGCGCTGTCGACTTCAACCCATGTAGGCTTCTCGCGTTGAGCTGCCACTTCTAAAGCCGCTTTAATACGAGCTTGAGTACGTGACTTCTCGCGGATGCTCACAACATCATTCGCAGACACTTTGAATGATGGAATGTTAACAACACGACCGTTAACCATAATTGATTTATGGCTCACTAGCTGACGTGATTCTGCACGAGTTGCACCGAAGCCCATACGATAAACGACGTTATCGAGACGGGTTTCTAAAAGCTGAAGCAGGTTTTCACCTGTGTTGCCTTTAGTACGTGCAGCATCTTTGTAATAGTTACGGAATTGTTTTTCTAACACACCGTAAATACGACGAACTTTTTGTTTTTCGCGTAACTGAGTACCATACTCTGACAAACGTGGCTTACGAGCGCCATGTTGTCCAGGTGCAGTTTCCAGTTTACACTTTGAATCGATTGCTCTCACACCGCTTTTTAAGAAAAGGTCTGTACCTTCTCGGCGGCTGAGCTTGAGCTTGGGACCCAAGTATCTTGCCATGATCTTTCTCCAACTATCCTAATGAAACGACGTTATACACGACGCTTTTTAGGAGGACGACAACCATTATGAGGGATCGGCGTCACATCGGTAATGTTGGTAATTTTATAACCAACAGCGTTCAGCGCACGAATGGCTGACTCACGACCTGGACCTGGACCCTTCACAAACACTTCAAGGTTTTTTAAACCGTAGTCTTGAGCAGCAGCACCTGCACGCTCAGCAGCCACCTGTGCAGCAAATGGAGTAGATTTACGTGAACCACGGAAACCTGAACCACCTGAAGTAGCCCATGACAACGCATTACCTTGACGATCTGTAATGGTGACAATAGTGTTGTTGAAAGAAGCATGGATATGAGCCATGCCATCTGCAACCTGTTTACGTACGCGCTTACGCGGAGAACGTGACGGAACTTTAGCCATTGCTTTACCTTCCCGTTACTTTCTAATTGGTTTACGTGGACCTTTACGCGTACGCGCATTGGTCTTAGTACGTTGCCCACGGAGAGGCAGGCTACGGCGATGGCGGAGACCACGATAACAACCAAGATCCATAAGACGCTTGATGTTCATTGAAATCTCACGACGTAAGTCACCTTCTACTAGGTATTTAGCGACTTCTTCGCGTAGTGTGTCTATTTGAGCTTCGCTCAATTCCTTGATCTTAGCAGTTTCAGCGATTGCTGTAGCCGCGCAGATTGCTCTAGCGCGAGTACGGCCGATGCCGAAAATTGCAGTCAATGCGATGACTGTATGCTTTTGATCAGGAATGTTAATGCCAGCGATACGGGCCACTATGCACTCCTTAAAGTTAAAGGCCAACTGCGAAAAGCCCGAAAGGATACTCGACAGTCGACAGATTTGCAAACAAAATTTTGTTCAGCCCAATTCATGGGCTGAACAAATTACTTTTTAGCCTTGACGCTGTTTGTGTTTTGGTTCAACACAGATAACGCGTACAACGCCACTACGCTTGACGATCTTGCAGTTACGGCAGATCTTCTTCACGGAAGCTCGAACTTTCATTTCATCACTCCGTAAAGCTACTTAGCGACCAAAGCGATCTAAATTCGCTTTGTTTACTAGGTTAGCTTTCTTCATCACAGACTCATACTGATGAGACATCATATGCGTCTGAACCTGAGCCATGAAGTCCATGATCACGACTACCATAATGAGTAGTGAAGTACCGCCAAAATAGAACTGTACTTTCCACGCGATTAACATGAACTCCGGAATTAAGCAGATAAAGGTTATGTATAACGCGCCTGCCAATGTCAAACGGGTCATAACTTTATCAATGTAACGCGAAGTCTGTTCTCCAGGACGGATCCCAGGGATGAATGCACCACTCTTCTTCAAGTTATCTGCTGTTTCACGTGGGTTAAACACCAACGCAGTATAGAAGAAACAGAAAAAGATAATCGCTGTTGCATATAATAATGAGTAAAGCGGTTGTCCAGGTGACACAGCCAGTGAAAAATCACTTAACCATGACATAGACTCATTTTGACCGAACCACTGAGCCAGTGTTCCAGGGAACAAAATGATGCTTGACGCAAAAATTGGCGGAATAACGCCTGCCATGTTTATTTTCAGCGGTAAGTGGGTACTTTGCGCAGCGAACACCTTACGGCCTTGCTGACGCTTAGCGTAGTTAACGACGATACGACGCTGACCACGTTCCACGAACACTACAAAATAAGTCACTGCAAACACAATTACCGCGAGCAACAACAATACTAACACATTCAAGTCACCTTGACGCGCCTGCTCAGCCGTTTGGCCGATAGCGGAAGGTAATCCAGCAACAATACCTGCGAAAATTAAAATCGAGATACCGTTACCTATACCACGTTCGGTAATCTGCTCGCCTAGCCACATAAGGAACATAGTTCCTGTCACTAAGCTCACAACCGCAACAAAGTAGAACCCAAATCCAATGTTGACCACAAGGCCTGGCACTAAGTTTGGTAACCCGGTTGCAATACCGACCGACTGGAATGTACCCAGCACTAAGGTACCCCATCTGGTATATTGACTGATTTTCTTACGTCCTGATTCGCCTTCTTTTTTCAATTCAGCGAGTGCAGGATGTACCACAGTCAACAATTGCATGATAATCGATGCCGAAATATACGGCATGATACCTAATGCAAAGATAGAGGCACGCGAAAGGGCGCCACCCGAGAACATGTTAAACATGCCCAGGATGGTCCCTTTTTGCTGAGCAAACAGCTCTGCTAATACAGCTGCGTCAATACCAGGAATTGGCACAAACGAACCGGCTCTAAAGACGATAATCGCACCAATCACGAACAGGAGGCGAGCTTTCAATTCTGAAAGTCCACCTTTCGCGCTTTTTAAATCAAGTCCTGGTTTTGCCATCGACGTATTATTCCTCGATCTTACCGCCGGCAGCTTCAATAGCTGCACGTGCACCTTTGGTTACCTTCAGACCTTTAACAGTCACAGGGCGCTCAATGGTACCTGAAAGAACAATTTTCGCAAACTGGATGTTGCGAGTTATAACGTTCGCATCTTTCAGAGCGTTTAAGTCGATAACATCACCGTTAACTTTTGCCAGTTCGAGTACACGAACTTCAGCTGTTACCATAGCGCGACGCGAGGTAAAACCAAATTTAGGTAAACGGATTTTAAGTGGCATTTGACCACCTTCAAATCCTGGGCGTACACCGCCACCAGAACGAGACTTTTGGCCTTTATGACCACGACCCGCTGTTTTACCTAGACCTGAGCCCATACCACGGCCTACACGCTTTGGTGCATGCTTAGAGCCTGCAGCTGGAGATAGAGTATTTAAACGCATCTATTAATCCTCCACCTTAACCATGTAGTAGACCTTGTTGATCATACCGCGAACAGAAGGAGTATCTTCTAATTCAACAGTGTGACCAATGCGACGCAAACCAAGACCCGTTAGGGTTGCACGGTGCTTCGGTAAACGACCGATACCGCTTTTAGTTTGAGTAACTTTTACAGTTTTAGTTGCCATGGTGCATTACCCCCGAATTTCGTCAACATTCAGGCCACGCTTAGCTGCGATTTGCGAAGGTGACTTCATGTGCACCAAAGCATCGACAGTCGCGCGAACGATGTTGATCGGGTTAGTAGAACCGTATGCTTTTGACAGAACGTTATGAACGCCTGCTACTTCCAATACGGCACGCATTGCGCCACCGGCAATAATACCAGTACCTTGTGATGCAGGTTGCATGTACACAAGAGAACCAGTATGACGACCTTTAACTGGGTGATGCAGAGTACCTGCATTCAACTCAACGGTCACAATGTTACGACGAGCTTTTTCCATAGCTTTTTGAATCGCTGCTGGAACTTCACGTGCCTTGCCATAGCCGTAGCCAATCTTACCGTTACCATCACCCACTACTGTCAGTGCTGTGAAGCTAAAGATACGACCGCCCTTAACTACTTTAGAAACACGATTAACTGCAATCAATTTCTCTTGCAGATCGTCTTTTTGCTGAGCTTCTAATTTAGCCATTTTATAACCCCTTAGAACTTCAGGCCAGCTTCACGAGCTGCATCTGCTAAAGCAGCTACACGACCGTGATACTTGAAACCAGAACGATCGAACGCAACTGAAGTTACGCCTTTTTCGATCGCGCGCTCAGCAACAAATTTACCTACTGCTTTCGCTGCGTCTACGTTACCGGTACTCTTCAGTAGCTCTTTAACCGCTTTTTCTACGGTTGAAGCAGCTGCCAACACCTGAGCTTCAGGATTGATCACCTGAGCATAAATGTGACGCGGTGTACGATGTACAACCAGACGGTTCACGCCCAGCTCTTGGATCTTCTTACGAGCGCGAGTAGCGCGACGTAAGCGAGATGTTTTCTTATCCATATCGCGTTACCTACTTCTTCTTAGCCTCTTTACGGCGTACTACTTCGTCGTCATAGCGAACACCCTTGCCTTTATATGGCTCTGGTGGACGGTATCCGCGAATCTCAGCAGCGACTTGGCCAATTAACTGTTTATCAACGCCACGTAGGACGATGTCAGTTTGGCTAGGGCACTCTGCAGTAACGCCTGCGGGCAGTTTGTGTACTAACGGATGAGAGAAACCTAAAGTAAGGTCAATGTCAGAACCGACGAGTTTAGCACGGTAACCAACGCCAACTAACTTTAATTTACGCTCAAAACCTTGAGATACACCAACAACCATGTTGTTTACTAATGCACGAGTTGTACCAGCCTGTGCCCAAGCGTTAGAAACGCCTTCAACAGGGAGGAACTTAACTACGCCAGCTTCAATAACAACATTGACCGCATTGTTGATCACTCGAGTCAGACTACCTTTTCCGCCTTTGACGGTAAGGGTCTGTTCGTTCAAGGTCACCTCTACGCCAGCTGGAATAGATACTGGTGCTTTTGCTACACGAGACATTCCTAGCTCCTTAAGCTACGTAGCAGATAACCTCGCCACCCATGCCTGCAAGGCGGGCGGCACGATCAGTCATCAAGCCTTTAGAAGTGGACACAATTGCGACACCCAGACCGCCCATCACCTTTGGAAGTTCGTTTTTACCTTTGTAAATACGAAGACCAGGGCGACTTACACGCTGGATAGTCTCAACGACTGGTTGGCCTTGGAAATACTTTAAAGTAACTTCCAGTTCAGGCTTGGCTTCATCTGCTACGGCGTAATCAGCGATATAACCTTCATCTTTAAGTAGTTTCGCAATTGCGACTTTCAACTTAGCTGAAGGCATCTTCACCGATACGTGGTTAGCAGCTTGGCCGTTACGAATACGGGTTAACATATCCGCAATAGGATCTTGCATGCTCATATTAGCTTACTCCGTGACAAGTGCTTACCAGCTGGCCTTACGCAGGCCAGGAACTTCACCACGCATGGTTGCTTCACGTAATTTGATACGGCTTAAGCCGAATTTACGTAAGAAGCCATGAGGGCGACCAGTTTGATTACAACGATTGCGTTGACGCGCAGCGCTGGAATCACGTGGTAGAGCTTGCAGCTTAAGTACCGCATCCCAACGATCTTCGTCAGAAGAAGCTGGACTTGCAATGATAGTCTTAAGAGCCGCACGCTTTTCAGCGTACTTGGCCACGAGCTGTGCACGTTTAGCTTCACGTGCTTTCATTGATGTTTTTGCCATTACGCTACCCTTATTTCTTGAATGGGAAGTTAAAAGCGTCTAACAAAGCACGACCTTCTTCATCATTCTTCGCAGTAGTAGTGATAACAATATCCATACCACGAATCTTATCGATTTTATCGTAATCGATTTCTGGGAAGATGATCTGCTCACGCACGCCCATTGCGTAGTTACCACGGCCGTCAAACGCTTTAGCGCTTAAGCCACGGAAGTCACGAATACGTGGGATTGCGATATCGACTAAACGCTCTAAGAATTCCCACATACGCTCACCGCGTAGGGTAACTTTACAGCCAATAGGGTAGCCTTCACGGATTTTAAAACCAGCAACTGACTTACGAGCTACAGTCACTACTGGTTTTTGACCAGCGATTGCAGTCATATCACGGACAGCATGGTCCATGATTTTCTTGTCTGCAACAGCTTCGCCAACACCCATGTTTAGGGTGATTTTCTCAATCCGAGGGACTTGCATGACACTGGTATAACCGAACTTTTTAGCAAGTTCAGCGACAACAGTCTCTTGGTATTTATCATGCAGTTTCGCCATCGTTTACTCCAATTACTTAACGAGTTCACTGTTCGATTTGAAGAAACGAACTTTTTTGCCGTCTTCAAAGCGGAAACCAACGCGATCAGCTTTGCCAGTGGCAGAGTTGAAAATCGCTACATTTGATGCTTGTATCGGTGCTTCTTTCTCAACAATACCGCCAGCTACGCCCAATTGTGGGTTTGGCTTTTGGTGTTTTTTGACAAGATTGATGCCTTCAACAATCAATTTACCAGTAGGAAGGACTTGAGAAACTTTTGCACGTTTACCCTTGTCTTTACCTGCTAATACAATCACTTCGTCTTCACGACGTATTTTAGCTGCCATTTTGAAGCTCCTTACAGTACTTCTGGTGCCAGCGAGACAATTTTCATAAATTGCTCATTACGCAATTCACGTGTCACTGGTCCAAAGATACGAGTACCAATCGGCTGCAGGTTGTTGTTCAAAAGAACAGCTGCATTCCGATCGAAGCGAATGACAGAACCGTCTGGACGACGTACGCCTTTCTTAGTACGGACTACCACCGCGTTATACACATCGCCTTTCTTCGCTTTAGCGCGAGGAATCGCTTCTTTAACAGAAACTTTGATGATGTCGCCGATACCGGCATAACGACGATGAGAGCCACCCAAGACCTTAATACACTGAACTCTGCGTGCGCCGCTGTTACAAGCAACGTCAAGAGTCGATTGCATTTGGATCATTTTAAGTGCTCCGCTATCGTTACTACACAATTCCCACTATGGGACAATAAAAACACTCATTTTTGCTATTAATTTAGTCAAAAATGGCGCGCAAATATAACACCATAAAAGTGGAATGTATAGTATTAAAAAACAAACGGCCCCACATTCTGGAGCCGTTTACCTAAATACCTAATTAACTTAGGCCTTTGATACTACTTCAACCAGGGTCCAAGACTTAGTCTTAGACAAAGGACGACATTCGCGAATCGCTACTAAATCGCCTTCATTGCACTGATTAGTTTCGTCATGTGCATGGATCTTCGTCGTACGCTTAATGTATTTCCCATAAATTGGGTGTTTCACTTGGCGTTCGATAGCAACAGTAATGGACTTGTCCATTTTGTTGCTAGTTACACGACCCTGCAAAGTACGGATTTTATCAGACATTATGCACCCGCCTTAGAAGTAATAATGGTCTTAACGCGCGCAATGTTACGGCGCACCAATTTCAGTTGATTAGTCTGAGTCAACTGACCAGTGGCGTGTTGCATACGCAGGTTAAACTGCTCACGCAGCAGACCAAGTAGTTCAGCGTTCAGTTCTTCAACGCTTTTTTCTCTCAGTTCGCTCGCTTTCATTACATCACCGTCTTAGTTACGAAGGTAGTCTTAATTGGAAGCTTGGCAGCAGCCAAAGCAAACGCTTCACGAGCGATCACTTCAGAAACACCATTCATCTCATAAAGAACCTTACCAGGTTGAATCTGACATACCCAGTATTCAACGTTACCCTTACCTTTACCCATACGCACTTCGAGAGGCTTAGAGGTAATCGGTTTGTCCGGGAAAACTCGAATCCAAATTTGTCCCTGACGCTTAATGTGACGTGTCATGGCACGACGTGCAGATTCGATCTGACGCGCAGTTAAACGGCCACGGCCGACTGCTTTCAGACCAAAAGTACCAAAGCTAACTTCGGTACCGTTCGCCAGACCGCGGTTGCGGCCTTTGAACATCTTGCGAAACTTCATACGTTTAGGTTGCAGCATTGCCGGCTCTCCTATTTACCACGAGGCTTGCGCTTAGGTTGCTGCTGCTTCGGTTCTTCAATCTGTGGCAGCATTCCATCTAGAACTTCACCTTTGAAGATCCAAACTTTAACGCCAATCACACCGTATTGGGTGTGACTTTCAGATGTAGAATAGTCGATATCAGCACGCAAAGTATGTAAAGGTACACGACCTTCACGATACCACTCATCACGCGCAATCTCAGCTCCGCCTAAACGGCCACTAACTTGTACTTTGATACCTTGAGCACCAATACGCATTGCGTTTTGAACTGCGCGCTTCATAGCACGACGGAACATAACACGACGCTCTAATTGCTGTGCAATTGAATCAGCAACTAACTTGGCATCTAGCTCAGGTTTACGGATCTCAGCGATGTTAATTTGAGCAGGAGTGCCAGCAAGTTTTGACACTGCAGCACGCAATACTTCAACGTCTTCACCTTTCTTACCAATCACAACACCTGGACGGGCAGTGTGAATCGTAACGCGGATGCTTTTCGCTGGACGTTCGATAACAATCTTAGATACTGAAGCAGCTTGTAATTTCTCTACAAGAAACTTACGCACTTCCCAGTCGCTGTTCAGATTATTTGCGTAATCTGATTTATCTGCGTACCAGGTAGAGATCCAAGGCTTGGTGATACCCAGACGGATACCATTAGGATGTACTTTCTGTCCCATTGCTCTCTCCTAGCGATCTGATACAACCACAGTAATGTGGCTGGTACGCTTCATGATACGATCAGCGCGGCCTTTAGCACGTGGCATGATACGCTTCATAGTTGGGCCTTCATCTACGAAGACGGCTCCTACTTTAAGCTCATCAATATCCGCGCCTTCGTTGTGTTCGGCGTTTGCGATAGCTGAGTCAAGTACTTTTTTAACCAGTACGGCGGCTTTCTTGGGGCTGAAAGTCAAAATTTCGAGTGCCTTAGCAACAGGCAAACCACGAATTTGATCAGCAACCAGACGGGCCTTCTGCGCAGACGTACGGGCAAAACGATGTTTAGCTAAAACTTCCATCTTATTCCTCCCGTATTAACGCTTCTTCGCTTTCTTATCAGCGGCATGGCCACGATAAGTGCGAGTTGGTGAAAATTCACCAAGTTTGTGGCCGATCATTTCGTCAGTTACGAACACAGGAACGTGCTGACGACCATTATGGACAGCGATGGTCAAACCAATCATATTTGGAATGATCATAGAGCGACGTGACCAAGTCTTAATAGGCTTTTTGTCACCGGCTTCCATCGCTTTCTCTACCTTCTTCAGCAAGTGCAGGTCAATGAAGGGACCTTTCTTGAGAGAACGTGGCATGGCGAATCCTCTTACTATTTATTACGACGACGTACGATGTACTTGTCAGTGCGCTTGTTACTACGAGTTTTATAACCCTTAGTTGGCACACCCCATGGAGTCACTGGGTGACGACCACCAGAAGTACGGCCTTCACCACCACCGTGTGGATGGTCTACTGGGTTCATTGCAACACCACGCACTGTAGGACGTATGCCTCTCCAGCGCTTAGCACCTGCTTTACCTAACTGGCGTAGCATGTGTTCGGCATTACCAACTTCACCAAATGTCGCGCGGCAATCAACTGGCACTTTACGCATTTCGCCAGAGCGAAGACGTAGAGTGGCATATGCGCCATCACGAGCAACAACTTGTACATAAGCACCTGCAGAACGAGCGATCTGAGCACCTTTACCAGGCTTCATTTCAACTGCGTGAACTACAGAACCTACAGGGATGTTGCGCAGTGGCATAGCGTTACCGGTTTTGATCTCGGCAGCAACACCAGACTGGATCTTATCGCCAGCTTGCATGCCTTTGGCAGCAAGAATATAACGACGCTCACCATCCGCATACAATACTAACGCGATGTTAGCAGTACGGTTTGGATCGTATTCCAGACGCTCAATCTTTGCAGGGATACCATCTTTATCGCGTTTAAAGTCGATTAGACGATAATGCTGCTTATGACCACCACCTACGTGACGGACAGTGATACGGCCAGTATTGTTACGGCCACCACTTTTAGATTTTTTCGCCAACAGGCCAGCAAAGGGTTTACCCTTATGCAGGTCAGTGTTCACCACTTTAACTACGTGGCGACGACCTGGAGAGGTTGGCTTACACTTAATAACTGCCATGATAATTCTCCTTTGCTTACTCAGCGCCGCCGACGAAATCGATGTCAGCACCAGCAGCTAGAGTTACATAGGCTTTTTTCCAATCGCTACGACGACCAGTACGGCCACCAGTGCGTTTAGTTTTGCCTTTGCTTACTAAAGTGCGAACTGAATCAACTTCAACTTCAAATAGCTTAGCAACAGCAGCTTTAATTTCAGCTTTAGTTGCATCGATAGCTACGCGGAAAACAACAGTGTTGTGCTTCTCAGCGTTCACAGTGCTCTTTTCAGAGATATGTGGAGCGAGAATAACTTTTAGCAAACGTTCTTCGCGGATCATCATGCTAGCATCTCCTCGATTTGCTTCACTGCGTCAGCAGTCACAAGCACAGTGTTGAATGCGATCAGACTCACTGGGTCTAGACCCGCTACATCACGAACGTCAACCTTGTACAGGTTACGAGCTGCTAAGAATAAGTTCTCATCAACTTCTGCAGTCACAATCAGAACGTCTTCAAGGTTCATTGCTTTCAATTTAGCTTTCAGCTCTTTAGTTTTAGGAGCTTCAACACCGAAAGATTCAACAATAACCAAACGCTCTTGACGTACCAATTCAGACAGAATGCTTCTCAGCGCGCCGCGGTACATCTTTTTGTTAACTTTTTGGCTATGATCTTGGGTTTTAGCAGCGAATGTTACGCCACCGCCACGCCAGATTGGGCCTTTAACAGAACCAGCACGAGCACGGCCAGTTCCTTTTTGGCGCCAAGGCTTTTTGCCTGAGCCAGTTACTTCCGCACGAGTCTTTTGAGCACGAGTGCCCTGACGCGCGTTTGCAGCGTATGCTACAACTACCTGATGAACCAGTGCCTCGTTAAAGTCACGGCCGAAGGTAGTTTCGGAAACTTCAAGAGCGCTTTGCGCGTCTTTCAATACCAATTCCATTACTATCTCCTCAGACCTTAAGCTTTAACGGCAGGCTTGATAATCAAGTCGCCATTGGTAGCGCCAGGAACAGCGCCACGGACTAGTAGCAGGTTACGCTCAACATCTACACGAACTACAACTAGATTTTGAGTAGTAACACGCTCGGCACCCATATGGCCTGACATTTTTTTGCCTTTGAATACGCGACCAGGCGTTTGGTTCTGACCGATAGAACCATTCGAGCGGTGCGACAAAGAGTTACCGTGAGTCATATCTTGAGTACGGAAGTTCCAACGCTTAACACCGCCTTGGAAGCCTTTACCTTTTGATTGACCAGTAACATCTACTTTCGCTACGTCTGCGAAAATATCAACATTTAGCTCAGCACCAACTTCAATGCCCTCGCCTTCACCGTCTACCAAACGCATTTCCCACAAACCACGACCGGCTTCAACACCGCTCTTGGCAAAGTGACCTGCTTCTGGTTTAGTGATGCGATTGGCTTTTTTGGTGCCAGTTGTAACTTGAAGTGCACGGTAGCCGTCAGTTTCTAAAGTTTTCACTTGAGTAACACGGTTGCCTGCAACTTCAATTACAGTAACTGGTATTGAAACACCATCTTCAGTGAAGATGCGAGTCATACCAACTTTACGACCAATAAGACCGATAGCCATCTCTCAAACCTCTTCTTACTAGGATCTCAATTAACCCAAGCTAATCTGTACGTCGACACCAGCCGCAAGATCTAAACGCATTAACGCGTCAACAGTCTTTTCAGTTGGCTCTACGATGTCAACCAGGCGCTTGTGTGTACGTAATTCGTACTGGTCACGAGCATCTTTATTAACGTGCGGAGAGATCAAAATGGTATAACGCTCTTTGCGAGTAGGTAGTGGAATTGGACCACGAACCTGCGCGCCTGTACGCTTAGCAGTTTCAACGATTTCCGCTGTAGACTGATCAATTAAGCGATGATCAAATCCCTTTAAGCGGATACGGATTCTTTGGTTCTGCATTGACCAGAGCTCCTAAAATGGACATATAAAAAATCACCCTCTAGCTTCTTCTATATAGAAAAGCAGAGCGAGATGATTTAACCGTTCGACTCCCAATCGGAGCCGCTATGATAATGATTAACTTCAGCGACTAATCATTTAATTCGCCAACCTAAGTCGACGAGGGGGCCATTATACCTATCTAAATCCGGATATCAAGCCCGCTGTGTAAATAGTCATCAAATAACTATTCAACTTCAGAGTGGCGAGCATTTTACACAAATCTGTAGATAAAACTAGCCCT
>NZ_JAUOER010000040.1:0-18432 GCF_031932025.1 Shewanella sp. SP2S2-4
AAAACCGTGCTGAGTTCACAGACACACTACACTTACTCAATAGAGTCATGGAAAGACTGGCGAGTAACAAACACAGCTGTAAGTGTGTACCGCGGAGGTATTGGTAACTTATGACGCAAAATCTAAATAAGCCAAATAGCTCAGTGGCTCGTTGTAACCGCTTTAAATTGATGGGGTTTCTCACCTTATGCGGCGCTCAGCTTTGCCAAGCGGCAGAAATTAAGATAGGTGTCAGCCTGTCTATTCCACCTTATGTTATCCAAGAAACCAATAGCGGAATCGAACTCGAATTACTAAACCAAGCCCTCGCTGTTAAAGGCCATACCGCTTCTATCCAATACTTACCACTGGCGCGTACATTCCATGAACTCAGGGAAGGTAAACTCGATGGTATCATCAACATTAAAGATGGCATGCTCGACAACGTCTTTTACTCCAATGTTGCGATAACCTACCAAAACTGCGCTATTAGCCTAGAAGATAATAACTTTACTATCAACAATATAGACGACTTAAATAACAAGCAAGTCGTTTCCTTTCAGCGTGCATCATCGTTATTGGGGGAAGAATTTGCCAAAATGGCTAAGGCTAATAGCGGCTACCAAGAACAAGCAAGGCAAGTGCAGCAGGTTTATATGCTGATGAAACACAGGGCCGATGTCGTAGTGATGGATAAAAACATCTTCAAATATTACTTAAAGCAGGCTTACCTTGAGGGAAAACTCACTGAGAAAGATTTAAAACAACAGGCCATTTGCCACAAAATATTTCCACCAACAGAATATAAGTTTGCCTTTCTCAGTGAACAAATTCGGGATGATTTTAATGTGGGACTCAAACAAATTACCCAAGATGGTAGCTTAGTGGCCTTGCAGGAAAAATATCGACGCCTGATGTCTTTCGAGACTGAAGCAGAGGCGTCGACCAAATTAACAGAACCTAAAATCATTAAAAACGATTCTTACTAGGTCTTATCTAAGCGCTTTATTTCACCACCAGCACAGGGCACTTGGCATACTTAACAATATCTTGTGTGACATGTGGCTTTAAAAAATCCGCTAAACCGCTGCTACCATGACTAGCAATCACCACCATACCCACATCGACGGCTTCCGCTAAAATCTCGTCAATCGCATCACCATGACGCACCACGAGCTTGATATTGAGCCCCTCGGTGAGGCCTTGTTGCATTTCCTGCTGTATGCTTTGCATTTTTGCATCGACAAAAGCTTGCAGCTCATTTTCCAATGTGGCGGGAATATCAACCGCAATACCATAGCAATGGGCGCCACGGGCAGGACTTGTCACATGCAACAATCGAATATCGACATGATAAAGATTAGCCATTTCAACCGCATATTTGAGCGCATGGGCTGCAGTGGATGAAAAATCCGTAGGGCATAACACTTCTTGAGTACGCATAAGCTTATCCATCATTTGAGTTTTAATCAGGCTATCTATTAAAGCCAAAATACCACTAATTTATAGTAGTTAGCTATGCTTCTTGCGTACCCATTTCAATTAAATATTCTTTATCAATCAAAAAGAAAGGACGCAATAAGCGTCCTTCGGGTTTATTGAGTCAAGCTACTAACTCAGTTATTTCACCACCAGCACAGGACAAGCCGCACCGTTAGCGACCGCTTCTGCGACATTAGTATGTAAAAAATGCGAAATCCCAGTTCGGCCATGGCTCGCTATCACCACCATGCCAATATCTTTACTGTTAGCCTCTTCTAAAATTTGATACACAGGATCGCCGCGGCGGATCAAGGTCGTGACAGGAAGCTCTGTGTTTAACCCGGCTAACAGCGCCTGCATTTTAATTGCGGCCGCGTCCTCCATGCTCTTAGCCAACTCTTCCGGAGTGATCGATAGAATCATAAAGTTTTCATCACCGATCGGCTGTTCAACTACATGTAAAATTTTGAGTCCTACATGGTATAGATTAGCCATTTCAATGGCATAACTCAGTGCATGGGCCGCAGTTTCCGAAAAATCTGTGGGCCAGAGTATTTGACCTGAACGCATAATCTGTACTCCTTCTATGATGCTAATGGATTACTGAGTAACTAGTCTTTTAACCAAGCAACGGCGTCGCCATTATCAACAAAAAATCTGACCTCAGCAGGCGTAAACCAGTTTGCCAATTTAGCCAACACTTCCTGCAGAGTCGTCTTGCCGACTATGGCTATTTTCTCGAAATGACGAATATGCTTCACCCCAAGTTTCAGATCATCCCAAGCAGCCTGTAATTCCAAGCCATCTAACTCGGTCACATCCACTAAGGCGAAGATATCAGGATCTTTCACCCCAGCTAATGCAGACTCCAACACTGGCACCATCATTTCGTAGTCTTGATGAGTTAAAGTACCGATGGCCTTAAAGGCAACAAAAAAATCATCATCACCATAGCGTTCAATACCAATCGTAATTCCGTGCTTTAACAATGCCATACATACTCCTTATGTAACAACCCTTGAATTAGTGTAAAAGCTAACGCCTCAATAAGCCGTGATCTTGCTCAAAAATACATCAGATAACTTGCACCATCTCACTAAGCAAGCTAGGATAAACCGACTAATCAGTCGGTGCCAATTTAATAAAAGACTCAATCGAGACGATTAGTTAAATAAAGTACCGAATAAGACTCAGCCTACCATTTCCCTTGGAGCGACCACTATGAATATGGCCACCGAACAGCTTAATGCCTCGCCACTGACTCAATTGCTCCAACGCCAACGCAGCAGTTATTTAGCGGCGCCGAATCCTAATTACGCTATGCGAGTGGAGCAATTAACTCGACTTAAAGCGGCCATACTGCAATTTAAAACGCCTTTAGTCGAAGCCTTAAGCCAAGACTATGGCCATAGATCGATTGATGACAGCCTGATATCAGACATTATGCCAGTCATCAACAACATCAATTACAGTTTGAAAAATCTAAAAAAATGGCTCAAACCCAGCGCTCGCCATGCAGGGCTCTTGCTCGCCCCAGCCAAAGTCACTGTGCATTATCAGCCTTTGGGGGTTATCGGCATCATAGTGCCGTGGAACTTCCCCGTCATGCTATCAATTGGCCCGCTAGTGACCGCCATCGCGGCGGGTAATCACGCCATGCTAAAAATGTCCGAATTCACCCCTGCGACTAACCAAGTGATCAAACAACTACTGGCACACGTCTTCGATGAGTCCCACGTGGCAGTTGTAGAAGGTGAAGCCGATGTCGCCGCAGCGTTTTCAGCCCTACCCTTTGATCATTTACTCTTTACCGGCTCGACCACAGTTGGCCGTCATGTGATGCGTGCCGCAGCCAATAATCTCACCCCAGTGACACTCGAATTGGGCGGTAAATCGCCAGTCATTATCGCCCCCGATATGCCGCTTGAGATAGCAGTAGAACGAATGATTTATGGTAAGTGTTTGAATGCCGGACAAATCTGCGTCGCACCGGATTATGTTCTATGTCCAAAATCAAAAGTGGATGAATTTATTGCCGCCTACCGAACTAAATTTAATGCCATGTACGGCGCGATAAACCACAACAAAGACTACGGCAGCATCATTAATACCCGTCAGTTTGACCGCTTGATGGCAGTGCTCGACGACGCGAAAACTAAGGGTGCCCATGTTATTTCGGCGACAGACGAAGCTATCGATAGTCAACATCGTAAACTCGCCACTCAGCTAATCACTCACACCAGTGAAGATATGCTATTGATGCAAGAAGAAATTTTTGGCCCATTGTTACCGATTATTAGCTACGACACCTTAGATGAAGCGATTCAGTACATCAACCACAGAGCAAGACCGCTAGCGCTGTATGTGATGAGTTTCGATGAGCCAACTCAGCAAAAGATCCTCCAGCAGACCCATTCTGGCGGTGTGTGCATTAACGAAACCGTGTTTCATGTCGCCGCTGACGATGCGCCCTTTGGCGGAATCGGCCCGTCGGGAATGGGGCATTACCATGGCAAGGAAGGTTTTTTAACCTTCAGCCACGCTAAAACTGTGCTTAGCCGAGGCCGATTCAACACAGGCAAATTTGTGCACCCGCCCTACGGCACTGTTATCCAGCGCATCTTAATGAAGCTATTTTTGCGCTAGTCACTGGGGGATAACTCTTGAATCAGCCATCAACAACGCAAGCCATTAAAACCATGACAGATAAACGCCAAGCCATTCTCGACACTGCCTTAGCGCTCTTTGTCAGCCAAGGATTTCATGGCACGTCCACCGCTTCGATAGCTAAGCAAGCAGGTGTAGCAACGGGCACCTTGTTCCATCATTTTCCTTCCAAGGAAGCCTTGATGGAATCTTTATTTCTTACCATAAAACAAGAGTTTGCCGATGCCTTGCTGTTGAACACTCATAATGGCAGCGATCTAAAGCTCAATGCCCTACAACTATGGCAAAGTGCGATTGATTGGTCGCTGGATAACCCTGTCAAACAGCTGTTTTTTCAGCAATATTCAATGTCGCCCATGATTGCCGCTAAGGTGCGCGATCAGGCGATGAACAGCATCTTAGGCTTTATTAGCGAGCTGATTAAGCAAGGACAAATAGAGGGATTAATCGCCCACTATCCGCTGGATCTGATGCTAGAAAACTGCCATGGCCAATACCTAGCGGCAACCCGATTTTTTATTGATAACCCACACTTAGGCACGAATAAAACGTACCGCGATGCCAGTTTTGAACTGTTTTGGAAGGCCATGCAAGCAGACTAACACCACACAATACACTACCCACAGCACAGCAAACGCCCACCCACTGCAGAATTTAATCCAATAAAAAACCGAGTCAGTTTAACTGGCTCGGTTTTCTTTTACGTCTTCACACAGATAGTGACTAAGAGATAAAGCAGAGACCTGCTTTCTGCGATATCTAACTCCAACGTCTAGCGTCTAACTTTGACTCAATTCCTGCGCTTTCTCTACTGGCTGGGTGACTTGAGTTGGACTCCAGTAGCCTTGCTTAATGCCCTTATCAATCAGCTCAGCAACCGCTAATTCAATGGCTTGCAACACGCAAAACTGTACTGGCTCGTTAGTGGTAAAACCGATTTCTGCCTCGGCGAGGCGATTTAAACTGGTGTAACGAAACAAGCCAGCGCGCATTTCTTGGGATAAAACACGTTTGCTGGTCGAAACCGACATCATCACTTTACCTGTGTGCACATCGACGGCGCGCAGATAAATGGTCACCTGATCTTCACGATACATTTCCGAAGCGCCAATGCCGTAATATTCGACACCACTACCGCCTGTGCTGGTGTTAGTCTCATAGCTAATGACGCCACCTTCGAGTAACAATCTGGCGGTGGATAATACGGGCACTTCATCGCCCTTAGTACCGCTCTGTTTATTACTAATTTTGCGCTCGGTCAGCAGGTTTTGTAGCCCTTCACGTTCCACTGGGGTAAACCATTTAGAATCGAGCAAGGTCTGCATCAACATAGAGGTTGCGCCCTGAGTCACGGCGGTCGAAAACGAACTCACGTTCGCCTGTGGTTTATATTGGCCAGTTTGATCGCGAAAGGAATACACAGCAACTGGAATGGGAAACTTAGGTCCTGGTTGAGTTTGCAGCCCACGCATCACTTCACTCAAGGGGTTAACCTCGGCAGGCGTGATATTCAAATCGGGTTTTGGGATCAAGCTACAGGCCGACATGCTTAACAGTAATAAACTCACTAACACTAGACGGGCCATTAGTTGCCACCTCCAAACGCTGACATTTCAATGATTGTCACTTCATTCGTGGCAATATTAGTGATAGTCAGTATAACTTTATCTCCTATAGAGTTAATTTCTATACGAAAATCGCCAGTATTATAATCACCATCGGTGATTTCACCATCAGCAATCCCTCGGGTAATAGAATTGATAAGATTACGCTCTAAGGATTCTTTAAAGCGAGTAATAAAGTCCTTCTCGGACGAGTTGGACTTATTGTCATTCTGGGCCTGGGCTTTATTTAATAAGAAAGCCCCATTTTGTGGATTGCCGCCAAAGCTGGGATTCACTGGCGTATAGATCAATTCAGTGGCTTGGCCACTGCTTGCCACACATAGCGTGACAAGGGCAAGTAACGTCCTGTATGTCATTATTATTATCCTAAAAATCGTCCGATGTTCCTGAAAAATCACCTGTTATTGCATTGGCTCTGACTTGCGCTAAATAATCAATCGTGATCAAAATCGCCTGCTCTGCACTCTCTTTAACCGGATTTGCACGACGACCAAAATGGGTGGTGTAAATCCGTGTTCCGTTGACTTCTAAGCTTAAAACCGTCCCCGCCTGCGGAAACACTGTCTCATACAAGGTCACGTTAAAGCCTTGAGTAAAGGGCAGCTCGCGCCAATAGCTTGAGTAGTAGAAGCCAAAATCCTTACCAAACCGAGTCAAGGTTCTATCTATCACTAAGCCACTAATTTCAATGTCGTTGTCGGCAAGAGTGATAGGGGAAGCCAGCAGCAGGAATGGACATAAAACGTAAGTAAGCAGACGCTGTTTGAACTGTTTCACTTATCCCTCCTTAACCTTTTAATCGAACCTTAAAAACCGCGCCAACCTCTGTTTTAACAACGGGAGTTTTAGCGTCAATTTTCGATAAAGCAGGTTAACAGGGTTGAAGATCCCCCGTCATTACGCTGGGGGGCAAATTAGCCCGAAGAGCTAAGGTAAAAAGGCAAAAATAGCCCATTTGGCTAATACGCTAAGAGGCGGTTAAGGCAAGAGTCATAGGGTAAACGAACGGATCAAGAGGCAATAAAAATGCGACCCTAAGGTCGCATTGCGGTATTGATACAAGGCATGGGGATTATTGTGGCAACCACAGCCGAACCAACAGGCCACCGTCGCTACGATTGTGCATACTAATACTGCCATCATGGGCTTCAATAATTTCACGGCACAGAGGTAAACCAAGCCCTGTACCCGATTGTTTAGTCGAGTAAAACGGCAACAACGCTTGCTCTAAAACTTCGCCTGACATGCCAGTACCGCGATCCTCGATAACAATACTGAAACCAGCACCATCCACTAAGGTTTGTTGCCGAATCGACAGGGTGACATCCTCAGGGTTTGAACCCGATTCATGGGCATTTTTTAGCAAGTTGAGAAGCACTTGCTCCAACTGTCCTTGATCGAAATAGCCATCGACCTCAGGCAAATCATGCGTAAGTTTAAAGGGATAATGCTGGGTTAACTGAGTCGTAAATTGTGTCCAATTGACCTGACGTCGCTGCGGGAGCGGCAGCTTAGCAAAGCGGGCATAATTGAAGATAAACTGACTCAGATGGCCAGTGCGATTCTCTATGGTATCGAAAATCAGCTTAAGTTTTGGATTATCCAGATCTTTAGTCAGTAAACGCCCCGAGTTCACCATAGAGGCGATGGGCGCCACTGAGTTATTAAGTTCATGGCTAATAATGCGGATCACTTTCTTCCACACTGCCACCTCTTGACGATTAAGCTCACGGGTCATCTGCTTAAGTAAAATCAAGTTATGTTGTTGGTTATTCAATAAAAATTGACCACGACTCAAATACCAAGTTTCCACATCATCTTCGCCCATAGCAAAGAGGCCGTTCTTTTCATGTTTAAGCGCCAAGGCCAATACCTCGGGCAAGTCCAGCAGCAATTCATCTAGGCTCAAGCCTTCCATTTTGCCCTTTTTATGGAATAGGTGACGCGCCGCATCATTGGCGTAAATGAGTCGCTGATGATCGTCGAGCAATAGCATCACATTGGGAGAGCTTTGGATCACCTTATCCAGCAACAACTCTCGCTGGTAAATGTATTGCCTTTCTTGGCGTAATTTTGCCGCAGAATAATTAAATAACTGGGCCAAGGTTTGTAGCTGACCTTCACCATGTTCTGGAATACTCACACTAAAATCATTATCGCTAAAGTTCAGCAGACCTATTTCGAGGGAATCCAAGCTACGACCCAGATGCCGTGTTAACCAAGCGACACTTAGGCCACACGCGCCACAAGCGAGCAATAACACCAGTAAAGCTTCACCTAAGGTTAAACTCGAGACTCGCTCGTTGTCTGCTATTTCAGTGGGTGCCACAGGGGATGCTGGGGCTTTGGGCGGTAAAATCGAGAGCGGTTCTACTCGTAAAGGCTCTGCAATATGGGCGCTGAAATTAAACTGCCCTTCTTTAAGTTGTTCTAACTTGAAGAGTTTTATTTGTAACTGTTCTTGCTTAAGTTGTTCAAGCTTTTGCAGTTCAGCCTTAATCTGCTCGGTCCTCTGGCGCGCTTGCATTGCTGCCGCTAGCTGCAATTGTTCAGTATTTTTAAGGGCAAGCTCAATGGCAGCAGTGGTTTTTTCCAGATCAGCAAAGTCGAGTTGTACATTCACATCGGGGATTTCGATTGCCTTAGATGTGGCGACAGCCGAAGTTTCAGGTGAGATATATTTCACCAAGACAAAACTAAGCAAGACGCCAAATGCGCAGCAAACCATTGAATAAATGATAATTTTAGTTCGGATTAACACTGACGTTCCTTAATCAATAGCCTTTCTCTCGCCTAGAAGCTGTTGTCTAAAAACTACAAACTAGCATCTGCACTTGGCCTATGACTTATCTAAACCAAACTTATCCATGCGCCGATACAGCGCCTGACGACTGAGCCCAAGCGCTTTGGCGACCCGAGCAATCACGCCATGGTGCTGTTTTAGCGCCGCTTCGATATCTTCGCGACTCACTTCTATCTCCTCATTAGCCGACTGTGTTTGGTCGCGGGCAGAGCTATCAGAAAAAGTGGCATTAGCGGGAATGGAAGCAGACGCATAAACGGGCTGAGGATCAGATTGTCTCTGTTCAAAGCTGCGCGGATCGGACTGTCGCTGATCTAAGCGTCGCGGCTCAGAAGATGCAGAAATATGGGAAGTCGCAGATCTTGCAGCACTCACGACAGGTGCCAAGCCAAAGTCAGCCTCAGTCAATACATGGCTTTTTGCCAACAATACCGCTCGCTTACAGGCGTTTTCCAGCTCACGCACATTACCCGGCCAGCGATGGTGCAACAACGCCTGCAATGCGGGCTTACTCAAGCTAAAATCGCTACCGATAAAATGCTGTACTAAAGGCAAAATATCATCAGTACGTTGATTCAATGGTGACAACGCCAGTTCAATCACATTTAAGCGGTAAAACAAATCCTCGCGAAAACGCCCTTCGGCAATATCTTGGGCCAGATCCGCATTGGTCGCACTGATCACCCGCACTTTCACTTTTTGGGTTTTATGGCTACCTAAGCGTTCAAATTCACCGGTTTGCAGCACGCGCAGCAGTTTTACTTGGCCAGATAAGGGCAAGTTACCGATTTCATCTAAAAACAGTGTGCCGCCGTCGGCCGCTTCAAAGCGGCCAATACGCGCTTTAGTTGCGCCCGTAAAAGCCCCCGCCTCGGCACCAAACAACTCTGCCTCTAATAAATCCATCGGCAAAGCGCCGACATTGACCTTGATAAAAGGCTTGTTTTTTAAGGGAGAATTAGCATGGAGAATATCGGCAAGCTTGTCTTTACCCGCACCATTAGGGCCAGTGATGAGGACCGACACATCGGAGCGTGCCAGTTGCAAGGCTAAATCAATGCAACGCTGCATCGCGCCGCTACCAAAGACAATCCCACAGAGGTCCGCATCGGCGATCGCCACTTGGCGTTGATGATTCACCCGCTCGAGACGATGGTTAGCACGGGAGAGTTTATAAAGCGCGATCAAATTGGTAATGCTATTGAGCACCTTAGCGTCATCCCAAGGTTTACCCATGTAATCGGCCGCGCCTGCTTTGACTAATTCAACGGCGGTTTCGAGTTGCGTCCACGCCGTCATCAAAATGATCGGTAGATCCCCTTGGCGTTCGCGCAGGGCGTAAAACAGTTGCTTGCCTTCCTCGCCCGAGGTGGTATCTCGGGTAAAGTTCATATCTTGGATCACTAAATCCACATCTTGCGTCGCCAATAATCCAAGGGCGTCCTCCGGACTATGGCAAGTCAGCACCCGATAATCATTAAGCTCTAGCATCAAACCTAGGGCTTGGCAGATGGCGTGATTGTCGTCGACGATGAGGATAGTATCCATAAGTATGAGTGTTGTCCTATATAAAACTATTAACCGTAAAGTAACAAAAAGTGCAATAACATCCTATTGTTATCGCACTTTTATTGGGCTTTTATCGTACCTTGAGTGACATCAAATATTTCGCTATACGCTGCGGGTTGCCGTTGCTGGCGAAATATTTGCCGCCTTACGCGCTGGTAGGTAAACCGCTAGCGTGGTGACAATAAACAAGCCTGCCACAGTAAATAATGGATAACTTAAGTCCAACATAGGCAAGCTATAGATTTTCATTAACTGCTGCCCTAACTGTATCGCTAACAAGCCACCCAACACGCCTCCCGCTAAGCAAATCAAATAATTTTCTACGAGGAAGTAACTGACAATGTCGCGCTTTTTCGCACCCAGTGCACGGCGGGTACCTATCTGCTTAGTGCGGCGCTGGATATTAAACATCACCATGCCCGTCAAACCGAGCGAGGTGATCAGCAGCAGCAACACTACCATCATGATCAACACGGTAATCATCAATTTATGATCGCGGTATGAGCTATCTTTTAACGCCTCGATTGACTTAAAGCCATCGAGAACTCGGTTAGGATTCTCGGCCAGCAACGCTTTTTTTATCGCATCTTTAAGCTCGGCGTGAAACTCAGGTTTGGCCCGTACCATGTAAGAACTGCTGCCATAATCCACATTTTGAATCACACTGTTTTCAAGGCTAGAACTGTCAATCCACGCGCCTTGCAGTTTATCGACAACCCCTATCACAGTGATCTGTGCATCTTTACCCTCGTACAACACTTTGCCAAGTGGTGATTCATCAGGCCAAATCGCTTTAGCTAACGCGCTGGAGATGATCGCTAATCGGCTCGGGCTATCGAGATTGTCCTTAAGTTCATGGGGATAAAAGTTACGCCCTTCAATCAGCTTAAGGCCTAAGGTCTCAAGGGTGTGATCTGTCCCTAAGTACATGGCAAATTGCGGTGTCGATTTAGCGCTATCCGGATCGGGCCCCAAATTGAAGGTGCTCGACCAGCCACCACCGCTTAATGGCAACATATTGGTTGAGGTCGCATCAATCACATTGGGTAGCCCACGTAAAATTTGCTGATCAATTTTGTTTTGCGCGGTTTTATCGATCAATGGATCGAAGTTGAACAAGCTAAAGGTCAAGACTTCAGACTCTTCGACTCCCGAAACGCGCTGCATCAGGGCTAAACGCTCCTGAATAATAAAGCTCGCGTTCGCCACAATTGCCACAGACAAAATAATCTGAATAAGCAGTAAGACAGGACCGCTTTTACTGCGCAACAAACTGCTGAGAATAGGTTTAATATGTAACATAATAAGTCCCTTACTGGCTTTTCAGATAAACGCTAGGTTTAGTCCGGCACACGACCCACGCGGGATACAAGCCAGCCAACAAGGCTGTGCCTACCGCAATACTAGGAGTGATAATCCACATACTCGCCGATAAATGGGTTAACCCCTTCGAGACCTCAAACTGTGCCGATAAGCCGTAAAGTGATGCGTAAGCCCAAGCGAGTCCCAGTAAGCCGCCTAATAAACCTATCATGCCTACTTCCACCATATATTGAGCGAAGATTTGGGCACGGCTAGCACCTATTGCGCGGCGCACTCCTACCTCGGGTGCACGCTTGAGGAACTTAGTGAGCATTAAACCTAATATATTGACTAAACAAACACTTAAAAATAGTGCGCTCAAGCCAACCAAGATTTTATTATCTTCAGGAACGACATGATTGTATTCAAGCCAAGTCGCGACATCGGAGACTTTGACTGAGTCAGCGGCAGATTTTTTATCGGTAAAGCGGCCCAGGGCTTTTTGCTCCGCCACATAATTACTGAGCCAAGAACGGTAACTGGTTACTGCATCTTTATTGGGTAACTCAACCCAATACAGCAGCCACACTTTTTCAGAGTTAAGGCGATCGCTGTAACTATTCATCGTCTCAAACTTCCAACCCGAGGTGTTACCCCATACATCAAACTCTTCGATAGGTGTCAGCGAAAACGGCACAAAAATTTGTTCAGTGTCGTTAAAAGCACCGTTAGTGGGATCATAATATTTAGGCTTAGGGTCCCAGGCTTTAATCACCCCCACTATTTGATAAGGTTTACGATTAAGATAGATAACCTTGCCGACACTGTTTTGGCCCGCAAACAACTTTTGATTGAGTTTATCGTTAATCACCACTTGATAAGCAGGTTCAGTGTCTACGGATTTATCCCACACATTACCGTACAAAAATGGCACGTCAAACAGCTTAAAAAAGTCGCTATCTGTCACCCGAATACTTTCTAAAATAGGCGCGAAATTGACATCCTCAGTTTGCAGCGCCATCCCAGTGCGAAACATCGCCGCTTGGCGTTTAGGTAAGGTATTGTTGCGCAAATTCATCGCATCTTGATAAGTCACTAACGAGTTAAGCTCATCCCAAGAATCGGGACCTTGGCTCCAAAGCTGTACCGCATTTAACTCATCTGAGCGTTCACCCGCAGGATTAAACGACATCATCTTGTAGACGTTTAACGTGGTGATTGTGATGCCAATACCAATCGAAATTGCCAACACCATCAACAACGACAGCACTGGGGTTTTCTTAATGCTGCGCCAGGCTAAATCAACATAATAAAAAAACATAATGCGTATCCTTAGTCAGCGTTGGCGACAAGTTTATCTAATGGGTGCGGGGTCGCCGCAGTTTGCACACTGCCATGGGGCTGATACATCGTAAAATCACACACTTGACCGTCGACAATTTGAATATTGCGCTGGGCGCGGCGAGCGAGTTCAGGGTCATGGGTCACCATGATAATAGTCGTGCCCGCTTGGTTGATATTTTCAAGTAATTCCATCACTTGGCGCGCCATTAAGCTGTCGAGGTTACCAGTCGGTTCATCGGCGAGCAGGAAGCGGGGTTCACCGGCTAATGCGCGGGCAATCGCCACTCTTTGTTGCTGTCCGCCCGAAAGCTGAGTAGGAAAATGCTTGAGTCGTGAAGCTAGACCCACTTGTTCTAATGCTTGCTGTACGCGGCGTTGGCGTTCCTTGGCATTAAAACCACGGTAGCGCAGCGGCACTTCGATATTTTCTGCCAAGTTAAGGTCGGGAATTAAGTTAAAGCCTTGGAAGATAAAGCCGATTTTCTCGTTACGGATAGCAGCGCTCTTGTTATCGCTCAGGTTAGACACGTTAATGCCATCGAGAAAATAGTCACCGTGGGTAAAACCTTCGAGCAAACCCGCGATATTTAAAAACGTGGTTTTACCAGAGCCAGAAGGACCCGTGACCGCGACAAACTCGCCTTCATTCACTTCGAGGTTAAAATCGCGCAGGGCGTGGGTTTCCACTAAATCCGTTTTAAAAACCTTGCTCACACTCTTCATTGATAACATGTTAATTTCCTTAAAATAATCAAATCAATTTTACGCCCTGACGCTGCATCTAAACGACGTGATGCATGGCAGCGTCATCAGCCGAAAAATGGCTCAACGACAGATTCTACAAGCCACACAAAAACGCCCAATATAAGGTCGGCACTTTCGAGTGAAACCTCACCCACTTGGCGAACCCCCTCCAATGGATTGGTCCATTCCAAGATATTCAGTCCAAGGAAAAACCAGCTATTGGCTTCACCAATACTCAACTCCACCGCGACCACCAGCAGCAGTAAGGCCAACACGCCAAACATTTTTGATGACATCAACACGCTGAAATCAAATTGTTTATCACGCATATTCGGCTCCTATTCTTGTCCATGTCGCAGCAGGTTTCGTCATTCACCTTGATCGCTGCGTTGTTATATTCATCAGATTGGTTATTTAGTAATTTACGAATATCGGTCATCAATGAATCCTGACCTGTTCGGCGTGGTTAAAGGGCTCGACACTGGATATCACCCACTCGTCTCCGGCTTTACCGCCATCCAGCACTTCGACTTGGCTCAGGCTCGTACTGCCGAGTTTGATTGCGCGGCGGCTGGCTAGATCGCCCTCAATTTGGTACACCTCATCGCCACCGCCGCTGGTCATAAAGGCGCCGCGTTTCACCATCAACACATCGGGTCTGTGCTCTAACAAGACTCGGGCGGAGATACGTTGGTTCTGACGCAGTTTCAAGCTGTTATCTTGAACGAACTGCACTCTTGCGGTCACTTCACGGTTACGTACTTCGGGGGAGATGGACGATAACTTGCCCATTAACTTCACGCTGCCGAAACTGAGCTCAACTTCCATCCCTAAACCCAAATCGTCGGCGTAGGACTCTGGCACAGCAAGTTCGGCCTCATAGGCGCTTAAATCCACAACGGTTAGAATCGGTTGGTTAGCGCTAAGACGGGTTTTCTGCTCGGTGATCCAGTTGCCGATAATGCCGCCTACGGGGGCTTTGATATTCAAGGCCTCAACTTGGCGTTCGAGTTCGTGCACGACTAGGGTTTGGCGCTCGACTTCTAAGGCTTTGTTTTTAATTTCAAAGGTCAGGGTGTCTTTTGTTAACGCGACTTCCTGCTCGGCATGGGTAAACTTGAGTTTAGCCTTGTGCAATTCGTCTTTGCCTTTTTCGTAATCGATTTCGCTGATCAGCTTATTTTTAATTAACAACTCACCACGGCGACGTTCTCTGTTGGCGGCTTCTAGGTCAACCGCGGCCATGTCTAAGGTTTGATTCACTTGCAGTTGACCGCGTCTGGCGTCCAACTTGGCGCGCTCTAACGCACTCTGCATTCCCGCCAAAATCGACTTAGCCTGCTCTAACTGATTGGATAATCTTGGGCTATCGAGTTTGGCAACCACATCGCCTTTATTAACGCTATCGCCAGGATTACTCAGCAGAGTGACTGTGCCTTCCTCAGTGCTATACAAAATAGGCGCATTCGCCGCCACGATTTTACCTGTGGTCGCCACATCGCGGGTTAACGTTCCAACAAAGAGTGTTGCCGTGGTGATGTCGCTGCGGCTTAAAGATTTGCTCACGTTATCTGCGCCCAAGCTCGCCCACACTAAGGCGCTGACCAATAAGGCGCAACCGCCGATCAACAGAGGTAACTTAAGACGTTTAGTGGTCGATGGCACAAGTACAGTATCTTGGCCGCTAGTATCTTTAATCATGGCTTTACTCGCTTCCCTGTCGGAATCATCAGTGCCGGAGCGCAATCAACGGACACTATTGGAAATCTATACCACAGAGATAGCAAAGCCTATGCCAAATCAGTAAACATATTATTATTCAAAAATTTAACTTGAGTTTATTGATAAAAGTGTCCGCGGACACTGGGGTTTAAATCGAAAAGTGTCCGCTGTAGATTAATCAAAAGTGTCCGATGTTAAAAACAGTGACATAGCGCGAGCCATGCGGCTAAGCGCTTCAATTACATGTCCTAACAGATTTATTGGCCGAAACTACCGAGTTTCCCTTTACAGTAAAATCCTTGCCACATAAGATCCTGCCACCCTCGCAGCAAAAACGATCAAAAGACCAAACCCTATGACCACAATAACAATCACTCGCCCAGACGACTGGCATATTCATTTAAGAGACGGCGCCCAGCTTAAAGATACAGTGCGCGACATCAGCCGCTATATGGGCCGCGCCATCGTCATGCCAAACTTAGTGCCCCCCGCTATCGATACCGAAACCGCACTGACTTATTACGACCGCATTAAAGCGCAGGTGCCAGCGGGCTCACAATTCGAACCTTTGATGGTGTTGTATTTAACTGACAAAACTAGCCCAGATGAAATCCGCAAAGCCAAAGCTTCGGGTAAAATTGTCGCCGCGAAGCTCTACCCTGCGGGCGCGACGACCAACTCGGATTCAGGCGTAACCGATTTGAAGAACATCTACCCTGCCCTCGAAGCTATGCAAGAAGTCGGTATGTTGTTTTTAGTGCACGGTGAAGTCACGGATTCATCGATTGATATTTTCGACCGCGAGCGCGTCTTTATCGAAAATATCCTCAGCAAAATCGTTGCCGATTTCCCAGAACTTAAAATCGTGCTTGAACATATCACCACTAAAGATGCGGTCGATTTTGTCACCCAAGCCTCTGATAATGTGGCCGCGACTATTACAGCCCACCATTTGCTGTATAACCGCAACCACATGCTGGCTGGCGGTATTCGCCCACATTTTTACTGCCTACCGATTTTAAAACGCAATACCCACCAGCAGGCGTTATTGGCCGCTGCAGCAAGCGGTAGCAAGAAGTTCTTCTTAGGCACAGATTCGGCGCCCCACGCTAAAGATAAGAAAGAAGCCGCCTGTGGCTGCGCGGGTTCGTACACGGCCCATGCCGCCATTGAGCTGTATGCCGAAGCCTTCGAATCGGTGAATGCGCTAGATAAACTCGAAGCATTTGCAAGCTTCAATGGCCCAGATTTTTACAATCTGCCACGCAATGCCGACACGATCACGCTTGTTAAAAAACCATGGAATGTCCCTGCGACTTACCCGCTGGGCGACACTAATGTAGTGCCGATTCGTGCAGGCGAAGCCATTGATTGGCAAGTTGAGTAAGCCTTAAGTCTTTAACATCAGGTCGCCTACGGGCGACCTTTTTTATGCCCCAGATTCATTTTGATTTTTAGACCACAATCGGCTAGTGTCTCTCGCTTAAAATACAGCCCTAACCTATGACCTTTTAAGAGAAAATCAGTATGCCCACAAGGATGTTATTCACTGTTTTATCCTCAAGCCTGTTGCTTGCTTCTACGCTCCCATTACATTCCTTTGCGGCCAATGAACTGACGGGGATCTGGCAAGGACAATTAGGCAAAAGCAAAGTCAGAGTCTGCTTTAATCAATATGGAACAGGCAGTTATTACTATCAACGCTACTTAACGCCGATAAGGCTCGAGCAGCAAGATGAACTGTGGAAAGAAGAAGGCAACACGGGAAACTGGCAGTTTGATACTGTCACGCCACAAAAACTGAGCGGCCATTGGTTTAAAGATAGCGCGGGTAAATCGTTCCCCGTGCAACTTGAGCGAGCAATCAGCCCAGATGATGTAGAAGATTGCGGCGCCGATGCGTATAACCTGCCACTAGAAACAAGGCCAAAACTCAGCCGAGGGAAATGGCAACCCTATGAAAATATTGAGTATCGCCTGCTGACGTTCGGTACAGAAGTAGGGATCGAATTTAAAGGCCCACAAACGGGGATCTTGGCAATTAATCAATGGCTTGAACATAAGCTCACCGATGAAGTCCAACTAGCACAAACCTTTGACACTCGCCGCAGAATGCTGGCACAAATGGGCAGTTTTGTGACTGACGAAACCTTTGCCGAGCCGATTTTTATTAATCAGCATTGGCTCAGTGTACGCCTATATCGCTGGGCCGCAGGCTATGGCGCTAATGGTATCAGCCAAGAATTTGTCAGTTTCTCCCTTAGCGATGGTAAACCTTTCCACCCGTGGCAGTGGTTTCTCGCCGATACCAAACCGCAAAGCATGCTAGATAATATGAGCCATCCTTTACCCCAAGCATTAAGGGAAAAATTGTTTGCAGGTAAAGAGTTAGATCCAGAATGTCCTTCATCAGACGGCTCGGGATATTATCAGCTCACCCTTGAGGCAAAGGCCATCAAATTCTGGGAAACACCCCGCGGCGATGGATGCGAACAAGAGTTTGTCCTGAGTCCGCAGGAGGCGATGCCTTTCGCCACCCAATGGGGACAAACACAGCTTAAGCTGTTGTAATAAAAACATTAGGATAGTGAATATGACGGAAGCCACAGGCATCGGTGCAAGTGCCAGAACTAAAGCCAAAGCAGTAGAAAGCACACTCGAAGCTTTGGTACAAGCTCAGCTTGAAGCCTACAACCAGCGCGATCTCGTTACTTTTGTCGCCCAGTTCAGTGACGATGTGTGCATCTATCGCCCACCCGCAACAGCGCCCGTCATCCAAGGTAAAGCCGCTTTTAGTGACTTCTATCAGAATGAGCGTTTTAATCTGCCCAACTTACATGCCGAAATCGTCAGCCGTATGGTGGTGGGCAATAAAGTCGTCGACCACGAACGCATCAGCGGGATTAGGGATGAACCCTTTGAGGTGATGGTGGTGTTTGAAGTTAATGATGGGTTGATTCAAACCATGTGGAGTTTTGCAACCAACTGATTGGATTCATCTATCAGTATTTTTATCACGAAAAGTCAACGTCGTGGGGCTTCACCCCCTGATTTGTTAATCAAGAGTCGACCAAGAGAGAATTAACAGCAATCCCCTCTTTATGAGTGATTAGTGCTTTATCTTTTATGCATAGAATTAATCACTTTCATTCCAGTGACACGCCATAAACTCGTCCCTGATGGCTCGACGGTGGC
>NZ_JAUOER010000041.1:0-16105 GCF_031932025.1 Shewanella sp. SP2S2-4
TTCGCCACCGTAGGTCTTAGCCAGTACGTGAGAGATAGCTGCAGTCAGTGTGGTTTTACCATGGTCAACGTGACCAATGGTGCCCACGTTTACGTGAGGCTTAATACGTTCAAATTTAGCTTTTGCCACGATATATTCCTTTCTTTTCAGAATAGTCCAGTCAGTGCTGGACCATAATAACATTTATGTCGTAACTGGATATTAGCTACGAGATTCAATAATCGCTTTTGCAATGTTTTGCGGTGCATCAGAGTACTTCAAAAACTCCATAGAGTATGAAGCGCGACCCTGTGTAGCAGAGCGCAAATCAGTTGCATAACCAAACATTTCAGAAAGAGGCACTACAGCATGGACTATTTTGATGCCACCAAAGCCATCATCCATCCCTTCAATCAAGCCACGACGACGGTTTAAATCACCAACGACGTCACCCATATAATTTTCAGGGGTAGTTACTTCTACTTTCATGCAAGGTTCGAGCAACGCCGGATTCGCTTCAAGCGCACCCTTTTTGAAGCCCATAGAACCTGCAATTTTGAACGCCATCTCATTCGAGTCCACATCATGATATGAACCGTCGAACAGAGTGACCTTCACGTCCAACACAGGGAAGCCAGCGAGAACGCCATTCTTCATCTGTTCTTGGATACCTTTATCAACCGCAGGAATGAATTCACGAGGAATCACACCTCCCACAACTGCATTGACAAATTCGTAACCAGCGCCTTCTTCATTAGGCTCTAGTTTTAACCAAACGTGACCGAATTGTCCACGACCACCTGATTGGCGTACAAATTTACCTTCAGCTTCTACTGATGCTCGGATAGTTTCGCGGTAGGCCACTTGTGGCTTACCTACGTTACATTCAACACCGAATTCGCGACGCATACGGTCAACGATGATGTCTAAGTGTAACTCACCCATACCCGAAATCAGAGTTTGTGATGATTCTTCGTCAGTTTCAACTCGGAATGATGGATCTTCCGCTGCAAGCTTTTGCAACGCGATACCCATTTTGTCCTGGTCGGCTTTTGACTTAGGCTCAACGGCAATGGTAATTACTGGCTCTGGGAACTCCATACGTTCCAAGATCACTCTATGATCGTTATCACAAAGCGTATCACCCGTAGTCACTTCTTTTAGACCAATCGCCGCTGCGATATCACCAGCACGGACTTCTTTCAGTTCAGTACGATCGTTTGCGTGCATTTGCACCATGCGACCTACGCGTTCACGCTTCTGTTTGACAGAGTTGTAAACGCCCGAACCTGATTCGAGTACGCCAGAGTACACGCGAATAAAGGTCAAAGTTCCTACGAATGGATCTGTAGCAATCTTAAATGCCAATGCAGCAAAAGGCGCATTGTCATCTGATGGGCGTTCTACTTCTTGGTCGTTCTCATCGATGCCCTTAATTGGAGGCACATCAATGGGCGCTGGCAAGAATTCAATAACCGCATCAAGTACCGCTTGAACGCCTTTGTTCTTAAATGCAGAACCACAAGTCGCTAAAACGATTTCATTATTTATAGTACGCTGACGTAGCGCCTTTTTAATTTCGTCTTCTGATAGCGTGCCTTCTTCAAGGTACTTATCCATCAGTTCATCCGAAGATTCGGCGGCTACTTCAACTAGATACTCATGCATTTCAGCCGCTTTAGCCGCTAACTCTGCAGGGATCTCCTCATGAGTGAAAGTCATACCCTGGTCTGATTCATTCCAGTTAATAGCTTTCATCTTAATTAAGTCGATCACACCTTTGAAGTTTTCTTCTGCGCCAATATTCAATTGAATAGGCACACAAGTGGCTCCAAGACGAGTTCTAATTTGCTTCACTACACGTTCAAAGTCAGCACCTGCACGGTCCATTTTGTTGACAAATACTAAGCGTGGAACGCGGTATTTATCAGCTTGACGCCACACTGTTTCTGACTGAGGTTCAACACCAGATGAACCACAGAAAACGACAACAGCGCCGTCGAGGACTCGCAGAGACCGTTCAACTTCAATAGTAAAGTCAACGTGACCAGGGGTATCGATGATATTGATGCGGTGTTCAGTGAATTGAGCATCCATACCACGCCAGAATGTGGTTACCGCAGCCGAGGTGATAGTGATACCACGCTCTTGCTCTTGAACCATCCAGTCTGTGGTAGCGGCGCCGTCATGCACCTCACCGATTTTATGAGACAAACCGGTATAGAACAGAACACGTTCTGTTGTGGTGGTTTTACCTGCGTCAACATGAGCACAAATACCGATATTACGATAACGCTCAATTGGGGTTGTACGAGCCACTATTATACCCTCTCCACCAAGACCTAAGTCTTGGCAATATCAACAACATGGTGTGGGCCTAAGCCCACACCATCATATTACCAACGGTAATGAGCAAAGGCTTTGTTAGCTTCAGCCATGCGATGCACGTCTTCACGCTTCTTAACAGCAGTACCTTTGTTTTCAGACGCATCCAGCATTTCACCTGCTAGACGTAAAGCCATAGATTTTTCACCACGCTTGCGAGCAGCTTCAACTAACCAGCGCATCGCCAGTGCGTTACGACGCACAGGACGAACTTCACATGGTACCTGGTACGTAGAACCACCAACGCGACGAGATTTAACTTCGACTGATGGGCGAACGTTGTCCAGGGCTGCTTCAAGGATAACTAAATGGTTTTCGCTTTTCTTTTCAGCGACAACATCTAGTGCCTTGTAAATAATTTTTTCTGCAGTCGACTTTTTGCCGTCTTGCATAATGACGTTGATGAACTTAGCCAGCAACTCACTGTGAAACTTTGGATCTGGTAGGATTTTACGTTGTCCTACAACGCGACGTCTTGGCATAACAATTCTCCGTATGCTTCAGGGATTTCCAAAACTGGAATTCTCAAAATAAAACTAGCTTGGCCTTACTTAACGGATAAGTTAAGACTTAGGACGCTTAGCACCGTATTTAGAACGGCTTTGGCGACGTGAAGTCACGCCTGCACAGTCTAATGCGCCACGAATAGTGTGATAACGCACACCTGGTAAGTCTTTAACACGACCACCACGGATTAAGATCACGCTATGTTCCTGCAGGTTGTGGCCTTCACCGCCGATGTACGAAGTTACTTCGAAACCGTTAGTTAGACGCACACGAGCTACTTTACGTAGTGCAGAGTTTGGTTTTTTAGGGGTAGTTGTGTACACACGTGTACAAACACCACGTTTTTGCGGGCACGCATTCAACGCAGGCACATTAGTCTTGTCGACTTTTGGCGCGCGTGGCTTACGTACCAACTGGTTTACAGTTGCCATGTATAGCTCCGAGTCAGTTGAATCAAACTCAACGATAAGGTGTGAAAAATCTATATCCCACAATGGTGGGACGCGGAATTTTAGAAAGGTAATGCCTGACTGTCAAGAAATAGCCAACTTTTGCGGCATATTCCAAGAAAAAAGGCGCCATAGGCGCCTTTTTATAACAAACTGATTACTTAATCTTGGCTACCAGCCAGGTTTAAGAGATCGGCCAAGTTCTGTTCGGCTTCACTTGCAGTGATCTTATTCACTACTACAGGTTCGTTTTTCTTCGCACGCGCTTCATTACGAGTCTTGTGATAAGCGTAACCGGTACCGGCTGGGATCAGTCGGCCAACGATAACGTTTTCTTTCAGACCACGTAATTGATCGCTCTTACCACCTACGGCAGCTTCGGTCAGTACGCGCGTGGTTTCTTGGAACGATGCTGCTGAGATAAAGGATTCTGTTG
This sequence comes from Shewanella sp. SP2S2-4, assembly GCF_031932025.1. Taxonomy (NCBI): domain Bacteria; kingdom Pseudomonadati; phylum Pseudomonadota; class Gammaproteobacteria; order Alteromonadales; family Shewanellaceae; genus Shewanella; species Shewanella sp. SP2S2-4. Next base: position 3,757 of record NZ_JAUOER010000041.1, read on the forward strand.
CCAGAGATGCTTTAGTAATACCCAGTAGTTCACGTTCAAAGGTCGCAGGCACTTTACCTTGGGCGATCAGTTCGCGGTTAGCGATCTTAACGCGTGACACTTCAGCTTGTTCCCCTTCAAGGAACTCAGTGTCACCGGCAGAAGTGATAAGACACTTACGCAGCATCTGACGGATGATCACTTCGATATGCTTATCGTTGATCTTCACGCCTTGCAGACGGTAAACGTCCTGTACTTCGTTCACAATGTAGTTAGCTACGTTGTGGATACCACGAAGACGCAGAATGTCGTGTGCCGCTTCTGGACCGTCAGCGATAACTTCACCACGTTCGACTTTTTCACCTTCGAACACGTTTAAGTTACGCCACTTAGGGATCATCTCTTCATAGTGATCGCCGCCATCAGCAGGTGTAATCACCAAACGACGCTTTCCTTTGGTCTCTTTACCAAACGAGATGGTACCAGAGATCTCCGCCAGAATAGCAGGCTCTTTTGGCTTACGCGCTTCGAACAAGTCAGCAACGCGTGGCAGACCACCGGTGATGTCGCGTGTTTTAGACGATTCCTGAGGAATACGAGCTAAAGCGTCACCCACGTTGATTTGCGCGTTATCTTCTAAGTTAACGATCGCACTACCTGGTAAGAAGTACTGTGCAGGTACTTCAGTACCTGGGATCATTAAATCGCTACCGTTAGCGCCAAGCAGACGGATCATTGGGCGCATTTCTTTACCCGCAGTACCACGCTGACCAACGTCAAGGATCACGATTGATGACAGACCCGTTAGTTCGTCTGTTTGACGTGTCATAGTAACACCGTCAATCATGTCTACGAACTTGATACTACCCGCCACTTCAGAAATGATTGGGTGAGTATGTGGATCCCAGTTAGCGATAACATCGCCCGCTTCAACAGCGGCTTCTTCTAGCTTCTCGAGCACAGTACCGTATGGCACTTTATAACGCTCTTTCTCACGACCCAGCTCGTCAATAACGGCCAGTTCAGAAGAACGAGAAACGATAACCAGTTTGCCGTCACTGTTAGTAACATGCTTAGCATTATGCAGTTTCAATGAACCCGAGTTTTTCACTTGGACATTGTTTTCTGCAGACGCTCTCGATGCCGCACCACCGATGTGGAAGGTACGCATCGTTAACTGTGTACCTGGTTCACCGATAGATTGTGCTGCCACAACACCGATGGCTTCACCGTGGTTAATAATATGACCACGAGCCAAGTCACGACCGTAACAAGCTGCACACACACCGAAATCGGTATCACAAGAAATAACAGAACGTACAATGACTTCGTCAATTGAATGCTCTTCTAACTTGTCACACCATGCTTCGTCGAGTAGCGTGTTACGTGGTGCGAGTACGTCTTCAGTGCCTGGATAGAACACATCAATCGCAACTACACGACCCAGTACGCGTTCACGTAACGGCTCAACCACATCACCACCTTCAATCAGCGGTTTCATGGTTAGACCTTCGTGAGTACCACAATCGTCTTCGATAACCACTAAATCTTGTGCAACGTCTACAAGACGACGAGTCAGGTAACCCGAGTTCGCTGTCTTCAATGCCGTATCGGCTAGACCTTTACGCGCACCGTGAGTAGAAATAAAGTACTGGAGTACGTTTAGACCTTCACGGAAGTTAGCGGTAATTGGCGTTTCGATGATTGAGCCGTCTGGTTTAGCCATCAGACCACGCATACCCGCCAACTGACGGATCTGTGCGGCACTACCACGAGCGCCTGAGTCAGCCATCATATAGATGCTGTTAAACGAGGCTTGTTTCTCTTCAACACCATCACGGTTAATCACTGTCTCAGTTGACAGGTTTTCCATCATAGCTTTAGAAACTTTTTCGTTGGCACTTGCCCAGATATCGATAACTTTGTTGTAACGCTCACCAGCTGTAACTAGACCAGATTGGAACTGCTCTTGAATTTCAAGAACTTCCGCTTCTGCATCAGCAACTAAGGTGTATTTCTCGTCTGGAATAACCATGTCATCGATACCGACAGAGGCACCAGAGATGGTTGCAAAACGGAAACCGGTATACATCAATTGGTCAGCGAAGATAACAGTATCTTTCAGACCCAGTTGACGATAACAGGTGTTCAACAGTTTAGAGATCTGCTTTTTGCCCATGTTCTGGTTAACCAGATCAAATGACAAACCTGCTGGCAGAATCAATGACAGCAGAGCACGACCCACAGTAGTATCAACGATACGGCGTTGTTCAGTACGTTCACCTGCGTCACCAATAATGGTTTCAGTGATACGCACTTTAACGCGGGCATGCAGTTCAGCAGCGCCAGTTGCGTAAGCTTTTTCAACTTCAGCAACAGACATAAAGTACATACCTTCACCACGGCCGTTAATACGCTCACGGCTGGTGTAGTACAGACCCAATACCACGTCTTGAGACGGGGTGATAACAGGCTCGCCGTTGGCTGGTGACAGGATGTTGTTGGTAGACATCATCAGGGCACGGGCTTCAAGCTGCGCTTCCAGTGTTAACGGTACGTGTACCGCCATTTGGTCACCGTCGAAGTCGGCGTTGTATGCCGCACAAACGAGTGGGTGTAACTGGATGGCTTTACCTTCAATCAGTACTGGTTCGAACGCTTGAATACCCAGTCTGTGCAGTGTTGGTGCACGGTTGAGCATCACTGGATGTTCGCGGATCACTTCATCCAGAACGTCCCATACTTCCGCCACTTCACGCTCTACCATCTTCTTAGCTGCTTTGATGGTAGTAGCTAAGCCACGACCTTCTAGCTTGCCATAGATGAATGGCTTGAACAGTTCCAGTGCCATCTTCTTAGGAAGACCACATTGGTGCAGACGTAGAGTAGGACCTACGGTAATTACCGAACGACCAGAATAGTCGACGCGCTTACCCAATAAGTTCTGACGGAAACGACCTTGCTTACCTTTGATCATATCAGCCAAAGATTTCAGAGGACGTTTGTTAGAACCGGTAATAGCACGACCACGACGACCGTTATCTAATAGCGCATCAACAGACTCTTGTAACATACGCTTTTCGTTGCGTACGATAATGTCTGGCGCAGCTAAATCTAACAGACGCTTCAAACGGTTGTTACGGTTGATCACGCGGCGATACAGGTCGTTAAGATCTGAGGTCGCGAAGCGGCCGCCATCGAGCGGTACCAACGGACGTAAGTCAGGTGGCAACACAGGCAGTACTTTTAAGATCATCCACTCAGGCTTGTTGCCTGAAGTGTAGAATGCTTCCATCAACTTAAGACGTTTAGTCACTTTCTTGCGACGAGTCTCAGAGTTGATTGAAGGCAATTCTTCACGCATTTGTTCGATTTCTTTCGCTAAATCGATAGCACGTAACAGTTCAAGTACTGCTTCGGCACCCATTTTAGCTTCGAACTCATCACCGTATTCTTCTAATGCATCCAGATAAGTTTCTTCTGTCAGCATTTGGCCACGCTCAAGGCTGGTCATGCCAGGCTCGATCACGACAAATGATTCAAAATACAGTACGCGTTCGATATCACGCAGCGTCATATCCAACATTAAGCCGATACGGGACGGTAGTGATTTTAAGAACCAAATGTGCGCAACTGGGCTAGCCAGTTCGATGTGACCCATACGCTCACGACGTACTTTAGTTTGGGTTACTTCAACGCCACACTTTTCACAAATAACACCACGGTGCTTCAAACGTTTGTACTTACCGCACAAACATTCGTAATCTTTGACTGGGCCAAAGATACGCGCACAGAACAGACCTTCACGCTCAGGCTTGAAGGTACGGTAGTTGATGGTTTCTGGCTTCTTAACTTCACCAAAAGACCAAGAACGGATCAGATCAGGCGATGCCAGACCAATTTTGATGCCGTTAAATTCTTCAGTCTTGCTTTGCTGTTTCAGAAACTTTAATAAGTCTTTCACGTTTCTCTCCTGAAGGAGTTAAACCGGGTGCTCCGCTCGCACGGAGCACCATTCTGTTTGCCAAACGCGGCTAAAGGCCTGCGCTTATGCCTGATCCAACTCGATATTAATACCGAGTGAACGGATCTCCTTCAGCAACACGTTGAAGGACTCTGGCATGCCAGGTTGCATCTGATGGTTACCGTCGACGATGTTCTTATACATCTGAGTACGACCGTTAACGTCATCCGATTTAACGGTGAGCATTTCTTGAAGCGTATAAGCGGCACCGTATGCTTCTAGTGCCCACACTTCCATCTCACCGAAACGCTGACCACCGAACTGAGCTTTACCGCCCAGTGGTTGTTGAGTCACTAAGCTGTACGAACCGGTAGAACGGGCGTGCATCTTGTCATCAACTAAGTGGTTCAGTTTGAGCATGTACATGTAACCAACAGTTACTTGACGCTCAAATTCGTTACCGGTACGACCATCAAACAACTTCAACTGACCAGAGGTTGGCAAACCTGCAAGTTCAAGCATCTGCTTGATCTCTTTCTCTTTAGCACCGTCGAATGCTGGAGTTGCAATCGGGATACCGCCTTTCAGGTTAGTCGCAAGACGTAATACTTCATCATCAGTGAATGAATCGATATCGACGCGCTGTTGCACTTCGTCACCTAATTCATAAACTTGCTTGATGTAGCCACGAACTTCAGCCAGCTCGCGCTGTTCTTCAAGCATCGCAGTGATCTTGTTACCAATACCTTTGGCAGCGGCGCCCATATGGACTTCAAGTACCTGACCAATGTTCATACGTGATGGAACACCTAGCGGGTTCAATACGATGTCTACTGGGTTACCTTGTTCGTCATACGGCATGTCTTCGATTGGGCAAATCTTAGAGATAACACCCTTGTTACCGTGACGACCCGCCATCTTGTCACCAGGTTGGATAGTACGCTTAACCGCTAAGTAAACCTTAACGATCTTCAGTACGCCTGGAGCCAAGTCATCACCTTGGGTGATCTTGCGACGTTTGATTTCAAACTTCTTATCGAAGTCAGCTTTCAGCTCTTCATGCTGTTCAGCTAATTGCTCAAGTTCAGTTTGTTTTGATTCATCGTCAATGACTTGAATCAACACATCTTTACGTGGCAAGGCAGCAATTTGCGCTTCAGTGAAACCAGCACCGATTAACAGGTTACGTGCACGGCTCAATACACCTTCTTCAAGGATCTTGAACTCTTCGCCTAAGTCTTTACGAGCTTGGGCAATGTGCATCTCTTCGATTTCAACTGCACGCTTGTCTTTTTCAACGCCGTCACGGGTAAATACCTGAACGTCGATGATAGTGCCCTTAACAGAGTTAGGAACACGCAGTGAACTGTCTTTAACGTCAGACGCTTTCTCACCGAAGATAGCACGGAGTAGCTTCTCTTCTGGCGTCAGCTGTGTTTCGCCTTTTGGCGTCACTTTACCAACCAGAATATCGCCACCCTTCACTTCTGCACCAATGTAAACGATACCTGACTCGTCGAGTTTCGACAGAGCAGACTCACCAACGTTTGGAATATCAGCTGTGATTTCTTCGCTACCCAACTTAGTATCACGAGCGATACAAGACAGCTCCTGAATGTGGATAGTGGTGAAACGGTCTTCTTGCGCAACGCGCTCAGAAATTAAGATCGAGTCTTCGAAGTTGTAACCGTTCCAAGGCATGAACGCGATACGCATGTTCTGGCCAAGGGCTAAGTCACCTAAGTCAGTAGACGGACCGTCTGCTAACACGTCACCGCGAACCACTGGCTCACCAACAGCACAACAAGGGCGTTGGTTGATACAAGTGTTTTGGTTAGAACGGGTGTACTTAGTCAGGTTATAAATGTCGATACCGGCTTCGCCTGGGCGCAGCTCATCTTCATTTACTTTAACAACGATACGGCTCGCATCAACGTAGTCAATGAAGCCACCACGCTTAGCAACAACCACAACACCTGAGTCAACAGCTAGTGTACGTTCAATACCAGTACCTACTAGCGGCTTTTCAGAGCGCAGTGTTGGTACGGCTTGACGTTGCATGTTCGCACCCATCAATGCACGGTTAGCATCATCGTGTTCTAAGAACGGGATGAGCGACGCAGCAACTGAAATGATCTGCTGTGGCGAAACGTCCATATACTGGATGTCAGCAGCGCGCATAAAGGTAGATTCACCTTTATGACGACAAGCAATTTGCTCTTCTGCCATACGACCGTTCGCGTCAACTTCAATGTTCGCCTGTGCGATCACATAACGACCTTCTTCGATTGCTGACAAGTATTCCACTTCGTCAGTAATCACGCCGTCGATAACCTTGCGGTATGGCGTTTCTAGGAAGCCGTATGAGTTAGTACGGGCAAAGCTTGCTAATGAGTTGATTAGACCAATGTTTGGACCTTCAGGGGTCTCAATTGGACATAAACGACCATAATGCGTTGGATGTACGTCGCGGACTTCGAAGCCTGCACGTTCACGAGTCAAACCACCGGGGCCAAGAGCAGAAATACGACGCTTATGCGTTACTTCTGACAGCGGGTTGTTTTGGTCCATGAATTGTGACAGCTGAGAAGAACCGAAGAACTCTTTCACTGCAGCAGAAATTGGCTTAGCGTTAATCAAGTCTTGTGGCATCAGCTCGTTCAGATCGCCTAAAGATAGACGTTCACGCACGGCGCGCTCAACACGGACTAAACCTACGCGGAATTGGTTTTCAGCCATTTCACCGACGCTACGAATACGACGGTTGCCTAAGTGATCGATATCATCGACTTCGTCGAAACCGTTACGGATATGAATGATGTTCTTCATTACCGCGACGATGTCTTCTTTAGACAATACACCGCTACCTTCGTCATCAGGAATGCTGAGACGACGGTTGAACTTCATACGACCTACTTTAGACAGGTCATAACGCTCTTCACTGAAGAACAAGTTCTGGAATAGTGCTTCGGCAGCATCTTTGGTTGGTGGCTCGCCAGGACGCATCATACGATAGATTTCAACCAGTGCTTCTAAGCGGTTAGTGGTTGAATCGATACGCAGCGTATCTGAAATATAAGCACCATGATCTAGCTCGTTGATATACAAGGTGCTGAGCTCTTTAATACCGGCCAATGATAATTTAGCCAAATCTTCTAAGCTAATTTCACTGTTGGCAGAGACTAAAACTTCACCTGTATCCGGATCGATATAATCCTGAGCAGCATATTTGCCCACGATATATTCAACTGGCACTTCGAGCTCAGTGGTATTGGTTTTTTCTAATTGGCGAATGTGGCGCGCAGTGATACGACGACCGGCTTCAACCAATACAGAACCTTCAGCATCCTTGATGTCATAGCTGGCAGTTTCGCCACGCAGACGCTCAGGAACCAAAGCCATAACCAGAGTATCTTTCTTGATCTTGAACTCAACGCGTTCAAAGAACAGATCGAGGATCTCTTGAGTAGAATATTCTAATGCACGTAACATGATGGTCGCAGGCAATTTGCGGCGACGGTCAATACGCACAAATAGTGCATCTTTAGGATCGAATTCAAAGTCAAGCCATGAACCACGGTAAGGAATAATACGTGCGTTATACAGCACCTTACCTGATGAGTGGGTTTTACCACGGTCATGATCAAAGAACACGCCTGGAGAACGGTGTAATTGAGATACGATTACACGCTCAGTACCGTTGATAACAAAAGTACCGTTATCCGTCATCAATGGGATATCACCCATGTAGACTTCTTGTTCTTTAATATCTTTTACTGTGCCCGCCGCTGCTTCACGGTCATACAACACCATGCGTAATTTAACGCGTAGTGGAGCTGAGTACGTAACACCACGGATCTGACACTCTTTCACATCAAAAACAGGCTCGCCAAGCTTATAGCTGACGTATTGCAGTTCTGAATTACCAGAAAAGCTCTTGATGGGAAAAACGCTACGGAAGGCGGCTTCTAAACCGCGCTCACCGGTAGGATCTTGATCGGTGAACTTCTTAAAAGAGTCTAGCTGGATAGACAATAAATAAGGGATATCCAAAACTTTTGGACGCTTACCAAAGTCTTTGCGAATACGCTTCTTTTCAGAATAGGAGTAAACCATGGGTTTCCTCTGCTTACGAGATGTGACCAAGACTGAATAAATAACTTATGTTATTAAATTCAGCACGTTTGCCCATCACCGTTGATGGCAAGAACCTAACCAGTAATCTCTGCTAGGGACTGCAAAATTTGGCGACAAACGGTGAAAAAAAATCGCCAGCGCATATAGCGCAAAAAAGGCCGACGGTTAAAAAACCGCCAGCCTCCACCCAAGTGGCTTGGGTGAGCAAGCTAAATAATAGCTTACTTGATTTCTACAGAAGCACCAGCTTCAGTAAGTTCTTTCTTCAGAGCTTCAGCTTCTTCTTTAGAAACGCCTTCTTTAACTGCTACTGGAGCAGCTTCAGACATAGCTTTAGCTTCTTTCAGGCCTAAACCTGTTGCGCCACGGATTGCTTTAATAACAGCAACTTTGTTGTCGCCGTGAGCAGTCAGGATTACGTTGAATTCTGTTTGTTCTTCAACAACAGCAGCTTCAGCGCCACCAGAAACAACAGCAGCAGCGGCAGAAACGCCGAACTTCTCTTCCATTGCTTCGATCAGTTCAACAACTTCCATTACAGACATAGCTGCAAAGGCTTCTAAGATTTGGTCTTTAGTGATAGACATAACAAATGTTTCCTATTGTTCTGAATTCAATTTTATTAAGCAGCCAGCTTGAAATTAAGCGGCTTCTTGTTTTTGATCGCGCAGGGCGGCCAGTGTACGAACGAACTTGCCAGCAGATGCTTCTTTCATAGTCATCATTAACTGAGCTAGTGCTTCTTCGTATGTTGGCAGTTTCGCCAAACGATCAATTTCAGCTGCAGGGATGAAATTCCCTTCAAAGGCTGCGCCTTTAACTTCGAAGTTAGCTTGTTCTTTAGCAAAGTCTTTTAACAGACGTGCTGCAGCACCTGGGTGCTCTAAAGAAAAAGCAATCAAAGTTGGGCCAGTGAACGTTTCTGCTAGGCACTCAAAAGCTGTACCTTCAACAGCACGACGAGCCAATGTGTTACGTACTACACGTACATATACACCAGCTTCGCGAGCTTTTTTACGCAGACCGGTCATAGCACCTACAGTCACACCGCGAGAATCAGCGGCAACTGCAGATAGCGCACCTTTGGCAGCTTCGTTGACTTCAGCAACAATCGCTTTTTTGTCTTCGAGTCTTAATGCCATTGGCTTTACTCCTGGATTCTACCTAGGGTATTCCCTAGTATTTACCATACTAAATACTTATGTATTTAGTGACTTACGGTGCAGATTATCCAGTAAAAAAATTTAGCTGGGGCCTGACACCGTCTACGCAGGAAATTAAGTTATTTTTACAAAAAACACCTGCGGTCTTGGACGGAAACCTGAGTTACAACCAATTAAACGGCGATAAAACAGGCTTCAACCCACAAAGTGCGCGCATTATAGATTAATACGCTCACCTTGTAAAATTATATGGTTGTCTCAAGCGTAGCTTGATCAACTGCAACACCTGCACCCATAGTGGTAGAGATGCTAACCTTTTTCACGTATACACCTTTAGCAACTGCAGGCTTAGCCTTTTTCAGTGCAGAGATCAACGCTTCCAAGTTTTCTTTCAATTGAACTGGTGTGAAATCCACTTTACCGATAGTAGTGTGGATAATACCGTTCTTGTCGTTACGGTAACGAACTTGACCAGCCTTGGCATTCTTAACAGCTTCAGCAACGTTTGGTGTTACTGTACCTGTTTTAGGGTTAGGCATTAAACCACGTGGGCCTAAGATTTGACCTAACATACCAACAACGCGCATTGCATCTGGAGATGCGATAACCACGTCGAAGTTCATTTCACCGGCTTTGATTTGCTCAGCCAGATCATCCATACCAACTAGCTCAGCACCAGCAGCTTTTGCCGCTTCAGCATTTGCACCTTGTGTAAATACTGCAACGCGAACGTCACGACCAGTACCGTGTGGCAACACTGTTGCACCACGAACGTTTTGGTCAGATTTACGTGGGTCGATACCCAGGTTAACTGCTACGTCTACACTTTCAACGAATTTTGCAGTTGCTAATTCTTTTAACAGAGCAACAGCTTCGTTGATATCGTAGCTTTTAGTACCGTCAACTTTTTCGCGAATTACGCGCATGCGTTTAGTTAGCTTTGCCATTATATTAATCCTCTACAACCAAACCCATTGAACGCGCAGTACCTTCGATTGAGCGAGTCATCGCTTCAATGTCAGCACCAGTCATATCGGCAGCTTTAAGTTCAGCAATTTCTTGAACTTTAGCGCGTGCGATAGTACCCACTTTCTGAGTGTTTGGACGTGGAGAACCTGATTTCAGGCCTGCAGCAGTCTTCAGTAAGTAAGACGCTGGAGAAGTCTTAGTTTCAAAAGTGAATGAACGGTCACTGTATACAGTGATCACGACAGGAATAGGCATGCCTTTTTCCATTTTTTCTGTACGGGCGTTAAACGCTTTACAGAATTCCATGATGTTCACACCTTTTTGACCCAAAGCTGGACCAACTGGTGGTGACGGGTTCGCAGAACCTGATTTTACTTGTAGCTTAATATAAGCATCAATCTTCTTTGCCATCTGACATTTCCTCAGTTTGGGTTCAAACGCGCATCAGCGACATGCTGACGTGCTCCCCCGAAAACAACGGGGACGGATTATATAGAAACTCGCCCCCGTTGCCAAACGGATTTTGTATTTTATTTAATCAGCCTTTTTCAACTTGACTAAAATCAAGTTCAACTGGCGTAGAACGACCAAAGATCATTACTGATACTTTTACGCGGCTCTTGTCATAATCCACTTCCTCAACGGTACCGTTGAAGTCAGCAAATGGACCATCACACACACGCACCACTTCACCAGGCTCGAAGATAGTTCTATGAGTCGGTGACGCTGTCGTTTCTTGTAAGCGACGCAGAATTGCATCCGCTTCTTTATCGGAAATTGGGGCAGGACGATCAGAGGTTCCGCCAATAAAGCCTAAAACACGCGGGATGCTTTTGACTAAATGCCAGCTGTCATCGTTCATTTCCATCTGGACTAACACATAGCCAGGGAAAAACTTACGTTCGCTCTTACGACGCTGACCTGCACGCATTTCAACGACTTCTTCAGTCGGGACCAATACTTCGCCGAAGTATTCTTCCATGCCGTGCATCTTAATGTATTCAATCAGTGACTTACAAACTCGGCCTTCATAGCCTGAGAATGCCTGCACTACATACCATCTTTTTTTAGCTTCTTTAGCTTCAGTCATTCGAGGTGCCTATACGCCAGTGATAAAATTGACAATTCGCATTAACACAGCATCCATACCCCAAAGGATAAGAGCTAAGATACCTGTTGCTGCAAGGACAATAAAAGTGGTGTTTAGTGCTTCTTGACGCGTCGGCCATACAACCTTGCGCACTTCGATATGCGCTTCACGGGCAAAAGCTAACGCTTTTTTACCTTTTACAGTCTGAAGCGCAATAAAACCAGCAATAGCGAATGCAACGATAACACTAAGCGCACGTATTACGGCACTGGCTTCGCTATACATTTGATTGCCAATAACAGCAGCGGCTAGTAATACAATCACTAAACCCCACTTCACGATATCCAGAGAATTGTTCTGGTTTTCAGTATTTGTTGTCATCGGTTTTTCCGTTACTCAATACGGCCTGAGCTTAGAGCACATTAATTGACGGGCATAATTCCCACATCATACTCTGCATTTCCGAACACCCTTAGAAACGCAAAATAGCATAAGCTCAGGGTCAAAAATCGGCCATAGATTGTATTCTTATTCGACTTTGTAAGCAAGGATGCGAATCCCATGCAATCCACAAAACCTGTGAAATAATCCACTTAAACAAAAAAGGAAGCCGAAGCTTCCTTTTCAAACTAATCTCTGTCGCGATTAAGCGATGATTTTAGCTACTACACCAGCACCAACTGTACGACCACCTTCACGGATTGCGAAGCGTAAACCTTCGTCCATCGCGATTGGGCAAATCAGAGTCACTACCATTTTGATGTTGTCGCCAGGCATTACCATCTCTACGCCTTCTGGCAGTTCGATAGTACCGGTTACGTCAGTTGTACGGAAGTAGAACTGTGGACGGTAGCCTTTGAAGAATGGAGTGTGACGTCCACCTTCTTCTTTTGACAGAACATAAACTTCTGATTCAAAAGTGGTGTGTGGGTTGATTGAACCTGGTTTAGCCAATACTTGACCACGTTCTACGTCATCACGCTTAGTACCACGTAATAACACACCACAGTTCTCGCCTGCACGACCTTCGTCAAGCAGTTTACGGAA
>NZ_JAUOER010000042.1:0-15859 GCF_031932025.1 Shewanella sp. SP2S2-4
TTGACCACACACTGAGTTTTCAGCGGGTCAGGGCTGCGTATTCTACGCATTCCCGTTAATGCGTCAAGTAGTTTTTTCAACTTTCTCAACACTCATCGTTTAGCTCGCTAACCGATGAACTGCTTGGCTTTCTTTGCTTAACTTGCGTTACGCTGTCTGCCGTGTCAGTGGATGCGCATTATAGGGAGATTGAGAAAGTCCGCAAGGGCTTTTTAGCGATCATTGAATCGTACGTCGATATTTTAAACGTTATGACCATTTTTTAGCTTGTAGACCTTATTTATCAGAGATAAGTCAGCTTTTTTAGCTAATAATTGATAATTCACGCTCAATATTTCAGCAATGGTCTAGTGTAAAAGTAAATAATTCATTACCATATACTTGCTGTTAACAGTTATTTATCAATTTTCCATTCATCAGAGAGCATTCTTATGCAAAAGTCATTTCTTATTGTTTTGATTGTCGCCATTGTTGGCGCCTTTGTGCTATTTCAGTTTGCACCTACGCTGCCGGCTTATATTGCCTTCGTTGCAGGCGTTATTGTGACTAGCCTTATCTTTAAACTTGTTCCAGAGTCTTCATCATCCCATGCTACAGAAGAACAATATGTTGGTCCTACTATGACCTTATATGTAGGTAACCTGCCTTATCGTGTCCATGAAGGTGAAGTAAAAGTATTGTTTGGTGAGTTTGGCCCAGTAAACTCTGTGCGTTTAGTCAGAGATCGTAAGACTGGTCGTCGTAAAGGTTTTGGTTTTGTGGAGATGTCAGAGTCTGGCGCTCAGAAAGCCATGGTTAAACTGAATGACTATAGCTTCCAAGAAAGAACCTTAAAAGTAAGAGAAGCAAAAACACAAGATTCGGAAGCTGCCGACCGTACTGGTACTGACGAGTAGTATTGCCGTTTAAACTGTTTTGTTTGACGTTGTAAATTTAGTTGGTTGTGGTGATTCGTTCGATAGTTGAAAAGCCACAATCAATTAATGTTGTTGTTAAGCCTTCACTGATTTCCGCTTTAGTATAGAACGCCTGCATTGCTGACTCCCCTACAGCTTCTCTCTCATTTGTTACTCTGCACTCCTCCACAATAAGATTCTGTTGCGTCAAAAGAGTCACGACTCGCTTAGCTATCGCAGCGCCAGAATCCATTAGCGTTACGCCCGCACCGAGCACTTGTTGTAATTCAGCTTTGATCATAGGGAAATGAGTACAACCCAGTACGAGCACGTCCAATTGCGCGGCAACGACTGGCGCGAGTAAATCTGCCAGTCTGTACATGTCCATTTCACCTGTCGCTATTTTCTGCTCCGCCATCATGACAAGTTCAGAACAACCAAAAAGTTCGACATGGCAATCATCGGCAAATTGGCTGATGAGCTCATGGGTATAATGACGCTTAACTGTGCCAGGGGTAGCCAAGAGTCCAATACGTTTACTCTTAGACATCTGTGCCGCGGGTTTGATAGCGGGTACAACGCCCACAACAGGAATACTGAGGTTTGCACGTAATGCCGGTAGCACAACAGTGCTCGCGGTATTGCAGGCGACGACGACTATCATTGCATTGGTGCGGGCCACAAGATCACATACTAATGCGACACAGCCAGCAATTAATACCTGCTCTTCTAACTCGCCATAGGGCAACCTCGCATTGTCGAAAAGATAACAATAATCGCTATGGGGCAAACTCTTGCGGATTTCAGCCAATACGGATAGGCCACCAATCCCAGAATCAAACACTAATATAGGTCGCGACAAGCGGGTCTCCCGTTTCGGTTATATAAAATTGGCTATACAGATTGAACGCATTGCGACATAAGTGATTTGATGATTGGATGAATCCAACCAAATATTCAAAGAATACCCATAGAATCACACTCAAGCGCGTGGATTTTCCCACAGCTTTGCGTAAACAGCAAAAGCAAGATGCTGGACATTCGTGTCACCTAGTATAATATTTGCGCCCCAATTTACAGCAACGGTGAATCAAACAATGAACTTAGCAGCAATGGACCCTCAGACTTATGATACGCAGTTAGAACACAAGCGTATCAAGCTAGAACAAGCCTTTGCCCAATTTGAAACACCGAGTGTTGAAGTTTTTGCCTCAGAGCCTGCCAACTACCGTATGCGTGCTGAATTCCGCATGTGGCATGACGGTGACGACTTATACTATTACATGTTCGATAAAGTATTGAATGAGAAAGTGCGATGCGATCAATACTTGCCAGCCAGCGTGCTCATCAATCAAATGATGTCGGCCTTAATCGCCGAACTAAAACCGAATCCTAGTCTAAGACATAAACTGTTCCAAGTGGATTTTTTGTCGACCTTAAGCGGCGAGATCTTAGTGTCCTTGCTTTATCACAGACAGCTTGATGACCAATGGCGCGCCGATGCGGCTGCACTAAAAGCCAAGTTAAGCAGCCAGTTTAACGTCAACATCATCGGCCGTGCCCGTAAGCAAAAAATCGATTTAGATAAAGACTTTGTGGTCGAGTCATTACAAGTGAATGGTAAAACCTTCTTATATAAGCAAATCGAGAACAGCTTTACTCAACCCAATGCTAAAGTTTCTGTAAAAATGTTGGAGTGGGCTATCGATGCGACTCAGGAGAGTGAAGGGGATTTACTCGAGCTCTACTGTGGTAATGGCAACTTCTCTATCGCACTGGCGCAAAACTTTAATCGCGTATTGGCCACCGAACTCGCTAAGCCTTCAGTCGATGCGGCACAATACAATATCGAAGTGAATGGTATTGAGAACCTGCAGATTATTCGCATGTCGGCTGAAGACTTTAGCGATGCCATGGCGAAGAAACGCAGCTTTAGACGTTTAGAAGGTATCGATCTCGACAGCTATGTGTGCAACACCATTTTTGTCGACCCACCCCGCGCAGGGATTGATCCTGATACGCTGGCATTAGTACAAGGTTACGAGCGGATCTTATATATTTCCTGCAACCCTGAAACCTTAAAAGACAATCTGCAGCAACTAAACGAAACCCATAAAGTCACTCGCTTCGCCCTGTTTGATCAGTTCCCTTATACCGATCACATGGAAACAGGTGTCCTACTAGAGCGTCGTTAGTCACTTCAAGTGCTTTGAGCTCGGCTGCATAGCAGTTAAACGTTGCTAGAACTCAAACATAAATTCGCTAAAAATAATGGAGCCTCAGGCTCCATTATTTTTAGCGGCTATGCATGTCACTCAGATTAGCGGTGTTCAACCTTATGCTGCAAAGCCTCGGCGCCTTTGGCGACCATACGCAATTGCATGACTAATTGATCGGCAAGGATTTTTCGATCGGCGCGTTTCATATCTAATGCTGAAGCGCCGGCGTTAAACACCAAAGTTACTAAGGCTTCTGCCTGTGCCCGAGCTAATAACGGAGTTCGGCCCGCTTTCGCTTCGGTATAGTGAGCCAATTCAGAAATAAAATGTTCAATTTCGCGAGCAACCGCCGCACGGAACGCTGCTGAGGTTCCTGAACGTTCATGCAATAAGATACGGAATACGTTTGGATTAGAATCAAGCACTTCCATAAAAGTATCAACAGAAATACGGATCACACTGCCACCGGCTTCGGCTCGCTGACGGCCTTTTCGCATCATCTGCCTGAGTGTTAATCCGCCCTCGTCCACCATAGTGAGACCGAGTTCGTTCATATCTTTAAAATGGCGATAAAAAGATGTCGGCGCGATATTGGCTTCCCGAGCAACCTCTCGCAAACTCAGACTTGAGAAACTGCGCTCAGCACTTAGCTGATTAAAGGCCGCATCGACTAAAGCTCGACGAGTTTTCTCTTTTTGCTGTGCTCGAATACCCATTCTTAAATCCGCTAACTGAATGTAATGACGCGATAATACCGCTTTTAGGCATTAAACACAGCCCCATCGTCCTTGACCAAACAATATAGCTAGGCTAAATTAGCTTACAGATGTACGCTCAAAAGCGAATTTTGGAAACCTATAATGAAAAAACCCCCTATCATCTGGCTTAATGTCAGTCTGTTTGCCATCACTTTCCTCAGTGCGGTAATTTTAGTTCCATGGCGCGGTATTGTTCACGGCTATGGTGCCAGTGAATGGATCGCTTTTATTGTTTTAGCCTTTGCCAGTGGCCTGTCAATCACCGCAGGTTATCACAGACTCTGGTCACACAAGGCCTATAAAGCCCATCCAGCGGTGCGTTTTATATATGCCCTTGGTGGTGCTTTAGCATTACAAAACAGTGCATTGCACTGGGCATCTGATCACAGAGTCCACCACAAGCACGTAGACGACAACGACAAAGACCCGTACTCAGCCAAAATGGGATTCTGGTACAGCCATATCGGTTGGATGCTGCGTGAATATCAGTCGCAACGCTATCATGATTATCAAAATGTGCGCGATCTGCAAAATGACCGTATCGTTATGTGGCAACACAAACATTACCTCGCACTCGTATTACTGATGAACATTGGACTGCCTGCCCTGCTCGGCTGGCTGAACGGCGATGTACTGTCTATGTTATTGATGGCGGGTTTACTGCGTTTAGTGGTTGTGCATCACTGCACTTTCTTCATCAACTCTTTAGCCCACGTGTGGGGCAGCCAGCCTTATACCGATAAGAACACTGCCCGCGATAATGGCTTTCTAGCCATGCTGACCTACGGTGAGGGTTACCATAATTTCCATCACATCTTCGAAAATGACTATCGTAATGGCATTAAATGGTGGCACTACGATCCAACTAAATGGTTGATTAAGTCATTATCTTGGTTGGGGTTAGCCAAGGACTTGCGTACGAGTCCACAGGAACGTATCGAGAGCGCGCGCTTGCAGATGCAGCTACTGCGGACAAAGAACAAAGTCGTGCACTTACCCAATGCCGATGAAATTATTGAGAAAGTCCAAGCTGAGTATGAATTACTCAAACTTCACTTAATGGATTACTACCAAGCGAAGAAAACCTTGCTTGAGGCCAAGCGTAAACAACTTGTCGATCAGCAGCTATTGCAGCAAGTTGAAGAGCTAAAAGCGCGTTTCTTAGTCCAGCAAAAACATTGGCGAAGCCTAACCGCAACTTATAGCTAAACCACAATTCTGCCCGAAAGTCATACGGCCACCTTGCATGGTGGCCGTATCTGATTATGATGATGCCTTAATCACTTAAATAGGCTGTTGAGATCATGTCAGATTCCCCAGTTACACTCCCAGAATCAATCAAACTAACAGAATATAGTCATGGTGCAGGTTGTGGCTGCAAGATATCCCCTAAAGTGCTCAGCACTATCTTGGCCTCGCAGTTACCCGTGTTTACTGATCCTAATCTGCTGGTCGGCAATCAAAGCCGTGACGATGCCGCAGTGTATAAACTCAATGACGACATAGGCATCATCAGCACTACCGATTTTTTCATGCCGATTGTTGACGATCCCTTCACCTTCGGCCGCATCGCTGCGACCAATGCGATCAGTGATATTTATGCCATGGGCGGCACG
Source organism: Shewanella sp. SP2S2-4 (assembly GCF_031932025.1). Classification (NCBI taxonomy): domain Bacteria; kingdom Pseudomonadati; phylum Pseudomonadota; class Gammaproteobacteria; order Alteromonadales; family Shewanellaceae; genus Shewanella; species Shewanella sp. SP2S2-4. Next base: position 5,490 of record NZ_JAUOER010000042.1, read on the forward strand.
CCTATCATGGCGATCGCTATTTTAGGCTGGCCAATCAATAAGCTACCTGCAGAAGTCGCACAACAAGTGGTCGATGGCGGCAGACAAGCCTGTATGGAAGCCGGGATCATGCTAGCCGGTGGCCACAGCATAGATGCGCCTGAACCGATTTTTGGGCTAGCAGTGACAGGACAAATTGCGTTAACTGACTTAAAACAAAATGATACTGCTAAAGCGGGCGATCGTTTATATCTCACTAAGCCTATCGGCATTGGCATTTTAACCACGGCGCAGAAACAGAAAAAACTCCAAGATGAAGACAGTCACATTGCGGTTAATGCTATGTGCCAGCTGAATACTATAGGCACGACGATTGCCAAAATTAGCGGTGTAAACGCCCTGACCGATGTCACAGGATTTGGACTGGCGGGACACCTACTCGAAATGTGCCAAGGTGCCAAGCTCACGGCAAAACTCAAATTTGATGCGGTGCCGTTACTACCACGCGCCTTAGATTACTTAGCCTTAGGTTGCGTTCCTGGCGGGACTCACCGAAATTACGACAGTTATGGCGAGCATCTCCCCGAGCTCAGCGAGCATCAAAAAGCGATTCTGTGCGATCCGCAAACCAGTGGTGGTCTGCTAGTTGCCGTCTCGGCCGAAGCCGAAGCGGAATTAATTGCCCTACTCGATGCGCATCACATTGCCCCAATTTGCATTGGATCACTGGAAACACCCACCACTGCAGCGAATGTGGTGTTGTGCTGATGCCAAACGCGATCGTCGCTGCAGAACAATATCGGGAAATTTTCCTCAATCAACATCCCATCATGGATGTGCGAGCACCCATAGAGTTTACTCGAGGTGCGTTTCCCAACTCGACCAACTTACCCTTGATGCTGGATAGTGAAAGGGAAAAAGTCGGCACTTGTTATAAGCAATCAGGTCAGCAAGCCGCGATTGCATTGGGTCATTCACTGGTTAATGGCCCCATCAAGCAACAGAGAATCGAAGCTTGGGCAAGCTATGTAAAAGCCAACCCCAAGGCCTACCTTTATTGTTTTCGTGGCGGCTTACGCTCGCAACTCACGCAACAATGGCTTAAAGAAGCCGGTGTAGAAGTCCCATATATTCAAGGTGGCTATAAGGCCATGCGCCAATATCTGATTGGCGTGATTGAAGCGGCACCAGCTCAGCAGCCGTTATTGAGTTTGAGTGGGATGACGGGCTGCGGTAAAACCGATTTCTTATTGCTGCGTAAAGAAGCGGTTGATCTTGAAGGGATAGCTAATCACAGAGGCTCTAGCTTTGGGAAGAATATCGACCCACAGCCGACGCAGATTAACTTTGAAAATCAGCTTGCCATTGCCTTGCTACAGCACCAAACGAGTGACGCTGCCTGTTTACTGCTCGAAGATGAAAGCTTCCTGATTGGGCGTTCGGCGCTGCCGCAGACATTTTACAATGCCATGCAAGCCGCCAATGTCTTAGTGCTTGAAGAAACTGACGATGCGAGGCTCGAACGCTTACGCAATGAATATGTGCATAAAATGTATAACGGCTTCTGTGAACGCCTAGGGCCGGAAGCAGGTTTTGCGGCTTTCAGTGAATATCTATTACAGAGTTTAGTGAGCATTCGCAAACGTCTAGGCGGAAAACAACATCAAGAACTGCAAGATTTGATGCAACAAGCCCTCGATCAGCAAATTAACCAGAATGACACTTCGCAGCATTTAGTCTGGATAAACCTGTTATTGCACAAATATTACGATCCTATGTATCAATACCAATTACAGAAAAAGTCCGAACGTGTTCTTTTTAAAGGCTCACATCAAGCGATGCACGAATGGTTGGATAGTTATCAAACTCGATAAATTGCCCACGCATAAATGAGATAACCGCGAACATTAGATCCGCGGTTATCACTTCACTTTATTTCATGCCTTAACGAATTTAAGACTTGCCCAGCAGGCTCGCCACTTGGACTCTCAAAGATTCCTTATTCGCAAGCTTACCATCGACGGCATCCGTTAAATCCACCGACACCCTTGACCAAAAACGCTTGGGCATTTTAGCCAAAGCATGTCCGCCCTTGTGGCTAAAGTAAGATCCCCATAATCCGTGCAGCGCCATAGGAATGACTGGCACTGGATCTCTGGCCAAAATCTTATCAATTCCAGGACGAAAATCGCCAAGTTCACCGTCAGGTGTGAGTCGACCCTCAGGGAAAATACATACCAACTCATCATTGGCGAGCGCTTCATGAATCGCCTCGAAGGCACGATTATAAGTCTCTTCACTTTGCTTAGGCGAACAGATAGGGATCACACCTGCATGGCGGAACAAATACTTCAACAGAGGAATTTCGCTGATGGATTTATCCATGACAAAGCGGATTGGCCGTGTCGACGCTCCCATAATAATCAATGCATCCACATAACTCACATGGTTACAGACTATGATGCCGGCCCCTTCCTTTGGAATTATCTCTCGGCCAGTTACAGTCACGCGGTACATAACATGACTCAATAAGTAACTGATAAATCGCTGAGTAAATTCTGGCACTTGTGAATAAACATAGAGAGCGACGACAAAGTTCATCACTGCAAGCAGTAGGAATAACTGCGGAATCGTCCAACCCGCAACGCCAAGCAGCAAGATAGATAGCAGCGCCGAAGCCACCATAAACAGAGAGTTCATAATGTTATTGGCAGCAATCGCCTGAGCACATTCGCCCTTGGCCGAACGGGACTGAATAAAGGCGTATAAGGGGACGATAAACAAGCCGCCGCTAACGCCGATCATAAAGAAATCTAGCATCACCCGATAATGTTGCGACTCGGCAATAAAGGCTTTTAATCCATAGACAAAACCAGCATCCACTGGCACAGGTGGAATCGCCCAAAGCAAATCGACACCAAAGATAGTTAATCCCAATACCCCGAATGGCAGCAAACCGAGTTCCACATGGCCGTAGGAAAAACGTTCACAGACGAAGGAGCCAACAGCGATTCCGATGGAAAACATGCCCAACAATAACGACACCACAGTCGCACCAGAATGCAGGTGCAGCTTGGCAAAGTTAGGGAATTGGGTCAGATAGGTCGCACCTAAAAACCAAAACCAACTGATAGCGAGGATAGCCATCCAGATTGAAGGTGTTTGACGGGCTTTTTTGATGCTACGCCAAGTGCCTGATAACGGTCTGAAACGTATTTTTTCGATAACGCCCTGCGGTGGTAAAGCAGGAATAGCTCGACTCGATAGGTAGCCTGCTAAGGCCAATACGGCAACGGTAATGGCAGCCCAAAGCGTACCGTTGACTTCAGAAACTAAAACCCCCGCACTCAAAGTGCCCACCAGAATAGAGAGAAAAGTGCCCATCTCAACCCAAGCATTACCTGTCACTAACTCATCGTCTTTCAAGGCTTGGGGCAGCAGGGAATATTTTACCGGACCGAAGTAGGCCGACTGACTACCGGTTAAAAATAGCAGCAATAACATCATCATGTAGTTCTCGCTCACTATCGCGATAGCGGCGCAGGACATAATAATGACTTCGAGTAGTTTTAATCGACGGATAAGTTTGGCCTTATCCATATTATCGGCAACCACACCCGCGTGGGCCGAAAACAGGAAAAACGGCAGGATAAACACTCCAGCAGCCAAATTCACAAACATATCGACGCTTATGGGCAAGTCTTTGACTTGACTGAAAGTCACTAATAGCAGCAACACATTTTTATAAATGTTGTCATTCAATGCGCCTAAGCACTGAGTCGCAAAATAAGGTAAAAAACGTTTTGTTAGCAGCATGATAGTTCCCTCTGGTAACCCATTCCTTGTAGATAAGCCTGCACATGGCTCTCGAGTAAATCCCGCAGTGATAACGATTCAGCAAAGAGCTTATTATCGAGGGATAAAGCAGTTAGCCCATGAATCCCACCCCACAACACACGGCTCATAATGAGATGCTGCTCCGGAGTCGCCTCAGGGAAGATCTGCGCTAACTCACGTTCAATCAGTATGAATAACCCTGCAATCAATTGCCCTTGTGATGCCGGCAAAGGCTCAGAATCGAGTAATTGCAGCTCAAAAACCAGCTTGAAAGCTTGCCGCTGCTCATTGGCAAACTGACTATACTCCCACGCCATTGCAATGATTTTACGCAAACTGTCGGCAGCACACACACCCGCTAATCGATCGTGTAAAGTCCTAAGCGTTGCCTCAGAAACCGCCAGCAACAAATAGTTATAGCTGCCGAAAATATTGATCAAGGTGCTAGGGACATAGCCAATTTGGCTAGCCACTTTGCGTAAGCTCAGCCCTACAACACCTTGTTCGGTCAATAACTCAGTTGCCGCTTGTATTGCCATAGCGCGAATTTCATCATGGCTGTGTTCTTTTCGTCTGGCCATAGGTCTCACTCCCTGTTGGATAGCAAGAGACTAACAGCAGTCAAAATAAAAAACAACGTTCAAAATAAGTTTGTTTTACGTACAGTCGCGGATAAATAGTGAAGGATATCATTGAGAATGATAAATAAAGATAGACGCTCGAAATCGATTCACTCAGTAAAACTGAACTATATATGTGGGATTACACCACACAAAATAGCATAAAAAACGGCGCACTCAGTCAGCACGCCGTCCATTATTTTGGTTTAAAAATCATTCTTAATTCAAAGGTGTTTTTAATTAAAAGTGACCATGGAATTTAAGGCCTACGATAAGTCATCACAACTCTATCTGCACCAGCGCCAAAATAATCGGCCTCAAAAGCCGAATCAACGAAACCTAAATGCTGATATAAGCCATGGGCAGGATTAGTCGGGTCAACCGTTAAACACACCCGCTCAACAGCGGCGGGCAGCTCAGCTAAACACCGCTGCATCAAACGTTTGCCTAATCCCTTTCCGCGAGCATCTTCACTTACGGCAACAGATAAAATCCACATACAGGTAGGATCGCTACTCTGGGCACTGAGCAAATAACCTTGCAGAAGATTATCTTCATCCACGGCAACTAAAAATTGCTCTGGCCAACAATCAAATCCCTGACGGAAGAAAAAATCGGGATAGCTATGTTCGCCAAAAATGGCCTGCTCTAGCTGATAAACCGCGAATAAATCTGACTTTAATACCGGACGTATAGACTGCATTCGAAAATCATTCACCTATTAAAATCTTATCCCACTCTAAGTTGGGTGCGCCCACTACGATAAAGTTAGGGTTTTCTAACGTCTCGCGCTCATTGTAGGTTAACGGTTGCAGCTCAGTATCCATCAACTGTCCACCCGCTTCTTCGACTATGATTTGCGCGGCTCCCGTGTCCCACTCACCCGTTGGTCCGACTCGTACATAACAATCGGCTCGACCTTCGGCGACAAGACAACTCTTTAACGCTGCGCCGCCCATAACGACTAACTCGCAGTGTTTGGGATGGTTGAATAGGGTCAACACAGATTGAGGGTCCTGACGGCGACTTACGGCTAATCTTAGGGATACCTTTTCACGGTGCTCAATTTGGCGGCTGCTGATCCGCACTTCCTGTTTATCCGTGCGTTTGTATGCCCCTAAACCTGCAATCGCGTAATAACACACTTGCGTCATAGGCACATACACCACGCCCATCACGGGACGATTGTGCTCAACGAGTGCAATAATCACCGAGAAATCACCACTGCCAGCAATAAACTCACCCGTGCCATCAAGTGGATCGACCAACCAATAGCGCTTCCAAGATTCACGCACGCTCAGCGGAATGTCGGCAGCCTCTTCAGATAACACAGGAATATCAGGCGTTAAAGCAGTTAATCGGTCACAAATGATCTTGTTCGCCGCTAAATCTGCGGAAGTGACAGGGGTATTGTCAGACTTCATTTCTCGCTCAAAATTACCTTTGAGATAAATGTCACGGATAGTTATCCCGGCATCGGTCGCAATCGCAATAACTTCGTCGATCAACTCTTCTGGCTTCATAACAACTCCAATCGCAAAGTTCGCGAATGTTTTGCAAGCGTTCCAGCTTTGAACGCTTAAAAGGAAAAAGATTATTTAAGTTGTATATACTTTTGCGCTAAAAACAACGCGCTCACACTACGGGATTCTGAAAAATCGACATCATCGAGCAAGGCCTCCCAATCGGCGAGCGCCCAAGGCACCACATCAATGGGCTCTGGCTCATCACCTTCAAGGCGACTCTCATACAGATCTTCTGCAAGAAAAATTTGCATCTTACTGGAGAAATACCCCGGCGCTAGGCTAAGTTCTTTCAATAGCGTGAGCTTATTCGCCCCAAAGCCAATTTCTTCCTGCAATTCACGATTAGCAGCTTCGATTGACGATTCACCTGGGTCGATAAGACCTTTAGGAAACCCGAGCTCGTAATTATCAGTTCCTGCAGCATATTCGCGTGCCAGTAGCATTTGCCCTTGATGAATAGGCACTATCATCACAGCGCCACGGCTGCCACCTTTCATGCGCTCGTATTGGCGCTCGACACCATTTGAGAACTTAAGATGCACTTGCTCAATTTGAAATAATCGGCTTTTCGCGACAACTTCGGTATGCAATATTTCCGGCTTATTCTGCCGCTGCGACATAACTGCCTCTAGATAAAAAAGCGATAAATTAAATAAGATAAGTGACAATCTTACTATCCTGTCTTTAATCTACAACCTGAATTTGTTACATGCTCCTAAGGGTAAGCCACAAATCCTTTGCGATATGCATCACAAACCAAGCCCAGCCTTAAGTGAACACCTTCAAAATATTCTCAAATATGATGTTTTTATTAGAGAGTAAAAAGGGGCGAATGCCCCTTTTGATATGCTAACGCTTAAAATTGATAACGTAGATTGAGCTGGTAACTGAGGAAGTCATTCGGCTCGATATCCACATACTGATACCCCAAGCCAACTGACCAAACGTCGCTCACTTGATAGCTAAACCGCACACCGGCATACCAATCAGTGCCATCAAGCTCTGTGGTTAAACGGCTATTGCCCATAGTGCTACTGATATCTGCTTGCCATCGAAATAATCCGATAGGTACTTCAAACCGCCAAGCATCATGCTGCAGTAAGGTTAAACGCAATCCCAACATCACGCCATCAGCCAGTACGGGGGTCACGGCTTTGACCTGCTCATGATATTGCGCCGGAGTCAGACTTGCACCCTCAATCCGCGCACTTCCATTACCAAAGTCGGCATAGCCTAATTCGATTGCCACCATGGGAGTCCATTGATAACCCACACTTAAGCCAAACGCAGTATCTTTGTCATCAACCGATGTCACTACGCCCGCTGCAGCGTCAGACTGTAACTCTCGTCTGCCGCTATCAACCTGAGCTTGGCCGACAAAGCCCTCGACATACCAGTTATCAGCGGCATTCGCTTGAGTCACTGTGCTGGCGAGCAACACAGCACCCAAGACCACTTTATGTAATTCACGGCGGCGAATTAAACCCGTCGCAACGATCAAGCCTAATGCCCACAAGGCCATACTACCTCCTCCCGACTTGTTATCAATCACCACTTCTTGATAGGCTTTAACAGTAATCAACACTTGTCCTGTTGCCTCACCGCCCAACCCATCGCTAATCCGATAACTCACAGTATCGACACCATCGAATCCTGTTTTAGGGATATAACGCAGCTTGTTAGTCTCAATGGATACTGTCCCTTGCTGCGCGGTTGCGCTGACTAAGGTTAAAGCATTGCCATCTGGATCACTGTCATTACTCAACACATCGAGTAGCAAGCTCGTTCTGTCGTCGGTTGCGGCGCTGTCGTTGACTGCCGTTGGTGCGGTATTGCCACTCACTACCACAGTCAACTCACTACTTGCAGTGCCACCTTTTCCATCGGTAATGCTATACACCAGCACATCAGTACCGATGAAATCGGTTGCTGGCGTGTAACTTAGTTGCTGATTAGCCAAGATGACGGCGGTACCAAACTCGCTAGTCACTTGTGTAACTGTCAAGGCATCACCATCACCATCGGTATCATTGGCGAGCACATCAACATCGAGGCTCTGATTCCAAGGTAAAGAGGCCGTATCTGGGTTCGCCACCGGTAAATGGTTGCCATTGAGTATCACGGACACGCCACTTGGATCGACGATAGTACGGTTAGCGACGCCATCGTCATCGTTTGGTCCACCATCTTCTATGGTTAACTGCACACACCAATGGCCTTCAGTTAATCCAGAAGTCCAACGACTGTCTCCCGGTGGAGGACAGAAACCACGCTCACCTTCACTACTGGCGACACTATTGCGCGTATCAATCACAAAATCCTTCCAACCATTTTGGGCTTGATACTTACGATATACCGCATTGGCAGGAACTGGCGAACGTTGTGGTATCACCAGACTGTAACTCTGCCCTTGTTGTGGCAATCCCGTCGCGATGAAGTCAAAAATACCGCCGACATTGGCCGCTATGCTGTCTTCTGGGACAAGATCAGGTAATAGTTGAATACCACTTTGCTCTTGCATCAGTGCAATATTACCTAAGCGTAAGCACACGCCAGCCTGACCCTCAGCTAAGAAGTACACAGGCTGCAATTCACCTTCAGGCATAATGTTACAGTCGTTGACCGCATCCAAATAATCAGGAATACCGTCACCATCCGTATCGGTAAAGCCTTCTTGAACATCAGGGATCAAATCACCGTCCGTGTCTGCGCCAGTCAATACAGGTAAGCTTGAACGCACCACAATGTAGACTTTCTCTGTGGTAGACAGCGCTGGCAAACCATTATCAGTGACCGTCACACTCACAGGATAAATGCCCGGCAGGACAGAGACTGGAGAGAAGAACATACCCGCATCATCGGATTGTAAGTTCAGCGAACCGCTTGCCCATGTTGACGCTAGGCTGTCCTGTATATTGGCATCACTGATATCAGCATTAATGCGAACATCACCGCCATTTTGCGCCACGATAAATTGGTGCGCTCCCGCTTGGGTAACATCCAACGTCACCTTAGGCGCAATATTCGCTTCAGTGATGAGCACCTGAGTTTGCTGCTTACTGCCCAAATTCAAGCTTGGGTCTAGACTAATCAGCACATCCTCATCCCCTTCGACCTCACCATCTTCAAAGGTTCTAAAGCGGATCTCAGCTTGTTGACCCGATGTCACCTCGACCACCCCATCAACCAAATCATGATCACCGCTACCTGCAGAGCCTGAAACGGTATAAGGCACCGAAAGGGGATATACGGGTGCGGCGCCATTAAGGTGCACACTCACCACTACCTCATTGCCCTCACCCACAAGCTGATCTTTACTCAAGGAGATCAGTGGATGTACTTTCACTTTTTGAGCCTTGATCGCCTTATTACCATCGCGATCTACAGCTTGCCAGTAAGCTAAGTAGCTGCCGGGTGCGAAGAACAGACTCTTATTCACCAGAGAAACTGGCAATGGATGACCATTACGATCGACCGCTTTCGCGAAACCAAGTTTAACGCGAGTAAATAGACCCGTCGCATTCACATCAACATCGTCAGGCAAAGTGATCACTGGCTGATTTGCCGACTCAGCGCCTTCAATCAGTACATTCACTTTGGCACTTGCACGCCCCTTGTTACCATCACTGATGGTATAGCGAAGTGCCACAGGCCCGACATACGCTTCAGGCGCAGTAAAGCTCAAGCCCTCACTGGTGATTTGCACACTGCCGATATCCGCAGCCGCACCATCAATCGTTAAGGTATCACCATCGACATCAACATCGTTCGCGAGCACCGCAAGCGCATAAATATCGTTGGCGGTACTTGTTAATGTGTAGTCGTCATCAACCGCCTGCGGATCATCATTCACTGGTGTGACGTTAATCGTGACAGTTGCAGGCTCTGAACTCAGCTCGGCATCCTTAGCAATAAAGCTAAACACGTCTGTTCCAGTGAAATCCTTCTCAGGGGTATATAACCAAACAGTGCCATGTTGCTCTAAGGTGCCGGATTCTGGCTGACTCACCACTTCATAGGTGAGCGGATCATTATCCACATCCTCTGCCGCAAGGGTGATAGCCACAGAACTATCTTCCTCTAACGTCACAGTTAAACTTGTCGCCACAGGTGCATCGTTGACGTTGGTCACAGTGATGCTGAAGCTTTGCTCTGCCGTTAAGCCGTCCGTGTCGGTGACTTTCAGTGTCACCGCATGGCTGCCCACATCGGCATTACTTGGCGTGCCACTTAACAATCCAGTGGCCGCATTGAAGCTCAACCAGCTTGGTTTAGTCACTACGCTGAATGTCAGTACGTCCCCCACATCGGTATCACTCGCCGCAAAGGTGTAGCTGTACGCCGCATCTTGAGTGGCAGCAGTGATGGCCGTTGAACTAATCGTCGGCGCATCGTTGACGTTAATGAC
>NZ_JAUOER010000043.1:0-11069 GCF_031932025.1 Shewanella sp. SP2S2-4
GGCTACCAGCTTGGTCGCTATCTCGTTCGTAAAATTATGCACCGCCTTCGATTCAAAGCAACCCAGCGACGTGCTTACAAGGTGACTACGCAGCGGAAACACTCAGATGCAGTGGCAGATAACATGTTAAACATGAACTTTAATCCAGTATCGGCTAATCAGGTCTGGGCGGGTGACGTGACCTATTTAAAGACGGGTGAAGGCTGGATGTATTTAGCAGTGGTGATGGATTTATATTCGCGCCGGATTGTGGGATGGCACATAGATAAACGCATGACCACAGATTTGATATCTAAGGCATTAATAAAAGCCTACAACCTGCGACAACCAGCGCGAGGGCTGGTATTCCACAGTGACCGAGGCAGTAAGCAATTCGGTAGGCTGCTATCGAGCTATGGTATCCGAGCCAGCATGGGTGATGTGGGGGCGTGTTGGGATAATGCCGTTGTTGAGCGTTTCTTTGGTAGCTTGAAACACGATTGGATTTTTAAAGTTAATCAACCAACAAGGGAGTTTATGAAGCAAGATGTGACGGCTTACATGAAATATTACAACTTGGAGCGGCTTCATTCTGCTAATGACGCTCTGTCACCTGTAGAGTTTGAAAATTCTCAAGTAAAAGTGTCCAGTTTGGGTTGACCAGTACAATTCGCAGGGGTCACTTTGGCCGCCACTATTCCACCTTGATGATTCACAATCAAATGCAGCTTAAAGCCATAGAACCACCCCATAGTACCTTTACCTCTGCACGCCAGTCCCGCCAAGGTTTTATGGCGATGAATACGCAGGTTATGACACACTTTGATGCTAGTTGAATCAACAAATTCGATGCCAGTGGGGTTACTCTTGAGGCTGGCAAAGTAGCTGCAAAGCTGGACTAAAGCCTTGGGCATCATCTCAAGAAAGCGGGTATAGCTGAGTAAATGAGGAAAAGCGGATTTGTAGAAATGAGCCAGATAACCGATGTAGAAGTTCTTGAAATCACGGTGGTGGGACATCTGAAAAAGTATGATGATGGTCATCACTTCGCTCATCGTCATACGGCCAGCACGTTGGCGCTTACGTGTACCATCGGTTAGCAGCGTTTTTTCCCATTCTGGAATGAAACAGCGCAAAAATCATCGACATCGCAAAACACTTCCACTAATTTATGCATAGGCCCTCCGGTGTGATCGGGTTTCTCTTGGTCGAAAGACCCGAACACTTGGAGGGCTGTTAGTTCAAATTTTCTTATCCAGAGTTCAGGTTAGAGAAGCTATCCTTGGTTACAGCTACATAAAGGTTGCCTTGATTAATGAATCCGTGCTCTACATCCTCTGCAAAATCCTCTATCCCAAAGTCAATAAGCAAGTAAAGATGACCTGCTTGAGTTCGTTTCATGTTGAAAGATGTTAATTGACAAAAAACTATTGAGCGAAAGATGCTCTTTTATATTATTGATTTATATTGCTTATTATTAAATTTAGATTTTTGCCACTCAATTTAATTAACTTTATTGGTGATATTTTGTGTAAAAAAACACCTTTCGTGAAATTTTTTATTCATAGCGCATCTTTACACTAGTTTTTAGTCGGCTGAAATGTTGACACAGGTCAACATTTTGTGAAATGATGCCAGCGGGTCTATGCCTGTAAGGGCGTAGGAAAGGGAAGAAAAAACTAAGAATCACAAGAGAAAGACGAACTTACAGTAATTTTTTCGGCGAGCATTTTTTGCTTCTCGTTTTGTTGCTGGTAAGTTAAACCTTTTTATTCACTTCAAATTGGTTGGGAACTATGTCCAAGGTAAGCAATAGAACAAAAATCGCTACTGCACTTGTTGGCGTGCTGGCATTAGCGAGCAGCAACTTAGTGGTTGCAGATCCTCTTACCGACGTGCAGAAAGCGGATAGTATGATCCATGCTGATGCTGCAGCGTCGCAAAAGAATGTTGATAAGTATTTCGATCAAGCACAAGACATGCTTTTTGAGTATGGTTCTGTCGCGGATGAGCGTGAATCACTGAAATCATATAACGATTACGTTGCCAGCTTAGTTGCTGATCAACAAAAGACAATGGATTCAGTACAAAGCGACATTAATGGTGTTGATAAACTTCGCCAAGGTGTTGTGCCATTAATGTTTAAAATGGTTGAATCATTAGAACAATTCGTTCAATTAGATTTACCTTTCAACTCTGAAGTACGTACTAATCGTGTTAATGAGCTGAAAAACCTTCTTAATACTGCTGAAGTGACTTTAGCCGAAAAATACCGTTTAATCCTTGATGCTTATAGCATCGAGCGTGAATATGGTAGCGCGGTTGCTGTTAACCAAGGTAAGTTAAACCTAGATGGCAAAGAAGTGTTGGTTGACTTCTTTAACTTAGGTCGTGTTGCTCTTTATGCACAGAGTTTAGATCAAAAGACTGGTTGGATGTACAACCCAGAATCTAAGGGTTGGGATAAGTTAGATGACAGCTATTTGCGTGAACTGACTAAAGGTATCCGCATTGCCCGTAAACAAGGTGCTCTAGATCTATTTGCGTTACCAATTCCTGCTGCGGAGACTGCACAATAATGAAGAAGTTAATTACTACAGCTGTGTTGGCTGCAAGTTTCTCTTTAACTGCTGGTATGGCTAGCGCTGCAGATGCGCCTAAGTCGATTGACCAATTATTGCAACAAGTTAAAGTTGAACGTGCTGCAGAAGGCAAAATCAACAGTAAACGTGAGCAAGAATTCCAAGCTGAACGTGGTGATAAAGCTGCACTGTTAAAGCGCGAGAAAGATGCTTTAGCGGCTGAAAAACAACGCGGCAAAGATTTAAACCAAGCGTTCTTAGATAACGAGCGTAAAATTGCTCAGTTAGAAGAAGATCTGAAAACTGCTCAAGGTGACTTGGGTGAGATGTTTGGTGTGGTTAAAGGTGAAGCCGGTGATTTCGCTGGTAAACTGGCAAGCTCAAACATCAGTGCTCAATACCCAAATCGTGATAAATTCATCGCTGATTTAGGTGCACGTAAACAATTACCTAAAATTGAAGAGCTAGAGCAATTTTGGCAAGAACAGCTGTTTGAAATGGCTGAGTCTGGCAAGGTTGTTAAGTTTGAAGGTTCAGTTACTGGAATCGACGGAAGCGTTAAAACAACGACTATCCATCGTGTTGGTGCTTACAACTTAACTGCTGATGGCAAGTACGTTGTTTATAACCCTGAGTTAGGTTTAATTCAGCAGTTATCTCAACAACCAGAAGGTTACCAAGTTAGCGCTGTTGCTGACTGGGAAAAAATCACTTCAGGTACTGCGCCATTCTATGTTGACCCTGCACGCGGCGTGCTGCTAAACATCTTCACTAACAAAGCTAGCTTTGAAGATCGTTTAGAAGCTGGTGGTACTATCGGTTACATCATTATTGCTCTGTTAGCACTGGGTTTATTAATCTCTATCGAACGTCTTGTCACTATGACGATTATTGGTGCTCGCGTGAATAGCCAACGTAAGAACGTCGATAAGCCTGGCAATAACGCTTTAGGTCGTATTTTGAAAGTTTACCAAGAAAACAAAGACGTTGATGTTGAAACGTTAGAGTTGAAATTGGATGAAGCGATTCTTAAAGAAACACCAGCATTGGAAGCGCGTATTTCAATCATCAAAGTATTGGCCGCTATCGCGCCTATGATGGGTCTGTTAGGTACAGTGACGGGTATGATTGCAACCTTCCAAAGTATCCAATTATTTGGTACTGGCGATCCAAAACTGATGGCTGGCGGTATTTCTATGGCGCTTATCACTACAGTTCAAGGTCTGGTTGCTGCTCTGCCGTTAATGTTAATGCATGCAGTGGTTGTTGCCCGTAGTAAGTCAATCGTTCAGATCCTTGAAGAGCAAAGCGCTGGTATTATCGCAGCACATGCTGAGAAGAGGGCTGACTAATGACGCTATACCTGATGGACATTTGGGATTCCGTCAGGGGCTTCATGGCCTCCGGAGGCGACGTCCTCTGGCTTGTAGCGGGTGTTCTGTTCTTAATGTGGGTATTGATGCTTGAGCGTTATTGGTATCTTAATTGGATATCACCAAAGCAACATAAAGCAATCATAGCTGCATGGGACGCCAGAGAGGAAACGACCTCTTGGTATGCACACCGCATCCGTGAAGCTTGGATGTCCCAAGCGAAGCAAGATTTGAATGCACGTATGCTGATTATTAAAACCTTAGTGGCAATTTGTCCAATGATAGGTTTGTTAGGTACCGTAACAGGTATGATTTCAGTGTTCGATGTGATGGCAGTTCAGGGGACGAGTAATGCTCGTTTGATGGCGGCTGGTATTTCAATGGCAACTATGCCTACGATGGCAGGTATGGTTGCAGCATTATCGGGAGTATTCTTCAGTACTCGCCTCGATGCCAAAATGAAAATCAGTTTAGAAAAGCTAAAAGACAGCATGCCGCACCACTAGAGAGAGATTGAACATGGCACGTAAAAAGCATTCCAGTATAGATGAGGAAGCGCAAATTGATATGACACCGATGCTCGACATCGTGTTCATCATGCTAATCTTCTTCATTGTAACAACGTCATTCGTGAAACCATCTGGTTTGGACTACAACAAACCAAAAGCTTCACAAGCGACTTCAAAGCCTTCGGCTAACATCTTTATCGGCGTCAGTAAAACAGGCGTGATCATGATGGAAAACCGTCAGGTTGATATCGAACGTGTAACAGCAAACGTTGAGCGTATGCTGGCTGAAGCTCCTGAAGCAGCTGTATTGATTCAGGCGGATAAAGACGCAATGCACGGCTTAGTTGTTAAAGTTCTAGACCAAGTGAAAGCAGCTGGTATAGATAAAATTTCGGTATCTGCGGGGAACGATTAATATGCTAAGAGCACTAGTATCGATCATTATTGGTGCTGCTGTGACTTTTGGTCTGTTCGCATTTATGGCGTTCTTGGTCGGTGGCGGCGCACAGCGCGGCGAAACATCGGCCGAGACCCCTGTAATTGAAATCACTATGGATAGACAGGATTCAAAAGCACAGAATAAGCCAAGGGTAGTGCCTAAGCCACCACCACCACCAGAGCAACCACAGAAGCCTGATACAACGCCACCTGATTCATCAAGTAATATTGATACATCAATGTCGTTCAATATGGGTGGTGTAGAGGCTGGTGGTGCAAGTACTGGTTTTAAATTAGGCAACATGATGACTCGCGATGGTGATGCTACGCCTATCGTTCGTATCGAACCACAGTATCCAATTGCTGCGGCTCGTGATGGTAAAGAAGGTTGGGTACAACTTCGCTTCACTATCAACGAACTCGGTGGTATCGATGACGTTGAAGTTATTCAAGCAGAGCCAAAACGTTTATTTGATAAAGAAGCGATCCGAGCTCTGAAGAAGTGGAAGTACAAGCCAAAGATTGTTGATGGCAAGCCACTGAAGCAACCAGGTCAGACGGTTCAGCTGGACTTTACCTTAGATAAAGGAGGCAAATAACGATGCGTAATGTTAATAAAATCGCAGCTCTATTATTGCTTTCTATTTGTGGCGGATTATCTGTTTCATCTGCGGTAGCAGCTGAAAAGTGTGAGATCGATAAACGTCAATCTAAAGCTGTAGGTGAAGGCGCTGCGAAAAAAGTTCAGAAGTCGTTTGAAGCTTATACTAATGGTCAGCTGGACGAAGCCATTGCTATTTTGCTCGAAGCAAATGCAAAGAACGATTTCGATAAAGCCTATGTTGCACGCATGCTAGGTAACTTTTATGCCGAGAAAGGCAAAATGGATACTGCGATCAAGTACCTAAAACAAGCTGTTGAAGCTGATATTTTAGGTGGAACAGATCATGCTGCGACCATGCGTCTTTATGCGGATTTACTGTTACAAGAGAAGAAATTTAAGGAAGCAATTCCTTACTATTACAAGTGGATGGATTTTACTTGTAAAGCTGACTCTCAAATTTATCGTCGTATTGGTATTGCACACTCTGAGCTAAAACAGTGGGATAAAGTGATTGAAGTGGCCGATAAAGGTCTTTCATTAGCTGATACTCCTGATAAAGGCTTATATCAGATGAAGCTAACTTCTTACTTCAATCAAAAGAAGTATAAGAAAGCTGTTGGCGTGTTAGAAGTCATGGTGCCATTATTCCCGGATGATGGCAGATTATGGGTTCAATTAGCGCAGTTTTATCTGATGGTTGAAGACTATGACAAGTCTCTTGCAACTTACGATTTAGCTTATAGAAATGGTTTCTTAGATAGTGCGGGTAACATTACTCGTTTAGCACAATTGATGGCACAGAAAGGTGCTCCATATCAAGCCGCTAAAGTCTATCAGAAGCATATGAAATCAGGCTTGATCGCTGAGGATGCTAAGTCTCTAGAGATTTTGGCTGGTTTTTATCAGAATGCAAAAGAGTTTAAACAAGCCGCTGAGTATTATGGTAAAGCTGCAGCTATCAGCAATGATGGTAAGACTTACTTGAAACAAGGTCGCTTACTGAACTTGAATGAACAATACACTGCAGCGATCCCTGTGCTTGAAAAAGCCATATCTATGGGTATTGATCATCCAGGCGAAGCAAACTTCGAATTAGCTTTGGCTCATTTAAGTTTGAAACAGTACAAGTCAGCTTATAACCGTGCAGTATTAGCTGCTAATGATAAGAAGACTGAGAAGAGTGCAAAAAGCTATATCTCTTATATCAAAGAGAAAGCACGTATGCATAACATCACACTGTAATCGCTTGGCAGTTTAGCGTTTGAATTTGAAAGCCCCGAAAGGGGCTTTTTCTTTGGTACCAATTTACAACACGAGCTTACTGTAAGCAGATTAAGGCTTGCGATTGATCATGGCTTTTCTCAAGATCTTGTGAAAGTTGGCTGACATTACTGAAGAGTGACTCGATTTTGTTTTCTTGCGTCGGTAAGCAAATGCAGGCGGCCAGTTTATAATCGATTGTCAGCTTATGATTTTTACCAAAATCTTGGTTAAAGTTAGATATTTGTTGTTCTATTCGCTTTAAGACTACCTCAGTTCCCACCTCATCTATGTTGAATAAACCCAGGGCAAAGTGATTTTGATCAAGCCTCGCAATCATATCTGTTGCTCTTAATAGTGCTTCCTGCACTTGTTTGGTAAAGAATTCGAGTAAATGGGGTTGTTTGACGGTTTCATGAATGTGAGGGCACAGATACAATAGTGCCAAGCTTTGGTGTTCTCTCATGTGACGATGCCATTCTCGGTTGAATACTTCCATGAAATAGGTTTGGTTATAGACTCCAGTTTCTGGATCCCTGAAACCTGAGTTGCGGAACGAGTAGATCATAGATTAACTCCGATAGCAGACCTTGAACTAAGTATAGAAACAGTTCTGCAATAGCGGGCCAAAAAGGAGAAATATTAAAATGAAATTGGGTTTATTGGCAGGATCGATAGCGTTAATCTTCACCCTTCAAGGCTGTTCTAAGCCTGAAGCCACTGCAGTTCAAGAAAACAGCCAAGCTAATGCAGTTGCAGAGCAGGGCGAAACACAAACGGCCGAGCAGCGTTATTTAGCGCTTGTGGATGCTTATTTTAAAGATTACCTAAAGCTTGAGCCCATCTACGCCACCTTTGTCGGCGTTAATGACTATAACGCCGATTTTGGCGGGGATCTAACCGAAGATTACCTCAAGGCTCGCCATGATCTTAATACTCACTATTTAGCTCAGGTGCGCGCGATAGATCCAAAGCAACTGCCCGCTGATTTACAGTTAAGTTATGATCTGTTTGTCTATGACCGTGATATGGCGTTAGTGGACGAAACTTTTCCATCTCGCTTTATGCCGATAAGCCAGTTCTATAGTACTGTTATTACCATGGTGCAGCTGGGAAGTGGCGAGAGTGCACAACCTTTTAATACTGTTCAAGATTATCGTAATTGGGAACAGAGAGTCGATGGTTTCATCAAGTGGGTAGCACTTGCTGAAAATCGGATGAATCAAGGCATTGAAAGTAAAGTGGTGCTACCTCGGGTGTTGGTAGAGCGCATTATTCCCCAGTTAGACGCTATGCTAACGACGGATGCGACTCAGAGCATTTTCTACTCGCCCATTCAGCATTTCCCTGAGAGTTTTTCTGAGCAAGATAAAGCTGAATTGACAGCTCGTTATCAAGCCATGATAGCCGAACGTATCGTGCCAGCGTTGACGGACTTGCGTGATTACTTTAAGCAAACCTATTTACCTAAGTCGCGGGCGACTGATGGTTGGTCTGGTTTACCTAACGGCAAAGCTTGGTATCAGCATCTGGCGAACTCACATACAACCACAACTATGTCTGTGGATGAAATTCATCAAATTGGCTTAAGTGAAGTGGCGCGAATTTTATCTGAGATGGATAAGGTACGTGAGCAAGTCGGTTTTAAGGGCGATTTGAAAGCATTTTTCGCTTCTTTATCTTCTGAACCTCAGTATTTCTACAGTGATCGTCAAGGTTTGATTGATGGTTATATGGTGTTGAAAGATAAAATCAATCAAGTCTTACCTAACTACTTTAATGTGATGCCAAAAGCTGATTACGTGGTTAAGCCGGTTGAAAGTTTCAGAGAACAATCTGCGGCGGGTGCTTCTTACGAATCGCCAGCGGTGGATGGTAGTCGTCCAGGCGTGTTCTATATCAACACTTATAACCTCAAGGCGCAGCCAAAGTGGGGAATGACGACCTTATCTTTACACGAGGCCGCTCCTGGGCATCATTTTCAAATTGCGATCAAGCAAGAGCTAACCGGTGTGCCTGAGTTCCAGCGTTTCAGTGGCTATACGGCATTCGAGGAAGGTTGGGCACTGTATGCTGAGTACTTAGGTATTGAGATGGGCTTGTTTACTGATCCTTATCAGTATTTTGGCAAGCTTTCCGATGAAATGCTGCGTGCGATGCGCCTAGTGGTGGATACTGGTCTTCATTCAAAAGGCTGGAGTCGTGAACAAGCGATTCAGTACATGAAAGACAACTCGCCGATGGCTGAAAGTGACATAGTCGCCGAAGTGGAGCGCTATATGGCGATCCCTGGTCAAGCTTTGTCTTACAAAGTCGGCCAGCTGAAGATCCTGGCACTGCGCGCCCGCGCTGAAAAAGCCTTGGGTGATAAATTTGATTTAAAAGCGTTCCACGATCAAATCCTCACCTCAGGTTCATTACCTATGGCGGTCATGGAGAACAAAATCGATCGTTGGATAGCGTCTAAACAGGCTTAGCCCGTAATATGCCGTTATTTGACTTTGAAGTGAATGACGGTATTTTAAGACTTTTTTATTCAACAGAAAGTTTTTATACTGTTGATTCAAAACCTGTTAAAACGGATGTTTTAATGGGAATATCAATGATATTTGGGGCAAATGTCTCATGATCCTCACAGGAGTTTTACTATGGTCCAGGCAACAGCAAGACATTTGTTAGTTAGCAGCGAAGAGCAGTGTCAAGCGCTGAAACAGCAAATATTGGAAGGCGCGGATTTTGCTCAAATTGCTCGCGCGCACTCTTCTTGCCCATCAGGTGCCCAAGGCGGCGAATTGGGGTCATTCGGTCCTGGTATGATGGTGAGAGAGTTTGATGAAGTTGTCTTCAGCGCGCCATTAAACGAAGTGCAAGGTCCAGTTAAAACGCAATTTGGTTTTCATTTACTCGAAGTGACCAGCCGCGCATAAGTTTTACGGCTTATTGGATACCGCTTTTTAATACGGCAGCATTTGCTGCCGTTTTTGTTTATCTGCTCATCACGGAGTCACTATGCTGGAACTCTACACCGATAGATTGATACTCAGGAGCTTACAAGATAGCGACTGGGAACAGTTTTATGCGTTGCACAGCGATCCTGAGATTAATCGCTATGTGCGAGTGCCAGAGTCGCAAGAGGTGATCCGTAGTAAGTTTCAGCAGCGCTCAGATACTTGGTTTTACGGTTCAGGCGATTGGCTGACCTTAGTGATTGAGACCGTTGATACAGGGCAATTTGTTGGGTTAACAGGCCTTTATTGCCAAAGCCTTGATGAGCAGCGTGCCGAAGTCGGTTACTTACTGGCCGCAGAGGGCCACGGCAAAGGTTATGCGACTGAGAGCTTAAAGGCAGTCATAGATTGGGCCTGCTTAAGTTTTAATGTGCATAAATTTGTTGGTCATTGCGCCAAAGATAATCATGCGTCGGCGCGGGTTCTTGAAAAGTGTGGCTTCAGGCTTGAAGGCTTACTCAGGCAGCAATTCAAAGTCGGTGAAAACTGGCTGGATGAATCGGTCTTCGGTTTACTTGCCGATGAAAGACGTCTCTAGCCAAATTATCTTCAGCGGATTTTATGCGGTGCTGGTATAATGCCGCAGGTTTATTTTTAGAAGGCGTGTATTAAGTGGCGCAAATTAATCAATTGGCTTTGCATTCTGGCGAAGATTTCATTGAATTGTACAAAGTATTAAAAGTGCAGGGCATGAGCAATGCCGGCGGCGAAGCCAAGCATTTTATCGAGGAAGGTCAAGTCACTGTGAACGGTGAAGTTGAAACTCGTAAGCGTAAAAAAATTATTGCGGGCGATATCGTCAGCTTTAATGGTGAATCAGTTCAAATCATTGCGGCAGAATAAGCCTGAAACAGTGGAGCAAGATATGCAATTTCCAGATGATGACAATGGTAAAATGCTGGCCGCAATGGCTGAAGCAGGAATCGATTTAACGAAAGAGTTAGATGTTGATTTCTTTTTGGTTTTTGATGATCAA
Source organism: Shewanella sp. SP2S2-4 (assembly GCF_031932025.1). NCBI lineage: Bacteria > Pseudomonadati > Pseudomonadota > Gammaproteobacteria > Alteromonadales > Shewanellaceae > Shewanella > Shewanella sp. SP2S2-4. The sequence continues at coordinate 10,730 of NZ_JAUOER010000043.1, forward strand.
CGCGATGCCGAAACGGCGTTAGAAGAACTCACAAATTCTGACTTGCAAGGCGAGCTTGAGCTGAATCTGAATGATGAGCTGGGCAAGTGGGAAATCATTGTTTGCCTCAATATGGTACCTGATTACGACACTTTGGTTGAGCAAGAAGTCATGTTGAATGATTTTGCCGCTGAATTCGGTGGCATGACCGACGGTTGGGGCGTAATGCAACACCAAGACGGTGATGACGAGTTTATGGAAGATGATGACCATGAGCATGTCCACGGTGCTCATTGCAATCACTGATGCTGATTTGCTTTGACCTTTGAGTCTAAAAAACCACCTTCTTGGTGGTTTTTTA
>NZ_JAUOER010000044.1:0-9222 GCF_031932025.1 Shewanella sp. SP2S2-4
GCACCAATCCGAGTGCAAATACGACGAGAAAAATGATGAAGTACTTTATTTTGAACATGGTTTATTCATACCCGACTGTCACCCTAAATAATGATTACGTTGTCTAACACCACTAAAACACCACATCGACCACCAACATAAAGCAAACATAATGTTAACGACAAAACAGAGTAAACACATTAAAAGTTAAACTAAATAAGCAATAAAATTCATTTGTTTGGTGATATACACTATAAATTGTTAATGATAATGTTAACTGTGATGTTAATGCGCTTTTTGATTTTCGTGATAAATGTAACGTATATAAGGTGTGTGAAACATGATCGAATCTTTACGTCTATTGGCACAGCACAAATCATTTACCGAGCTTTTGCTTTCATCCACGCTCATTAATGTACTGTCACTGGCATTACCATTCACTATGCTGCAAATCTATGATCGGATTTTACCCAATGAGGCCTATGGCACAGCCAGTGTATTAGCGATTGGCGTTGGGATAGCGATACTTCTGGAACTGCTGCTGCGCTATATACGTAGTTGGTTGCTTGCCCTCAATGCTTCAAACTATGAGCTACAAACCACCACTCAATTTGTCGACCGGCTAATGAAGGCGGATTATCACCATGTTGAGCAATTAGGGGCAGGCAAAATACTCCACGGAATTACGAGTATCGCGACCATGCGTGAGATTTACTCTGGGCAAGCAGCAGTCGCATTAATGGATTTCCCTTTTGTTATCATATTTTTAGCCTTGGTAGCCTATATTGGCGGGCCATTAGTCTTTATCCCCATACTGGTTTGGGGTATAGCAGGCGTTGGAGTGTGGCAAATCGGCAAAAAACTCGCCATCGCCACCCGAGAACTCGCCATAAGTGAAGATGAACGAACCCGCTTACTCATTTTAGTGTTATCAGGCTTAACAACGGCAAAGGCCCTAGCCTTGGAATCCCGAATTACCTCTGCCTACAAAAAAATCAACTACCAAAGATTAGCGCAGCAAAATGAGGTTGATTGGCTATCATCCAAGTTACAAGAATGGATCCAGGGGGCTTCACAGGCCACCACACTAGCACTGGTACTGATTGGCTGTTTTGAAGTCTTAAATGGCGATCTAACAACGGGGGGATTAGCCGCATGCTCAATCCTTGCAGGCCGAGCCGTAGCGCCCTTAAGTGCCATTGGCAGTTTAAAAGCGAAGTTTGTTACCGCGCAATCTGCAATGCAAGATGTTAACGAAATCATAGCCTCCCCTCCAGAATCCTTAAATGGTAATAAGATTTACCATCAAAAATTACCCTCAGGCCCCATTCAATTTGATCAAGTATCTGCACAACAAACAGGGGCAAAGCTTAAGCACATTAACCTGACAATCCCCGCGGGTAGCCTGGTCACTGTAACCTCAAACCCACTCACACATGCCAGTTTATTGTTAAGTACCGTGGGCGGATATCATCAGGTGACTGAAGGTGCCATCAAGATTGATTCTATCCCATTAACTGAACATGACCCGCTGGAGTATCGCCAATCCATTAGTTATGTGTCGCCATGGGCAACGTTATTTGCAGGTTCCATCTTGGATAACCTGACTCTCTTTCGCCATGAGCGGGAAGCCTATGCCATGGTTCTCGCTGACAAACTGGGCTTATCTGCCACGATTGCGCAGTTGCCTGCGGGCTATCAAACCTTAGTGGGTAATAATGACAGCCAAATGCTCAATAAGGGTGCCATAAAGCTCATCGCCATTGTCAGAGCGCTTGCCCAATCCCCTTCGATACTCTTACTCGACGAGCCTATGGTCTCCCTCGATGCAGACTCTCAGCAACGTCTACTTGCTTTGTTACTCGAACTCAAAAACCACATCACCCTGATTGTGGCCTCCTATTTTACGGAAATTGCAGCGATCAGTGACTATCGCATCCATATTTCATCTCAAGGGGATGCAACCATGATGTCAAATGGGGAACTTTAACAATGCATAGCCAAACCCAGTCTGTCCCAAACTTAAAATCCCAACTAGTCACACTATTTAATCAACTCGGACTTAATGCCCAAGCCAAGAATATTGAACGCAGTGCGTTAGTCGATGATGCGAGTTACTTAGATTTGTATATCTTATTTAAAAAACATCATGTTGTTGCCGATTTACGATCTCTTGATCCCGAGGTACTCAGCCATACAATTTACCCGTTCCTGATCCTACCCGAAGAGGGCGAACCGCAAATAGGCCGCAGAAGCCAGCACACCTTTGAGTATTTAGGCCCACACCATCAATGGCAACCACTCACACTCCCCACTGATGGAAAAGTTTTTATTATTAATAGCCTACCTTCTTCCAATCAAAAAAGGAGTCGCTTTGCAAGCCAGTTTAAGCAGCAAAAAAAGTGGTTCAAACCCGTTTTTTTGTTAAGCCTCGTCGCCAGCTTGACCGGATTAGCGATACCGCTTTTTACCATGGCGGTATACGACAGAGTCATTGGAGGACAAGCCCCCGAAATTTTACCTGGGATCGCAATAGGTGCATTGCTTGCCTTAAGCATTTTTATTTATAGCCGAATGCTGCGAGCCAAAGTACTGGCCAGAGCAAGCAATAAATTGGCAAGGGATCTCTCAGCCGTATCCTTTAATCAACTCCTCAGTATGCCGTTGATGATGTTATCCCGAGTTGGATTATCGAATCATTTAGCACGACTTCGTAATGCAGAAAAGGTGAGAGGATTATTGTCAGGCCCTAGCGGAGGTGGGCTGATTGATTTGCCCTTTACGATCGTGGCGCTTATTGCCATCACAGTTCTCAGTGGTTGGCTGGTATTAGTACCATTTTGTATGCTGATTCTGTTTTACCTAGTGATGAAAGCCCTAAACCGTTTTACCCAAGCCGCCAGCCCAACCATCAGTAATGACTATCAAAACAGTCTCAATGAACTAGCTAAAAATGTATTAGAGCTGAAAACCGCAGGGGAAACCGAAGGCTGGTACGCAGATTTTATCCGTCGTTGCCGTGAGCACTGCCGACAACAATTTTTATATACCAAACGTAATGGGCTGACAGCGGCAGTTGCCCATGCCATGGGGCTGATGACAGCCCTAGTTACCGTGTTTTGTGGCATTTTTTTAGTGTTAAATCAAAGTATATCACCCGGCGCTTTAATCGCCTGTGGTATGTTGATTTGGCGCATCACAGGCCCCGCCCAATTAGCATTTTCTTCGGCGTCTAAAATTAACATGATAACCAGTACTGTCACCCAGTTTGACCGTTTTATGGAGGTGACGACCGAATTTAATCAACTCCGCCTCGATGGACCTAACCTAAATAAAGCACCCGCGCTCAACTTTAAACATGTCACCTTTCGTTACAGTGCTGAAGCTGAACCTGCACTCTCTGGCGTCACATTTGATGTTGAAGCAGGAGAAACCGTCGCCATTATCGGCCCTAATGGCAGTGGTAAAAGCACCTTATTGCTGACAGCCATAGGCGTAATTGATACCCAAGCAGGCTTTGTCACTTTAGATGGTAAAAACCTGAAACAATTCGACCCCGAAGCTTTACGCCAATGGGCCGCATTCAGCCCGACCCACACCGAACTACTACCGGGCTCGTTAGCAGATAACTTACGGCTGGCTAAACCCGATGCCACCGATGATGAGTTGTGTCAAGCATTGTATGAAGCAGGTGGAGACGCTTTAAAAGAGGTGCTCGGTGGCGATTTAAATCGCAGTTTATCCGCTCAGGGAGCCAATATGTTTTCGGTGATTGGGAGTGGTTATATCAGCCTAGCTCGGGCCCTATTAAAAAAATCGCCTTTACTTGTCATGGATGAACCCATAGCCAACCGCAATCCTTTTGCGAAAAAAACCTTTATCGAAACCTTAACCAAGTTAAAAGGGAAAACGACTATTTTATTTACTAGCCATGATCAAGAACTGATCCAACACGCGGATAAGGTCGTTATCTTAGATAAAGGGTCAGTGGTTTATGCTGGTCCTATCCCAAACAAACCTAATGTAGACAATGGCAACCAATCAGTGGCTAGCATGGAGACAACACACAATGAATGATCGTCAACTTAACCATCGTTCTTTGCCAGAACACGAGTTCAGTCAAGCCATTGAAGCACCAGCAGAAAAGCGCATCATCAAACAAATCACCTACTTTATTGCGGGTTCAGTGTTCATTATGTTTGTGTGGTCACTGTTCACTAATATTGAAGAAATTGCCAAAGCGAAAGGTCAGGTTATCCCCCTTGGACATCAACAAGTGATTCAGAGTTTTTCAGGGGGAACCATAGCCTCTATCTTGGTCTCTGAGGGGGATTTAGTGAAAAAAGGCGATGTCCTCGCCAACTTTATCGCCATCGATAGCCAAGCTGCCGCTGAAGAGCTGGAAAGTAAACAAGCTAATCTGGTGCTCAAAATTGAGCGTTACAGTGCTTTTATCGAATCCAGAGAGGCCAACTTTGCTCGCTACCTTGAAAGTCATCCCAATCTTGTGAAAGGGCATATTAGTGATCTCGAACGGATGAATACCGAAAAACAAGCCATCATTCAATCTTCCCTCGCGGAAATCGCCAAATCGAAAGCTGAGTTGGCAAGTCTTGATCAAGAAATTCCGCCACTGAAACATCAAATCAATTCAGCCCAACAAACCATCAATATGATGGATTCCATCAAAGAATCTCAGGCTATCTCTAAGCTCACTATGCTGGAATCGCAACAAAAATTAGACTCCTACATACGTGAACTAAAAAGTATGGAAGGTAAACAACAGGTATTGGCACGGGATATTGAAAATCTTCAACGGCAGTTGGAGCAAAAACAAGCCACATTGCTAAAAGAGGTTGGTGAAGCTCGCACTGATGCACAAGCTGAATTATTAGGGATTACCGCACGTTTAAAATCCTCCGATTTGCAGATGCAACAAAACACCATTACCTCCCCTGTTGATGGCATCATCCAGTCCATTCCAAACACCTCATCAGGGAGTGTGATTCAACCAGGTGGCACAGTTGCGGTGATTGTTCCCACCACGCCAACAGCCCTACTTGAGGCCAAACTCTCCCCTCGGGACATTGGCTTTGTCAGTGTGGGACAAAACGCGCGCATAAAAATTGATGCCTTTGATTACAGTCGCTATGGGGCACTTGATGGTATCGTCAAACGCATCTCCCCAAGCACAGATGCAGATGAAAAAGGCGGCGTTTTTTATAAAGTACAAATCTCGATTGACAAGCCCTACTTTGGCGATCAACCCGATAAGCTAGAGCTGATCCCCGGAATGACTGGCGAAGCGGATATTGTCACAGGGGATAAAACCGTCTTTCAATACCTGTGGAAACCCGTATTTACCAATGTGACTGAAGCCTTTGGTGAACGCTAGGGAGCACGAACTATGAGCAAAAAAAAACCATTAACGCTCTCAACCGCAAAACGAAAAAGTCGCATTTCAGCAAAACTCGCCAAAAAATCTGAAATTGCCGCTAAAAAGCTTGATAAAGATGTCGCCAAGCTCAAGGCAAAGGAATTTAGAGGGAGTGAAGTCCAAAGCACTGCAAGCCCAGATATTGTGGCAAGCAAGTCTTGGCGCTTACCCTCGCACGCAGCAACGCAGCTTGTTAATACCGAAGAATCGACAGAGCAAAAGCCTGATTCGCAACCCGCTACCGTAGACATTGATAACCGCCATGTAACAGCCCAGTCAGCTAGCTCTAGCACAGACTCGGAAAAAACCTTGTCAGAGATGCCACAGCAAGCGGATGAAACGCAAACCCAAAATGCCCCTAAGTTCCAAGATTATGGTTCGAGTGAATCAACCCATTTAGGGCAAGGTCCACACTTTGACGACACACAATTGCCCCTTGTTACCCTCAGCCAACTCCCTGAAATTGGACATGTTAAGCAGCAGATTGAACCGGCAGTATTAACGGTATCAATGGCAAGAACCACATTAACTCAAATTGTGCGCCCCCCAATCATTAGCACTGAACAGCACACCCCACTCACCATTGACGAACAAGCCGGCCATCAATCGGTTAAAGAAGATGCCCCAGTCGCGAGTGCCTCTGGAAAACTGCACGCCCATGGGGGAATAGTAACCCCACTCCAATGGACGGTCGCAGAACATCAAGGTCAATTTGGTCACCTTGATATCGATCCAACAACGGGCGAATGGCATTACCAACTCGATAATAATGCACTTAACACTGATGCATTAGCCGAAGGTGAGCATCAAACCGAACAATTTACGATTACCGTCAGCAGCCCCAATGGCGAACAAGTAAACACTGTCATCATCATCGATGTCGAAGGCAGTAACGATCTGCCCCAAATTTTAGGATCGCACCTCGCCAGTATTAATTCGGCGGACTCCTTGCAGACAGTGATGGGGCAACTACGCAGTGTCGATCCCGATCATAACGATGTAATCACTTGGGCTGTGCTTCATGGACAAGGTCAATATGGCCAACTGAGCATCAATCCACTCACGGGCCAATGGCAATACCAACTAAATAACCATGCAAACGCCACGCTTGCTCTAGTCTCTGGCCAACAAGTGACGGAAACCTTTATCGTCACCGCAACAGATCAATCAGGCCATCCTGTTAGCCAGCAAGTCAGCATTCAAGTGAATGGGGCTGATAATACCGCCATCATTAAAGGTGATATGACGGGTTTAGTGACGGAAGATACTCAGGCTCTCAACGGCCAATTAACGGTATCAGGTCAATTAAGCATCCAAGATCCAGATAAGGATCAAGCCCATTTTTCGGCAGGTTCATTGCAGGGACAATTTGGCTATCTTACGATCGATGTAAACGGCCATTGGATCTACAGCGCCGATAACTCACTGGCCACCGTTCAAAGCCTTAAATCGGGTGAGCATCTTACTGATACTTTTACTATCCACAGCGCCGATGGTACTGGGCAAAACATTACAATCACGATTAATGGAACTGATGATAAGGCCGAAATATCAGGCACAACCTCGGCCTCACTCACTGAAGATAGTGACACATATCAAGGCATGCTTAGGGCCGATGGCAACCTTACCATCACAGATAACGACCACGGACCACACTTATTTACAGCTACAGAGCAATATGGTCAGTTTGGTACCCTCATCATTGATGAATTAGGCCACTGGACCTACACCGCAGATAACTCGCAGACGGCAATTCAAGCACTCAAAACCGGAGAATCCATCACTGACACCCTTGTGGTACAAACCCAAGATGGCACACAGCAAACCATCTCCATCACCATTCATGGTACCGATGATCACTCTGTGATTATGGGCACATCAGTAATGAGGGTGTTTGAAGACAAACGCCTTTCTCAAGGACAACTCCATACAGACGGTCAACTCTGGGTAAGCAATCCCGATACCGGGCGAGCAGGATTTGCAGCCGAACAACTCCAAGGTCAATTCGGCATATTATCCATCAACACCCATGGCCATTGGACCTACACAGCAGACAACAACAATCCCAGCATACAAGCTCTCAAGCATGGTGAATCCTTAACTGACACCCTGTTTGTACAAGCATTGGATGGAACAAGCCAAAAGATCACGATTCTGATCAAAGGTGCTGATGATAAAGCGATTATCGGTGGAACCGTCACCGCAACGCTTATCGAAGATCAATCTGCCCAGCATGGGCAATTACAGGCACATGGCACACTCACCATTACCGACCCCGATGCTGACCAAGCCCAGTTCACTGCACTAACCGATGTGGTTGGCAGCAACGGCTACGGACACTTTAGCCTTAATTCCTCAGGGGTATGGACTTACAACGCCGACAACACGCAGACTGCCGTTCAGCAACTCAATACTGGCGAGAGCCTCACCGATACCTTCACAGTCAGCAGTGTTGACGGCACTAGCCACACCGTGACCGTCACGATACAGGGCAGCAATGACGCGCCCGTGCTAGTTGGGCAAACGCAAAGTGTAACGGAAGACGGCACACAACTCAGTGGCAAAATGATTGCCACCGATGTTGACGCGGGCGACACGCAAACCTTCAGCCTTGTCAACGCCGTCGACGGCTTCACGCTGAATGCCGACGGCAGCTACAGCTTTGACCCAAGCCATGCCAGCTACCAACATCTGGCCGCGGGCCAGACGCAAGATGTGATTATTCCGGTCACTGTAACTGATAGCGCCGGAGCACCTAGCACACAAAATCTCACCATCACAGTCACCGGCTGCAACGACGGCCCAACCATCGGCGGTGTGAACACCGGCGGCACGGCCGAAGACAACAGCCAAGCTGTGACTGGCCGGCTCACCATCGCCGATGTGGACGACGGCCAGGCACATTTCATCGCCCAGACTGCCACGACAGGCAGTTACGGTAGTCTAACGCTGAACGAGGGCGGGCATTGGCAGTACCTGCTGGACAACAGCAAGGCCGCCGTCCAAGCGCTTAAGAGCGGCGAGACCGTTACCGACAGCTTCACCGTCTCCAGCGCCGACGGCACCACGCACACGGTCAGTGTCACCGTTGCTGGCCGTGATGATGGCGCCGTCATTGCGGGTACCGACAAAGGCACAGTCACCGAGGACACAGCCGTCACCAGCGGTCATCTGCAGGCTAGTGGCCAACTGACGATCACCGACTCCGATGCCGGACAAGCCCGCTTCACCGCCCAAACGGATGTGGCCGGCAGCAGCGGCTACGGACACTTCAGCCTGAACAGCACTGGCGCCTGGACCTACAGCGCCGACAACACACAGGCCGCGATCCAGCAACTGAAGGCTAGTGAAACACTTACCGACACCTTCACCATCAGCAGCACGGACGGCACTAGCCATACCGTGACCGTGATCATCAACGGTACAAACGACGCGCCAGTACTCGCGGCGCAAACACAAGCAGTCACCGAAGATGGCACACAGCTGACCGGCAAAATGATTGCAACCGATGTGGACGCCAGTGACACGCAAACCTTCAGCATCGCCCAGCCTGTGGACGGTTTCACCCTGAATGCCGATGGCAGCTACAGCTTTGACCCAAGCCATGCCAGCTACCAACATCTGGCTGCGGGCCAGACGCAAGATGTTGTCATCCCAATCATTGTCACCGACAACGCGGGCGCCACCAGCACGCAAAACCTCACGATCACGGTGACGGGCGCCGCAGATGGCGCGGTGATCGGCGGCGTGGACATCGCGACCGTCACCGAGGACACGGCCGTCACCACCGGTCATCTACAAGCCAA
>NZ_JAUOER010000045.1:0-6866 GCF_031932025.1 Shewanella sp. SP2S2-4
TGGTTAGCAGCTTATTCAGCGTTTAACCGTTGACCCCGCTGGGTCAGTGGATGCGCATTATAGGGATGTCAGATTTTACCGCAACCCCTTTGGCGCGAATAATTACGAAAAACGATTCAAGCGCACACTTTTTAAACTAAAAGTGTGTTTTAACGCCAATATTCTCGAATTTTTGCTGGATTAAGGCAAAAGATGAGGTTAACCCAGCGCTAGAAATGACAAGAGCCAACCTATTGGTTAGCTCTTTATGCCATGTTGGATCGCTTTAACGCAAACTCTCATCCAACAAGAGCGACAACTCGCGCTACTGGTTACTGTGATAGTTGCTGCTTGAGATGAACTTATCAGCAAATGTTTATCTGCTTATAAGTAGTAGCGTAGCAACTAGACTAGGCTTTTTAAGTAAGCTGGCACATCGGCAATACTGCCCAGTACCACAGTGGCATCGCTGTCATCAGCAATAACCTTACCACTGCGCACTAATATGCGAGTGGTCACGCCCGCCGCTTTCGCTGCCTGCATATCTTCGGCTTTGTCGCCAACCATGACTGAGTGCACTAAGTCGATTTTCAAGAATTGCGCCGCATCATTGAGCATACCCGGCTTAGGTTTACGGCAATCACAGTCGACCTTATATTCCCCTATGCCATTTTCACCATGGTGCGGGCAATAGTAGATACCATCGAGTTCAACGCCTTTGTCGGCAAAGTTCCAATCCATCCACTCCGTTAAGCTGTGGAATTGATCTTCTGTATACATACCACGGGCAATACCAGATTGATTTGTGACGACAACTAACTTGTAGCCCATTCCTTTCAAAGAGAGGCAAGATTCAAACACACCTTCGATATATTCGAAGTCATCCACTAAGTGGACATAACCATGATCTTTGTTAATCACGCCATCACGGTCTAAAAATACTGCTCGACTCACTGTAATACTCCAAAATCGCCTAAGGCGTTATCGCGCTATTATTCCATTCATTATCAAAAATTGCACCGCGAAGTTGTGCTTTTAACGCTAAATTGAGCGTTAGTGATGCTTATCGCTAGATGCGGATAACACCTTGCGCCGAGAGTCTCAATGTATGAAAAATCTTATCCTGTTAAATCAAAGTCCTCGGGCAACATATTTAACTGTTGTACCTGACTCAACCGACTAGTCGAAGTACTTCATTGCAGCAGATAAACAGCGCACTTAGGAAAATGATGGCTGTCGCATTAAAGATTGTTTCCAAGAAAGGCGCATAATTGAGAGAGCTAAAACCATCAAAACCCTCGCCGTTTGGGCATTGTTAATCCCTAAGATGCACCACTCAATCAAGCATTCCCCTTTATTTGTGGTGTTTTTAACGGTAATCTTGGGCAGATAAAGAGAAAATACCCGAAATAGACGGAAATAATGAGTCGAACTACGCCTATAGTCCACAAAACCCGCACCCAGTTAGTTGTTGAAGTGCTCAGAGAGAGAATTCTTTCAGGTGACATAGCCGCAGGAGAGCCACTCAGACAAAGTGCGTTGGCTGAAGCGTTAAATGTCAGCCGCATTCCGGTGAGAGAAGCCTTATTGCAACTCGAAGCCGAAGGACTCGTTAAGTTTGAGCCCCATAAAGGTGCGACGGCGACCGTGTTATCCGTCGAGCAAGTCACCGAACTTTTTGAATTACGTGCCATGATCGAAACCGATCTGCTCGCTAAGGCGATCCCGCTGCTTCAAGAAGCTGATTTAGAAAAAGCTGAACGTGTACTCGAACAATTGGAGTCGGCCTTCAAACATGAAGATGCCGTTGCCAGTTGGAGCGAGTTGAATACGCAATTTCACACTTGCTTATATCAGGCGGCTAATCGCCCACACACCCTTGAGGTTGTTCACGGCCTCAATACTAATTGTGATAGATACATTCGTTTGCAGTTATTGCTCGCGGGGGGGATTCCTGCTGCAGAGCATGAGCACAGAGCTTTACTCAACCACTGCAAACTGAGAGAAACAGAAAAAGCGACGGCGCTACTGCGTCATCATATTCTGCATGCCGCAATGACAATTCGAGATCTCGTCGCCAAACAGGTGGTCTAGATCACGGACGGCCATTAGAGTTGCCGATAAGCTTTGTTGTCGATTCAAGGCAGCGCTCAGGTTCTGCCTTTTTTATTTGAGAGAAACCACCATGCAGTACGCCACTATCACAGGTTGGGGCAAATGTGTTCCACCAGCCACTCTGACCAACGATGATCTTGCGACCTTTATCGAGACATCCGATGAATGGATTAAATCTCGCACCGGCATCAGCCAGCGCCATATCAGTCATGTTAACACCTCTGAACTCGCTTCAGTTGCAGCACAACGTGCACTCGCAGCTGCGGGTATCGATGGCAGTGAAATTGACATGATCATTCTGGCTAGCGCCAGCCCAGACACTTTGATCCCGAATATCGCATCCACTGTACAAGCTAATATTGGCGCCAGTTGTGCCGCGTTCGACATCAATGCTGCCTGCAGTGGCTTTTTATATGGCTTAGGTTTAGCCAGCTCACAAATCAAGAGTGGTCAGAGCAAGAAAGTATTAGTCATTGGTGCTGAACGTTTATCTTTCTATCTAGATTGGTCACGCCGCGAAACTGCCGTGTTATTCGGCGATGGCGCAGGTGCCGTTGTTGTTGAAGCAACAGATGTTGCCGGTGGCGTGCTCGGTTATGAGCTGAATAACGATCCTGAAGGTCGTGACATTCTTAAAGCTGGCTTTGGTACGGCGATGGACAGATTCTCTGCCGAGTCATTGGATTTCTTTATTGAATTCGATGGCCAAGAAATCTTCAAGCGTGCGATTAACGGAATGAATAAATTGAGCACTAAAGTGCTTGAAAAATGTGGTGTTGATAAGGATGAAGTGGATCTTGTGATCCCGCATCAAGCCAACGAGCGCATTATCGATACCTTAGTCAGCCGAATGAAAATTCCGAAAGAAAAAGCCTTCGTTAACATTGCCAATTATGGCAATACCTCGGCAGCAACCATTCCGATTGCGATTTGTGATGCGTTAGAGCAAGGCGTGATTAAGCCAAATCAAACCATACTCTCTTGTGCCTTTGGCGCCGGCTTAACCTCTGCTGCACTCTTGCTGCAATGGGGCAACCGCGTGACGCCTATCAATATCAGTGATGCCGAGTTACCGCCTTGCGATAAAACAGGCATAGAGTTAGTTAAACGCGCTGTCGATTATTTTTGTAAGCCGTAAACGGTTTCTGCAAAACGGTAATATCGTGTTTTACTAAGACAGAAAGCCATCGATTAAGATGGCTTTTTTAGTTTATGACGACAAAACTTATTCATTCAGCTTGCTAATGCTCATCTCATCCCAATAGATAGCTTGATTAAAATGCTCGGCGAGTTTTTGATTTAACTCATTAAAACCTTTAACCGCTTCTTCGCCCCTTTCACTATTGCTAATACAAGACCAGACAAATCGATGACAGTTATTGTCAAATAAATCATATTCCCGATACTGATAAATCGCCTGCTCGGCACGGGTTAACACAGAGTCAGCAATAAGAGGCTGATGCTGATGATTACAGGCAAGAAAGATTTGGCTGCCGGTGCGCCCCGCCAAGAAACGCTTTACCGACACGGCCCGCACCAACCCTGAGCCATGTAACTCTACGAGGCAATCATCACCCAGCCAAATACCGGTATGTTCAATCACCCCAAAGACATAACAACAGACAATACTGCCTGGGATTGGCGCAACTTGTTTTAATCCCTTTTGCCATTGACTCGGCGCCGCCACCATAGCGCGCTTGGCGACGGGATACTTAGGCGCTTTACCGAGTAATCTATCGCGCTCAAGTTGCTGACGTTTTTCGCGCTCATCGGCCAACAAAACTGCGCCGATTAGGGCACTACCCATCCAAAGCAAAGGTAACGGCATCATGTTCTCCTACACACTCAGTTTATTAGAGTGAAGTACAAGTTGGTTGGATTGCCAAGTTGGCGGCATTGAATTTAAGCTTTAAAGTTAAGCTTAGGATTGGGTTTCAAGTCTAGCCTGTCAGTGATTAACCTAAGATGAAATCAGAGTGAGATCAGAGTGAGATTAAAGTTAGATCAGCGTAAAACAGCATCACCCCAACTCGATTAACTCATCCACAAAGAGTGAGTTAAAACTGAAACAGCTAAGTCGATTGCCGCAATAAGTCAGCCACAGTAAGTTGCCCTGCGCCACCCATAGCTGCCATTTGCGCCAATAATAATTCAGCGCAAGCTAAGGCATCGGTCAACGCACTGTGAGCGGTATAAATGGGTAAACCGTAACGTTCGCGGCAAGCACCAAGGCGCAAATACCCCTCTTTAATCACTGAGTGTTCCCGTAGCAAACGATGCCTTTCAAGCATGAGCGTATCAATAGCAGGGAGTACGAGGGCTTGATGATAAATCGCCAATAAATCCTGCTGCAGAAAACGGCAATCTAGCGGAGCATGATGCGCGACCAGCACCCGACCATAGGTTTGATTGATAAACCAACCCATGGCTTCCTCGATGGTGACCGCCTGCACCAGGTGATTATCGAGGATCCCATGGATAGTCGCGCTTTGGCCAACACTGCCGCGAATTTGCACTAACTTTTGCTCGGCGCGTGCCAATGGGATCTCGCCGCGATCAATCGGCACTAAGCCAATACTGAGAATTTGATCTTGCTGCGGATTGAGACCTGTCATCTCTAAATCCATCGCCATCAAAGGCGCTTCGGATAACGGCATCGCCAGCAGAGGTAATAGCGATTGATAATAACCCTTAAACAACTGATGTTGGCAACGCAGCGCCCGCCAATTAAGTTTCGTTTTCAACAGCAGTGTATTCATATCAAAAACTTCGCATGAACTTCATCTTCATCCCCGCCTGCGCCTCATGCACCACTTTAAAGGCATCACGTAGCTGATGGCGAACCAGCGAAGATAAATGCGCGGGTAGCAGATAATTACTCACCTCTAGCCCGAGATTATGCTGATAACCTTGGTTCGATAACCGCATATGGGCGATAAACTCGTGGGCATCGGCAAGATTAAGCGCATCTTTACGATTGAGAATGTTTGCGTCCATCAAGGCACGGATACGTTTCGCAGTATTCACTTCTTTGATCCCTGCCGACAGGGCATAAACACGGGCAATATCGTTGATCAAGGCATTGCCTTTATGCTTCAAATCTATGCCTTTGACTTCGCTGCCATCACGTTCGAGGACAAATTTGCGGAAAAAGCCCAGCGGTGGCGACTCCACCAGCGAATTACCTGTCATGCCCGCGAGGAAAATATCGTTATCACGGGTTTGAGCTAAGACTTTATCCTGCAGCGCATCAAATAAGGTTTGTGGACCGTAAACCGAGCGCATATCGAAGAAGATACTGGCGTGCATTAACGCCTTAGGTTCGGGTGTTATTACCCATTTTTCAAATACCTGTTGCCACTGTTTAAGCGACATTCGCCACTGAGGGTTTTGCGCCATAATATTGCCGGGGCAAAACTCATAACCGCATTGATCAAGTCCAGCACATACGGCATGGGTTAAGGCATCAAAATAACCTTTAGCAAAATCATCCATCTCTTCTGCGACTAACAGACCATTATCTTGATCCGAACATGCCGCTTGATCTTGACGTCCCTGCGATCCAAACGCCAACCAGCAAAAGGCCATCGGCGGTTCACCAAGTAATTGCTGATTGAGCACGATTAACCGCCGTGTCAGCGCATCGGTGACAGAGGTTAACACTCGGCCAATTTCTTCGGCTCTGGCATCGGCACTGATCAAATTTTGTAATAACAGCGGGATTTGCTTACTGACGCCAATTAAACTGGCAAGATCCTGCTGCCGTTCTATCTCACCAATCAACAGTAGCGGTTGTGAGCCCTGCCCGCGCAAGATGTCGGTACTTGTCACCATACCGATGGCTTTATCTTGGTCGATAATAGGCAAGTGATGAATGTTATGCTCGCTCATCAGTAGCATGGCTTCAAAAATCAACGCATTGGAAGAAATTGAAATCGGCGAAACCGTCATGGCATGATGCACAGCAACGCTGCCATCAAGCCCTGCTGCTAACACCCGATTACGTAAATCCTTATCAGTTAAAATCCCAACTAGTTTGTGATTATCCGTTACCAACAGGGATGACACCCGGCTGTTTCGCATTAACAGTGCCGCCTGCGTTACGCTAGCATGGGCATCGATAACAATAGGCGCAGATGACATTAATGTACTGATCCGGCTAGTGGTTGTCAGATCTTTCGCCTTAAAGCGAGCCTCATGGCGCAAACGTTTAGCAAATGCGCGGGTAAAAAATTTATCGAAATTGCGGCTCTCGCTTCTAAGGTTATCGAACAAGGTTTGGGGCAAATGATAAACCAAACCGTCTTCGAGAATAGCGACCTTGTTGACGACTTTCTCCCCCGATAACAAGGTCGAAAAACCAAAAAACTCCCCCTCGCCGACTCTATCGACCAGCACACCGTCAGGATCGCGCACCTCAAAGGCGCCGCTGCGCACCATATATAACTTAGGTGAGTTAGCATCAAAATGAACATAACCAGAGGCTTTACTGTAATAGCCAACAGTGACAGCCTTAGCGCAGCGCACCACAACATCTTCAGGCAGAGTATCAAAGGGCACTAGCCCTTGTAGAAATTGCACTACGGGTTGTAACTCACTGGCATTCATAGGCAACACCTTCTTTTTAAGCGAAACTTTTACTTATATGTCATCACTATAGCCTGCATTGTCGCGGCGCTACATTCGACTAAAGTCAGCCCTAGATTGAGTGCATTAACTCATCAATACCTTGGCTCACCAACTCACTCAACGACAGGAAAACATATTCGAAC
>NZ_JAUOER010000046.1:0-3978 GCF_031932025.1 Shewanella sp. SP2S2-4
CAGAAGTGAAACGCAAACGCGCCGATGGTAGTGTGGGGTCTCCCCATGTGAGAGTAGGTCATCGCCAAGCGCCTAATTATCTCATAGAGATGTAACGAAGCCAGCTGAATAAGCTGGCTTTTTTGCGTATGCAATTTGTTAAGTTTAGCGTGATTTTTCGCCTAAATGCCTACTCCACGATGACTATTTCATCAATACGTGTCCCCCGCGTTAGCTGCAATCCTCGCTTTTAGCAGTTACAATGTGTTTTTGTCGTCATTGATCAAACACATGTCTCTATCTCATAGCCTTAAATCGTTTAATTCCTTTGGTTTAGCCCAGTCTTGCGCCGCTCTTGTTGAGGCGCACTCAAAAGAAGCTGTTCAGGCGATGTGTTTGCCACTATGGCAACAGCAATTGCCTATGTTGGTGCTTGGTGGCGGTAGCAATCTGGTCTTCACTGAGGACTTTAACGGTACAGTTGTCAGGATTTTATCGAAGGGGATAAAAGTATCTGAAGACGCAGAAGCTTTTTATCTCGAGGTTGAGGCGGGTGAGAATTGGCATGAGTTAATTCAGTTTACGCTCGAGCATGGCATGTTTGGGTTGGAGAATATGGCGTTAATTCCTGGAACGGTTGGCGCAGCACCTATCCAGAATATTGGCGCTTATGGTGTTGAACTCTGTGATGTGTGTGATTGGGTTGAGTATCTTGATTTACCCTCAGGCGAGTTCGCGCGTATAAGCACAGCTGAGTGTCAATTTGCTTACCGTGAGTCTATTTTCAAAGACAAATTACGCAATCTTGCCGTAGTCACTGCTGTCGGACTGCGCTTAGTTAAACGGTGGCAACCGCGTTTGGCTTATGGTCCATTGCAATCGTTTGATCCTGCAACCGTCACTGCGCGTGAGATCTTTGATCGCGTATGCCAAGTGCGCAGTGAAAAGCTCCCTGATCCAGCAGTGCTCGGCAATGCAGGTAGTTTCTTTAAAAATCCTATTGTCAGCGCGGCCTGTTATCTAGATTTAGCACAGCGTTTTCCGACGATAGTGGGTTACGCACAAGCGGATGCAACGGTGAAATTGGCGGCAGGTTGGTTGATTGAACAAGCGGGACTGAAAGGTTTTGTGCTTGGTAATGCTGCTGTGCATGACAAACAAGCTTTGGTATTAGTGAATAGAGGCGGGGCAACGGGGCGCGATATTTGTCGCTTAGCGCTGCATGTTATTGCGCAAGTACAGGATAAATTTGGTGTTGTGCTAGAAGCTGAACCTAGAATCATGGGCGCTATCGGTGAAGGAGATTTGTATGTCTGATAATTGGGGAAGAAAGCGCCAGATATTAGCGTTATTGTCTTGCGGTCAATTTGTTTCAGGCGAGCAGCTAGCCACAGAACTTGGGATTTCGCGCGCCGCAGTAAATAAGCACATTGATGCGTTAGAAACTTATGGTGTGGCAATTTATAGCGTTAAGGGTCGCGGCTATAAGTTAGCCAATCCCATCTCTTTGATTGATGCTTCACGTTTAGTGCAGTCAATTGATAACCGTTGTTTTTATTTTGATGAGATCGCAAGCACCAACGGCTTTATGCTGAGCCATACCACTGAGCTAAAAAATGGCGATGTGTGCGTGGCAGAGTATCAATCTGCTGGTCGCGGTCGCCGAGGTCGCACTTGGGTGTCGCCCTATGGGCATCACTTGTACTTCTCATTGTTTTGGACATTCCCGCAGGGAATGGCACAGGCTATGGGTTTAAGTTTAGTAGTGGCGTGCACTCTAGTTGAAGTGCTTAAATCGTTTGGGGTCGAGAATATTGGGGTTAAGTGGCCGAATGATATCTATTTGGATAACAAGAAGCTTGCTGGGATCTTGATTGAAATGTCGGGACAGGCGGATAGTCAGTGTCAGCTGATCATTGGTGTTGGCGTTAATATGGCGATGTCAGAGGAGCAAGGCAAAGGTATCGATCAGCCTTGGAGTGACCTGTCAGATTTGGTTGATATGCCAGATAAGACTGCGCTTATTATCGAATTACAGAAGCAACTGAAGCGCGATATCCAGCTATTTGAACGTGAAGGATTAGCTGCATTCAAGGCTCGTTGGCAAGCGGCAGACTTATTTTATGGCCGTGAAATACGTTTGCTTATGGGTGAAAAGTCTGTCGAAGGGATTTGTCGCGGCGTTGATGAGCAAGGTGCAGTATTGCTCGAAACCGCCGATGATGTGCAAGCATTTATCGGCGGTGAAATTAGCTTAAGGGCACGCTAAGCACCCAAGAGACTATTTTACAGAAGATTATTTGCGCATCAGTACGTGGGACATCAAATGATCCTGACCTTTTTGTAGGATCAAATGGGCCCTTTCACGGGTTGGTTGAATATTCAATTGCAGGTTGGGACCGTTAATCGTGTCCCAAATATTGGCAGCAATGGTATTAGCTTCATCATCGGTTAGCGACGAATAGTGATGGAAATAGGATTTCTTGTCACTGAAGGCACCAGAGCGGAATTGCAAGAAGCGTTCTTTGTACCATTGTTTGAGTAATGGCTCTTGTGCATCGACATAAATAGAAAAGTCGACAAAATCAGAGACGAAAGGACGACGGGTATCAACTGGTGAATCGAGTCCTGTCTGCAATACATTCAAGCCTTCCAAAATTAAGATGTCTGGCTGGGAAACGGTTTGGTGTTGATTCTTCACTCGATCATAGGTGACGTGTGAATAGATAGGGGCTTTCACATGTGGCTGACCGGATTTCACGGCGGAGATAAACTCAACCAGCATTTTCATATCGTAGCTTTCCGGAAATCCCTTACGCTGTAACAAGCCTTTACGCTTCAAGTCTGCCAGTGGATACAAAAAGCCATCCGTGGTCACCAGATCGACCTTAGGGTGCTCAGGCCAGTGCTGTAGTAAGGCTTGCAATATGCGCGCTGTGGTACTTTTGCCGACGGCGACACTGCCAGCAATGCTAATGATGTAAGGGCTTTTTGATGGCTTTTGGCCAAGGAACTCATCAACGACTAAGCCACGTTGTTGCTTAGCTTTGACTATTAGATTTAGCAGCCGACTAAGGGGAAGATAAATATCTGTGACTTCCGATAAGGATATCTTCTCATTAATGCCTCTAAGGTTTTCCAAGTCTTGCTCGCTCAGCGTCAGCGGCACTGAATCTCGTAACTCAGACCATTGCAGGCGCTCAAAGGCGAGATAGAGTGCTTTTTGAATTGAATTTTTAGAAGTCATTGGCTTTCCTCAGCTTAGGAAAGGCACAGTACACTATGGAATTATTCGGAACAATACTAAATGGGTGATTGCAGCCGTGTTTCCGTTACCGTTTGATGTATTCGCTGTTTAATTGGTCGGCAAACTTGGATAACGTGTAAAAAAACACCGTTCGAGCGCTTTTTTTACGTAAATAGGTGTTTTTTACTTGCACTTGGGAGCGCATTTACCTAATATCCCGTTCCGAAATGATAATGCCGGCATAGCTCAGTTGGTAGAGCAACTGACTTGTAATCAGTAGGTCCCGAGTTCGACTCTTGGTGCCGGCACCATTTTCTGTGGAGGGGTTCCCGAGTGGCCAAAGGGATCAGACTGTAAATCTGACGGCTCAGCCTTCGAAGGTTCGAATCCTTCTCCCTCCACCACTTTTTTCTAGGTAGTTAGGTAGCCTTAGTTAGGTTGCGCGGACATCGTATAATGGTATTACTCCAGCCTTCCAAGCTGATAACGCGGGTTCGATTCCCGCTGTCCGCTCCAAATTAGTTGCTGATATGGCTCAGTTGGTAGAGCACACCCTTGGTAAGGGTGAGGTCGGCAGTTCGAATCTGCCTATCAGCACCAGCCTCTCTAAATTTAGCTCCTACGCCTAAACATAATCGGTTCGATGTCATTTTAATGCATCGGATTTTTTCTATATGTTAGTTTTCATCACCAAGATTCTTGGACTGAGGCATTACCATGGCTAAAGCTAAATTTGAACGTATTAAGCCCCA
>NZ_JAUOER010000047.1:0-3292 GCF_031932025.1 Shewanella sp. SP2S2-4
GTCGACAACATGGCATCCGTGCCGAGTCGACACAAAAACATCCGTGTTTTTGAGTGTTCACACAGATTGCTTGTTTATCTTCTCTTAGGAGAAGTCAGAGCTGAATGCGCCGCGAGCCGGTACGCATTGTTCTTTAACAATTTGGAAAGCTGATAGTATGTAACGTGATGATGTCTGTCGTCATGTTACTTACAAACCGATGTAAACGTGGAAACGTTTGCATCATGAGTTCTCAAACACTTTATTAAGTGTCTTGAATATTCAAAAGTAAATTATTCTTTGCTGAATAGTTTACGTCTAAGGCGCGTCCACTTCTTTGGTCAGAAGTGAGACAAGTAAAACCAGCTGGTCGCAACAATTCAAGTGAAACTCATTTGGGTTGTATGGTTAAGCGACTAAGCGTATACGGTGGATGCCTTGGCAGTCAGAGGCGATGAAGGACGTAGTAACTTGCGAAAAGCGTTGGCGAGCTAGTAACAAGCATTTGAGCTAACGATGTCCGAATGGGGGAACCCAGCAGCACAAGCTGTTATCGCAACATGAATACATAGTGTTGCGAGGCGAACCCGGGGAACTGAAACATCTAAGTACCCGGAGGAAAAGAAATCAACCGAGATTCCCCTAGTAGCGGCGAGCGAACGGGGATTAGCCCTTAAGTCAGTGGGGTGTTAGTGGAATGTGTTGGAAAGCACAGCGGCACAGGGTGATAGCCCCGTACATGAAAACTAACCATTGATGAAAACGAGTAAGGCGGGACACGTGACATCCTGTTTGAATATGGGGGGACCATCCTCCAAGGCTAAATACTCCTGACTGACCGATAGTGAACCAGTACCGTGAGGGAAAGGCGAAAAGAACCCCTGTGAGGGGAGTGAAATAGAACCTGAAACCGTATACGTACAAGCAGTGGGAGCGGTTCTTGAGACCGTGACTGCGTACCTTTTGTATAATGGGTCAGCGACTTACATTTTGTAGCGAGGTTAAGCGAATAGCGGAGCCGTAGGGAAACCGAGTGTTAACTGCGCGTTTAGTTGCAAGGTGTAGACCCGAAACCCGGTGATCTAGCCATGGGCAGGTTGAAGGTTGAGTAACATCAACTGGAGGACCGAACCGACTAATGTTGAAAAATTAGCGGATGACTTGTGGCTGGGGGTGAAAGGCCAATCAAACCGGGAGATATCTGGTTCTCCTCGAAAGCTATTTAGGTAGCGCCTCGAGCGAATACCATTGGGGGTAGAGCACTGTTAAGGCTAGGGGGTCATCCCGACTTACCAACCCTTTGCAAACTCCGAATACCAATGAGTACTACTCGGGAGACAGACGGCGGGTGCTAACGTCCGTCGTCAAAAGGGAAACAACCCAGACCGTCAGCTAAGGTCCCAAAGTACTAGCTAAGTGGGAAACGATGTGGGAAGGCTTAGACAGCTAGGATGTTGGCTTAGAAGCAGCCATCATTTAAAGAAAGCGTAATAGCTCACTAGTCGAGTCGGCCTGCGCGGAAGATGTAACGGGGCTAAGCTAGTCACCGAAGCTACGGGTGCACAGTTTACTGTGCGCGGTAGAGGAGCGTTCTGTAAGCCGTTGAAGGTGAAGGGGTAACCCACGCTGGAGGTATCAGAAGTGCGAATGCTGACATGAGTAACGATAAAGGGGGTGAAAAACCCCCTCGCCGAAAGACCAAGGGTTCCTGTCCAACGTTAATCGGGGCAGGGTGAGTCGACCCCTAAGGTGAGGCCGAAAGGCGTAATCGATGGGAAACAGATTAATATTTCTGTACTTCCGCTAACTGCGATGGAGAGACGGAGAAGGCTAGGCTAGCGCGGCGTTGGTAGTCCGCGTTTAAGGTGGTAGGTGGTGTTCTTAGGCAAATCCGGGGACACGTACTTTAATGTACACACTGAGAGCTGATGACGAGGTCCTAAGGGACTGAAGTAGTTGATGCCATGCTTCCAGGAAAATCTTCTAAGCTTCAGGTTAGTGGGAATCGTACCCCAAACCGACACAGGTGGTCGGGTAGAGAATACCAAGGCGCTTGAGAGAACTCGGCTGAAGGAACTAGGCAAAATGGTACCGTAACTTCGGGAGAAGGTACGCTCTTGTTGGTGATGAGACTTGCTCTCTAAGCTGACGGGAGTCGCAGATACCAGGTGGCTGCAACTGTTTATCAAAAACACAGCACTGTGCAAACTCGCAAGAGGAAGTATACGGTGTGACGCCTGCCCGGTGCCGGAAGGTTAATTGATTGGGTTATCGCAAGAGAAGCTCATGATCGAAGCCCCGGTAAACGGCGGCCGTAACTATAACGGTCCTAAGGTAGCGAAATTCCTTGTCGGGTAAGTTCCGACCTGCACGAATGGCGTAATGATGGCCACGCTGTCTCCAGCCGAGACTCAGTGAAGTTGAAATTGCGGTGAAGATGCCGTATACCCGCGGCTAGACGGAAAGACCCCGTGAACCTTTACTATAGCTTGGCACTGAACATTGAACCTACATGTGTAGGATAGGTGGGAGACTTTGAAGTTGTGACGCTAGTCATGATGGAGTCGTCCTTGAAATACCACCCTTGTAGTTTTGATGTTCTAACCTAGGTCCCTTATCGGGATTAGGGACAGTGCCTGGTGGGTAGTTTGACTGGGGCGGTCTCCTCCCAAAGAGTAACGGAGGAGCACGAAGGTTGGCTAAGTACGGTCGGACATCGTACGGTTAGTGCAATGGCATAAGCCAGCTTAACTGCGAGACATACACGTCGAGCAGGTACGAAAGTAGGTCATAGTGATCCGGTGGTTCTGAATGGAAGGGCCATCGCTCAACGGATAAAAGGTACTCCGGGGATAACAGGCTGATACCGCCCAAGAGTTCATATCGACGGCGGTGTTTGGCACCTCGATGTCGGCTCATCACATCCTGGGGCTGAAGTCGGTCCCAAGGGTATGGCTGTTCGCCATTTAAAGTGGTACGCGAGCTGGGTTCAGAACGTCGTGAGACAGTTCGGTCCCTATCTGCCGTGGGCGTTGGATGATTGAAGGGAGCTGCTCCTAGTACGAGAGGACCGGAGTGGACGAACCGCTGGTGTTCGGGTTGTCATGCCAATGGCATTGCCCGGTAGCTACGTTCGGAATCGATAACCGCTGAAAGCATCTAAGCGGGAAGCGAGCCCTAAGATGAGTCATCCCTAGGAATTTAATTCCTCTAAAGAGCCGTTCGAGACTAGGACGTTGATAGGCATGGTGTGTAAGCGTTGTGAGGCGTTGAGCTAACATGTACTAATGACTCGAGAGGCTTAACCATACAA
>NZ_JAUOER010000048.1:0-3217 GCF_031932025.1 Shewanella sp. SP2S2-4
GACCTTCCTACAGAGGACTTTCACCTCATTAGTTCATGCCCATGCTGGGCGTACACAAACGGCTCAAACCGACCTCCACTGCGTTGCTCGTTTTGTGCTTTTTCGCTACGCTCGCACAAAACAATCAACTCCGTTCCGTCGGCTTAGCCGGGCGTTATATGCTCGGAGTTTTTAAGGAATTAGTTTGAGAAGAGTAAGAAAGAAGACTGATAAAGTTGTTGATGAATTAATTGCTCTTCGGGACAGTAGGAAGTCTATTGATGATTTCTTTTTTTCACATCAGCTCAATTTCTATGAAAGCTGCAGCTTAATGCATTCGTTCATCACAAGTGACAGTGAAAAAAGGAAATTATTGGAAATAGCATATCGCCAATATTATGTATTTCTAGTCAGTTGCTGGGAGACATTTTTTCGAGATGTTTTTGTCTATGTACATAGCAAGGATGAAAGCCTTACTAGTCGTTTAATGGAAAGTATGAAGCCTGCGATAGATACATTTGAAGATGACAAAATTGATTTGCCAGAGCTTTTGAGTAAAAGTTTTAATTTTCAAAATATAAATGATCTCGAAGATGCCTACGATAAGGTATGGGGCACTAGCTTTTTAAAATATATATGTTCGACTGATATAGGGCCTTGCGGTATTAATGGAAAAGTAGCAGGCGGTTTGGTTATGGACAAGCTTATAGATGATTGGTATGACGTTATTTTAAAAACTTTTTCCATTCGTCACAAAGTGGTACATGACGCAAACTTCAGGCCTGAAGTAGATTTTGAGTTTATTCAAAAATCTGAAACTGTATTTTTACTGATCCCACAAATTGCAACGCATTTCATTGCCGAAAAATTCAGTCTAAAACGTATTGCGTTTTCGAATGGAGTAGACTCTGTTCCTTATATATTTACTGTATCAGAGTTACTTGCAGATGATTGGCAGGTTGTAGAGTGACAATTAAATACGCATATAACAAGGCAATGCAATCTGACTCCGCAACCTGTCACTCGTTTTGCCATAAACCCGGCAAAACCAGCGCCAGCTTGCTACGCAGTTGATTGCGGCGTTATATTCCTAGAGTTTCATCAGCATGGAGAGTTATAAATGAGAGTATTTATTTTTAGTTTTGTTTTACTTTGTTCACAGTTTTCATTTGCATCAGATTTAATGTTAGCTGAGGAAATTAAGTTAAAGTCCGGTACACTTGGGGAAGAGAGAAACTTATTTATAAAACTCCCAAAGAAATATCACGATGAAGATAATTCGTATCCAGTATTATACGTACTACACGGTCAATGGGATATGCTTTCAACCCTATCGACTATTGATCTATTAGAAGATCAAATTCCAAACTTTATAGTTGTAGGTATCGAAAGTAGAGGAAAAGAACTTAGCCCTGAAAATGGAAAAACAACGCCCTTTGCTGAGTTTCTTGCGACAGAAGTCGTATCTTTTGTTAATGATAATTACCGAGTTGCGCCTTATACAATTCTATCTGGGCATTCTAATTCAGGCCGTTTCGTCTTAGATTGTTGGTTAAGTAATAATCCTGGTTTTTCTAAATACTTCGCTTTCAGTCCTTCTCTTGACGATAATTACATCTTAGATATGGTATCCAAATCAAAAATTGAGGCTTTAAAAAAGAAAGCTCCTCTTACGATCACCATCGCAAATGAAGGTGAGCATATGCAAAACCCTTTTACTGAATTAACTCAGAAGTTAAGTAACTTATCTAAAAGCTCTTTTGAATTCAAAAAATTTCCAGAGCAATCTCATAGAACCACTAAACATTCTTCTATGCAATATGCTTTACAATCAACATTTGCGGGCTGGGAACCAACCTACGAAGTAAAAACTTCAGGGTTAAACGGTTTAAAAAAACACTATACAGATTTATCTAAAAAGTTTGGGTTTAAGGTTTCTGTTCCAATCGAAACCTTGCAAAAGTTAGTAGCTCATTATGCTATTTCTGGGAATGCGACTGAAGAACTTAATAAGCACATAGCTTTCACAATTAATCAATCTTCAGAAGGCATAGATTCACTGTTTGAAATATCTGGCTATTTATCTAGTAATGGATATAAAGAAGCCGGTGAAAATATTCTCAATGTAATATGTAATCAGGCTAAAAATAATCAAAGGTGTAGTGGTTAGAACGGAATATAACAAATAAGGATAGGCCGCGCGTAGCCGCGACCTTATCCCAAGTGTTGAACAAGCCCGATGTTGATTGTTGACACTTTATTATGCAAATAGCGGATTGAGAATTTGTACTGGCGAAGGTCTTATTTTGAAAGAAACTTTTTGCAGACATGACCCGCCCTTAGCGAACGAGCTAATATTTTTATCACTTGTTCATCAAGCTGTTATCGAGTCCTCATTCTGTTTGGTTAACCCGTTATCCTTATACTTCTCGCCTTAAGCGGTGATATTAGCGCCTGTCGGTCGATGACGCATATGAACACCCATAAAATGCATAGCTTGATGGCAGCAAGGGCAATAGCGCACGGCTAAGGTACGTTTGACCTCAGGTAACATGGGGAACACTGCACCTGCGACAGCCAACATCAGTTGGATTTGTTGCCGTAGCTTTTTGGCATTGCCTCGCAGTAAGCCATAGTCTCGTACTCGCCGTAATCCTTTGGGTAACACATGTTGTAATATCAACCACAGAAATTCGACCGCGGGCAAGCTGCGTACTTGTTGGCAGCGAGTCTGACTGTCTTGATAGGTAAAGCTCACCTGATTATCGACATGACGACAAATACTGCTGTCGGGTAAAACGCCCCGATAAAGGTAGCGCGACAGATATTGCAGTGCAGGCGCACCTTTACCGACGAACTGACAATCGACCACCCATTTCGACTGGGATTGATGTGGCAGTTTAAGCTGAAGCGTGTCACTCAGATAAGCCAGTAAACGTGCTCGCCACACCTTGGCAAGATTAAAGGCGTTAAATAAGTAATGGGTTTGACACTTGCGCCATTGCCGCTTGCCTGAGTGGTAGCTCCCTGCTGGGATAATGAAGTGCAGATGTGGATGGTAGTCTCTGCGCCGACTGTGAGTATGCAGTACGCCGGTGAAGCCGATGTCACCACTGAGCTTAGGGGAGCGTGCTGCAAAATCTTTGAGTACGCCTGCTGCCACGGTAAACATGGCGTGATAGAACGGCTCGGGTTGCGATTTCGCTATGGCTCTTAATTCAAACGGCAAGGTAAAGGT
>NZ_JAUOER010000049.1:0-1632 GCF_031932025.1 Shewanella sp. SP2S2-4
TGCTGTATTCCTGGTGTTTTCGAGCTCCGCCATGGGCCTTTACTTGTGATCCCACAAGCAACGGCAGCTTGGATCCTGACGCCACGTTTAAGTAAGTTTTGTACCTTAGTCCGCGGTTTTCGCCACTGACGCCAGTAGCACATACGCACTCGACGACGGATCCAATGGTCTAAATCGACACACCCTTGATAAGCGTTGGCTATGCCAAAGTAGTTGATCCAGCCTTGCATGTATTGCCGTACTTTAAACAATTGATATCCCATGCTAACGCCCCAATTTCGGTTCGTCAGGCGTTTCATCTTTTGTTTAAAAATGTGTAATGTTTTAGCATGCCACTGGATCTTCCCGCGGTTAAAGGTAAAACCGAGGAACTTGCTTTGACCTACCTCTACCACTTGGCTTTTCTGTTCATTAACAACCAATTTTAGCTTAGTGGCAAGGTAGCGAGTAATACTCTTGAGTACCCGCTCTCCCGCTCGAATAGACTTTACCAAAATGATAAAGTCGTCCGCGTAGCGGGCGAATTTGTGCCCTCGGCTTTCCAGCTCTTTATCAAGACTGTCCAACATAATGTTAGAGAGTAATGGCGAGAGTGGGCCGCCTTGAGGCACGCCTTCGAAGCTTGCTTCAAATTGGTCGTTGACCATCACACCAGCTCGCAGGTATTTACCAATAAGCGCCAGCAGACGCTTATCCTGTACCTTGATCCTCAATTGAGTCATCAACAGGTCGTGATTTACTCGATCAAAGAACTTGGACAGATCAACATCGACGGCAAATTTGCGCTTCTGTTTGATGATATCTCTGACTTGCAAGACCGCTTGTTTGGCATTCCTATTCGGTCTAAAGCCGAAGCTATTAGCCGAGAAGAAAGGGTCAAACAACGGCGTGAGAATTTGAGCAATAGCTTGCTGTATCACACGATCAATGACGTTAGGGATACCCAGTTTGCGTTTACCGCCATCGGGTTTGTCGATCTCTACGCGTCTGACTGCTGAAGGGTTATATTCACCTCGTTCCAGTAGAGATTTACACCGTTGCCAACCGCCTTGTTGCATCCAAAGCGGGAAGGCTTCGATAGTCATGCCATCGATGCCAGCCGCGCCTTTATTGGCTTTAACTTGACGCCAAGCTCGGTGTAGATTTTCAGGTTCGAGTAGTTGTTGGAATAAATCGCTGTTGAAGGCCGGTTGCATATCAATACGCTGCCGATAGTAATCGTCTGGCGACGTAGTGGGTATCGACAAGTTTGACAAGACTCCTCCTTCTTCTAAATGTTCAGGCCTTCACCATATCCCAACCATTACGATGGGCGTTGGGCTACTATGCCGTCTGCTGACTTCTGCTTAATCACATACCGAGTTACCCCGTCATGCGCTATCGGTTTTCATCTGGTTCGCTCTTTTCAGTCGATGAGATTGAAAAGCCAAGGCACTTAATAGACCAGAGCCTTACTGGTTATTGACCGATCGCGTGTTAAGCAGATCTCCCCAGATAAGAACATGAACTTTCTTTGCACTGCTGCATCATTTACGGTGGCCATTAGATCACGTGGTTTCGTCGTCTTGTGCCAACTCACCTCTAGCCTACGCCTCATATGATGTTCTTGTTCATCAGCTCGCAAATTTGCTA
>NZ_JAUOER010000050.1:0-1596 GCF_031932025.1 Shewanella sp. SP2S2-4
TGAATCGCTCAAAAATAGAGATGTCGATTTACATCTTTTTATGGACTCACCTAACGATCCCGCGTGGATTAATTTTTGGGCGGTGATAGTTAGTATCGGAGGCTCGATTGGACTCTCACTCTATTTTCTTCATCGGACTCTACGAAGAGAAACAGATAAGCAGCTTGAACAAATCAAAATAGATGCAGAACAGCGTAAGCATGAACATCTCGCTCTTTTGCAAACTCAAGAGAAACAAAATGATGATTTATTAAAAAGCCAAATCCAACTTGCTAAAAATGAACATGAAGAACGGCACAAAGTCGTAATTGATGAATTTCGTCAAAAGTGGATTAATACCTTTCGAGATGAAGCTAGTAGTTATGTCAGAGTCGCAACTCAACTGCTCCATTTTTATGAAATCGAGAAAGATATACTTATAATAGTTAAAAGTTTGAAAAGTGCTGAAAGACAGTGCGCTAATTTTCGAGCTGAATTCCGTGAAGAAAATAGCGGATTGCCACGAATCCTCTTAGAAAGTAACAATGATGAGTACAAAGAATTAAAAATGCACGAGAGACAAGTAAGAGAAGACTTTGACAGTGTCAAACCCACGTATGCAAAGCTTAAGAAACTTGAATCTGAACTAATTGAAAAGAAAGTTAAGATTAGTTTTATGCTTAACCCCGATAAAGACGCAAACAGTTTAAATGATAAAGCTTTAGATAATGATATTTTAGAGTTAATCATCTTTATAAATGATGCATTCATCTCAGAAAATAGGGTATATCAAGCACTTACAAACGAACCTCTTATCAAAACAAAACTTGCAAAGTTTCAGTGCATCGTACCCTTAATGCTTAAAGCTGAATGGGATCGAGTGCAGAGAAAACAGCAATAACAAA
Organism: Shewanella sp. SP2S2-4; assembly: GCF_031932025.1. Taxonomy (NCBI): domain Bacteria; kingdom Pseudomonadati; phylum Pseudomonadota; class Gammaproteobacteria; order Alteromonadales; family Shewanellaceae; genus Shewanella; species Shewanella sp. SP2S2-4. The sequence continues at coordinate 885 of NZ_JAUOER010000050.1, forward strand.
CACCGCGATAAAAATATCGTATTACTTCTCGATGAATGGAAGGTGTCAAAATGAACAAACTCGAAATAGCACCTAATATGCTTTATCGTGCTGCTAAATCGTACATTGAAGCTCAAGATGATTTCGACTACATCCAAGCAATTATACTTGCAGGTTCTGCGATGTACATTTGTGAACCATTACTTGAAGAACAAGGACGACCGACACAAGCGAGAGAACGAGCGGATCGAATTATCAAACTACGTGAAGCATGTGTAAAAATGGATAACAACAAACTCAAAATAACATGGGATGCAAAACTACTTACTGAGAGGAATAAAGAACACATTAGGTGCGTTTCGCGAGTTGAAGATAGAAAAGTATACAACGCGTTAAAACACTCAGGTATCTTTCGCTTTGATAAAAAAACTAAAACAAGATACACGGAAAAAAAAGCAAGTGATGATCTCGAAATGATTGATATCTTGGGTGAAAATCTTGATTTTCGCACAGCAGCAGAAGATATAATAATCGATGCAATTCAAGATTGTAAAGAATCCGCCTTCTTAGAAGGCGGCTTTGACTTGCCCCTGGAAGGGGCTATTCCAAAAACTACATCATCTGCAACGACAATTGAGCCTCATGTTCCTGATCTTGTTTATCTTGATGGCGCACATATCGTCTAATGATTTCTTCATTAACCCCTACTGTATCTACAAAATAACCTCTGGCC
>NZ_JAUOER010000051.1:0-1163 GCF_031932025.1 Shewanella sp. SP2S2-4
GTTAACGTGCAAACGTTAGACTAAAGGAGCGGTAGTTCAGTTGGTTAGAATACCGGCCTGTCACGCCGGGGGTCGCGGGTTCGAGTCCCGTCCGCTCCGCCAACATTTCGATAAGCCCTAACAGCAATGTTAGGGCTTTTTCGTATCTGGAATTTATCTATTTCAATCGTCGCGGCCGTCCCGTCCAACAGCATCCCTGCTTAATAGCCCAGCTAGGCATATATGGACCCATCCGGTTTGCAAGACATTCGATAGCGATTTTGAGAAGAGTTCATTGCACCCATATATTCGGCCTGTTATTGAGGTATGCCTCTGGCCCTGATGGATATCTGCTTCTACTGTCCTTATCATCCTTGCGGCTTCATTATGAGCCTATACCGAGCTAAGGTTTTCAGTAGATCAGTCTGACTGTCTCATCATCAATTCAAGTGTCTTAGCAGCTTGCTGGTTGGTTAATTATTAACGTTTATTGAATCTATTCAGCACTATACTGGAAGTCGATATTCTTCGTCATGCGCCGCGATAACCCATGCCATTCTCGCGAGTTTATTGGCGACGGCTACACAGGCTCGGTTAAAACCTCGGCGTTCTGCTAACTGGATTGCCCAGCAACTAAATTTATCCTGTTTATGACAACTGTGCTGTAACACTGCTCTGGCGCCGTGGATGAACAGGGTACGTAAGTAAGCATTTCCCCGCTTGCTTATTCCAAGGAGGTTATCTTTACCTCCACTGCTGTGTTGCTTGGGAACCAAGCCACACCAAGCTGAAAAGTGTCTACCATTACTGAAATCTTTACCATCACCGACGGCCGCATAAAAGGCGGTAGCGGTGACTGGGCCAATACCAGGGATAGTTTCTAAACGCTGGCAAATCACATTATTCTTAGTTTCAGTGAGCACTTGAACGTCACAACCCTTAAGCCGTTTTTCTATATCACTAAACTCTTCATATAACTGATAAAAAATGGCCCGACCTTTGGTAGTCAGCGCATTGGTTTCATCCGCTAAAATATCTGGGAACTGTACTTTAAAAGCCGATTTACTTTTGGTTATCACAATGCCGTATTCCGCTAACATCCCTCTGACTTGATTGATTAAGGCGGTTGATTGTTTAGTTAATCGTTCGCGCATGCGGTGGAGCAGTTGCACATCTTGCTGCTC
>NZ_JAUOER010000052.1:0-1119 GCF_031932025.1 Shewanella sp. SP2S2-4
TAAATCTCTTAACCAAAGAAAATCTCGCTCCTAAAATCGCCATTCCATGCAGCCTTTCTCATCTTGGTTGGTTTGCTGGCTTTTAGCGGATGTTGCTCTAAAAGGTTCAGCACGATACGACGAAATAGCGCCATCTTCTTCGCGTTTTCACGGTCACCAATCCTTGAACAGTCTTCCCTAAAAGTGACGTCAAGCACCCAGTGTTGCTGGTTCTCGATGTGCCAATGCTGACGCACCGCTTTGGCTGCAAGTTCGACGTCTAAAGGTAAGGAACTTAAGTAATAATCCGTATTTATGGTTGCAATGCCTTTACATGTTCGTTGACGTTCAACTGCAATGAGTGACTTGGCTGATGGCCACTTTTTCGCGAGCGCCTGTGGCAGCTTTGCAGGAATTTGAAACGTTGTGCGACGCTCCTTACGGCCATGCCCCTTGTCATCCTCTTCGATACTTAATATGTCGACGCCGTCGTTATCCCAGTGAGGTTGAAATTGCATCTCAATGGCCTGCCTCAGTAGCGGTTGGTTGCCTTTTACCTGAACAACATAGTCGCCTTTAGCTTTGATGATTTGTTGAAGCGTTTCCCGCTGGCAGTGAAGTGCATCAAAGGTTACAACAGCATCTTTAATGTCTAACATGTGCAACAGCGCTTGAACCGTTGCGATTTCGTTACCTTTGGTCTGTGTATCTTGCTGATACAGCACAATTCCTTGTTCGGTATCAAAGGCCGAAACGAGGTGTAGCGCATTTTTAGCACCATGTTGATTAACAGCACCCCGCAAGGTTTTGCCGTCAATAGCGATTAATGGCTTGGATGAGGTTTCTCTTAAACTATTTGCCCAACTAAAGAGTGTCATAACCAATATTTCGGTATCGATCACTTTAATGATCCGAGCAATGGAATGCCGAGTTGGGATCCCTTTATCAAAATTTCGATGTTGACGCAGCCAAGATAGATTCTCTTGGCCGAATTCTTCAATAGCTTGCCAGCCATCACAACCTGAAGCGATTGCGGCTAAAACAAGAAAAATAATATCAACTAAATCATGATCTAGGTTGATGTGAGAGCGAGGGTCTTCGATGAGTTTCAAGTGTTCAAATAAGGACATGGATTAGGCT
>NZ_JAUOER010000053.1:0-966 GCF_031932025.1 Shewanella sp. SP2S2-4
CAATAAATTAAGAGGTCTATATGAGTCTGAAAAAATCACATAAGAGTTATCCGCAGGCATTTAAAGATGAAGCCGTCTTGATGGTGCTAGAGCAAGGTTATAGCGTTGCCGATGCGGCAAAGTCTCTTGGAGTTAGCACGAGCCTGCTTTACAACTGGAAGGAAAAACACCAAGCCCTGCAACAAGGTATCACCTTAGAAGAGTCTGAGCGTGATGAGCTAAAGCGATTACGTAAAGAAAACAAAGAATTACGAATGGAGAAAGAAATTCTAAAAAAGGCAAGCGCCTTCTTTGCGAGAGAAATGAAGTAAGATTTCGTTTCATCAAACTGCAATCTCACCTATTCCCCATAGCACTGTTATGTCGAGTAATGAGTGTCAGTAAGTCAGGCTATTACGATTGGCATAAACGCCCTGCAAACGTGATAAGCCTTGAAACACTGAAGCTTTATCGCCTTGTTCGACAGCTATTTAAGCAAAGTCGAGGCAGCTTAGGGAATCGTGAAATGGTGAAGAAATTGCGCAAGGAAGGCTACCAGGTTGGTCGCTATCTCGTTCGTAAAATTATGCACCGCCTTCGACTCAAAGTAACCCAGCGATGTGCTTACAAGGTGACGACACAGCGAAAACACTCAGATGCAGTGGCTGATAACCTGTTAAACATGAACTTTAATCCAGTATCGGCTAATCAGGTCTGGGCGGGTGACGTGACCTATTTAAAGACGGGTGAAGGCTGGATGTATTTAGCAGTGGTGATGGATTTATATTCGCGCCGGATTGTGGGATGGCACATAGACAAACGCATGACCACAGATTTGATATCCAAGGCATTAATAAAAGCCTACAACCTGCGCCAACCGGCCAGAGGGTTGGTATTTCACAGTGACCGAGGCTCGCAATATACCAGTAAGCAATTCGGTAGGCTGCTATCGAGCTATGGTATCCGAGCCAGCATGGGTGATGTGGG
>NZ_JAUOER010000054.1:0-845 GCF_031932025.1 Shewanella sp. SP2S2-4
AAACCTCACGATCACCGTCACGGGAGCCGCAGATGGCGCCGTGATCGGCGGAGTGGACGTCGGCAGTGTGACAGAGGACCAGCCCGTCCTGAGTGGCCATCTGCAAGCCAACGGCCAGCTGACGATCAGCGATGTAGACAGCGGCGAGGAGCACTTCACGGTGCAGACCGATGTGGCCGGCAGCGCCGGCTACGGGCACTTCAGCCTCAATTCAACAGGTGCCTGGACCTACACAGCCGACAACACCCAGACGGCGATCCAGCAGCTGAAGTCAGGCGAGAGCCTGACCGACACGCTGACAGTGACCAGCGCTGACGGCACGACGCACACGATCACGGTCATGCTGCAGGGCACGAACGACGTTCCGGTGCTGCAAGCACAGACGCAGGCCGTGACCGAAGACGGTACGCAGCTCAGCGGCCACATGGTCGCCACTGATGTGGACGCCGGCGACACACAAACCTTCTCTATCGCCCAGCCAGTCGACGGCTTCACGCTCAACGCCGACGGCAGCTACAGCTTTGATCCGGGTCATGCCAGCTACCAACATCTGGCCGCTGGCCAGACGCAGGACGTGGTGATCCCCATCACTGTGACCGACCGCGATGGTGCGACCAGCACGCAAAACCTCACGATCACGGTGACGGGCGCCGCAGATGGCGCGGTGATCGGCGGCGTGGACATCGCGACCGTCACCGAGGACACGGCCGTCACCACCGGTCATCTACAAGCCAACGGCCAGCTGACGATCAGCGATGTCGACAGCGGCGAAGCGCATTTCATGGCGCAGACTGACATCGCGGGCAGCAACGGCCTCGGCCACTTCAGCCTCGATACCTCAGGCA
>NZ_JAUOER010000055.1:0-826 GCF_031932025.1 Shewanella sp. SP2S2-4
TTTAGTCACCGCGCTCAATGTCAGTACATCGCCCACATCGGTATCACTCGCCGCGAAGCTATAGCTGTACGCGGTATCTTGAGTGGCAGCTGTGATGGCCGTTGAACTAATCGTCGGCGCATCGTTGACGTTAGTGACCGTGATGCTGAAGCTTTGCTCTGCCGTTAAACCGTCCGTGTCGGTGACTTTCAGTGTCACCGCATGGCTGCCCACATCGGCATTGCTGGGCGTGCCGCTTAACAATCCAGTGGCAACATTGAAGCTCAACCAACTGGGTTTAGTCACCGCGCTCAACGTCAGTACATCGCCCACATCGGTATCACTCGCCGCAAAGCTGTAGCTGTACGCCGCATCTTGAGTGGCAGCAGTGATAGCTGTTGAACTAATCGTCGGCGCATCGTTGACGTTGGTCACTTGAATGCTGAAGCTTTGCTCTGCCGTTAAGCCGTCCGTGTCGGTGACTTTCAGTGTCACCGCATGGCTGCCCACATCGGCATTACTTGGCGTGCCACTTAACAATCCAGTGGCAACATTGAAGCTCAACCAACTGGGTTTAGTCACCGCGCTCAACGTCAGTACATCGCCCACATCGGTATCACTCGCCGCAAAGGTGTAGCTGTACGCCGCATCTTGAGTGGCAGCAGTGATAGCCGTTGAACTAATCGTCGGCGCATCGTTGACGTTGGTCACTTGAATGCTGAAGCTTTGCTCTGCCGTTAAGCCGTCCGTGTCGGTGACTTTCAGTGTCACCGCATGACTGCCCACATCGGCATTGCTGGGCGTGCCACTTAACAATCCAGTGGCCGCATTGAAGCTCAACCAACTT
>NZ_JAUOER010000056.1:0-635 GCF_031932025.1 Shewanella sp. SP2S2-4
TGGCTGCGCCAACATTATCTCGCCAATCGCTGTTTTAAAGGATATGAGGACATAGTGGATGCCTGCAGCCAGGCATGGAACAGCTTTATCAGTTGTACAAAACGCGTGGTAAAAATGTGCTCTCGGGAATGGGCAAAGGTGACTGAACTTTAATGCGGAATGGTATTAAAGGATATGAGGACATAGTGGATGCCTGCAGCCAGGCATGGAACAGCTTTATCAGTTGTACAAAACGCGTGGTAAAAATGTGCTCTCGGGAATGGGCAAAGGTGACTGAACTTTAATGCGGAATGGTATTAGGCTGATTTTTACAAACCTCAGACGCAAAAAAGCCAGCTTATTAAGCTGGCTTCGTTACATCTCTACTAGATAATTAGGCGCTTGGCGATGACCTACTCTCACATGGGGAGACCCCACACTACCATCGGCGCGTTTGCGTTTCACTTCTGAGTTCGGGATGGAATCAGGTGGTTCCACAAGGCTATTGTCACCAAGCAAATTTTGTGTTCTAGGAAATGACACTAGATTGTAATGGTGCTGATACCCAGAATCGAACTGGGGACCTCATCCTTACCAAGGATGCGCTCTACCGACTGAGCCATATCAGCAATTCTATACTAATCAATTAAGATTAT
>NZ_JAUOER010000057.1:0-632 GCF_031932025.1 Shewanella sp. SP2S2-4
ATACGCCTCGCGCTTACTCTCGTGCCGTTCGGATTACATTCTTACTCTTCTTTATATAGCTAATTGTCGTTATTCTCGATTGAACCACGTTTTACTCTTATTGATAGTCACTACAGTTAACCCAAGGCTGTAGCAAATTTAACCGTTAAAACCCCATTTGTGGATAAGTCTGAGGATAAAGTGGGGGTATTGTGTGACTAACTGAAAGTATTAAAAAAAGATCCAATTTTCTCAAAAAAGCCCTTGCGGACTTTCTCAATCTCCCTATAATGCGCATCCACTGACACGGCAGACAGCGGAACGCAAGTTAAGCAAAGAAAGCCAAGCAGTTCATCGGTTAGCGAGCTAAACGATGAGTGTTGAGAAAGTTGAAAAAACTACTTGACGCATTAACGGGAATGCGTAGAATACGCAGCCCTGACCCGCTGAAAACTCAGTGTGTGGTCAACGCTCTTTAACAATTTATCAAGCAAATCTGTGTGGACACTCACAGGTGTTGAGTTAATCGAAACTGCTTAACCTTCGGGTTGGCAGTCAAAAATTTAAATCAACCAATTCTTTCACGAGAGTGATGAGTGTTCATAGCAATATGTACAAAGACTTACTACTTATTTTCGGATAAATAGAAGTCG